>JABHGY010000120.1 GCA_018671775.1 Fidelibacterota bacterium
AAATTAGATTATAAATAACGTCAGTCTCGCACTTGTGCGGGTTTACTTATAGAGCAGGGGAAGCTTTTGTTTCCCCTGCTTATTTTATAAAAAAGTAAGTTTCTTAATCGATAATGAAATAATCAAAAAGTTTTTCTTTCATAATATAGTAAGTGCTTACTATATTATCTTATGGCTACAATACGAATGAAGAAAGAAGATCGCATCCAACACATTTTGGAGAGCACATTAAACTTAGTTGGTCGAAAGCCTTTGGAATCTATTCGCACTGCAGAGATTGCAAAGGAAAGTGGAATTTCGGAAGGGGCGCTGTTCAAGTATTTCAATTCAAAAAGTGATATTATTCAGCAAATAATGATTCGTTACGAAAAGACGACTCATCCTTTAATTCCAGCGAAAAACATCATAACAATTGATGATTTCAAATTATTTATTGATTGTTATTTATCTAGCATGATTGAAGTCTCTTCTGAAAGATCGGCATATCTACGTCTCTTGCTCCAAGTAAGTATGGATGGCGGTAAAATGGGTAAAAATAAATATCTACAAATAAAAAATGGTTTTTGGCATATTATGGAGGATAGAATTAAATATGGTCAGACTTATTGGGGATTCAATAAAAATTTTGATATTCCTCTGCAAGTAAGATTATTTCATTTTGCAGTATTAATGTTTTTTATTGAGCAAGAAATTTTTAATGCAAAGGCAGTAGATAATTTCGATCTCGCTAAAATGAAGGACGTGGCGATCTCCAATTTTTTCAAGTTATTAAGCTTAAAATAAATATGTCAGAAAAAACAAAAATATGGTATTTGCAAAATTTCAATTTATTCCAAGGAATAGATACTACATCCATGGAGAGAATGAATAAAATGTCTAGGATGAAGGAAAGCAAAAAGAAGGACATTATTTATTTTCCAGATGAGAGCAGTAATAATATTTATTTTTTAAAGGCGGGGAAGATAAAGATTTCCCGAATATCTGAAGATGGACGAATTACAACCATGCAACTTTTAGGTCCAGGCGAAATTTTTGGTGAAGGTTCGTTGTTGGGGCAGGATGTTCATGAAAATATAGCCGAAGTTGTGGAGGATGCGGTTGTTTGTTCTATCAATAAAGATATTTTTCAAGACATGATGTTATCGAATCCCAAATTGAATTTGAGTATTAACAAATTTATTGGATTTAAATTGCGAAGAATCGAAGCAAAAATTGAGGATTTGGTCTTTAAAAATGCGAAAGAAAGAATCATTGCTTTTTTAAAGCGATATGGAAAAAACTTTGGAAAAAAAATGGTGGATGGCGTGATGGTGCGACCTTTTTTAACCCATCAAGAAATTGCTGATTTGACCGCTACTGCACGGCAGACAGTGAATACAATTTTAAATGATTTAGTTACAGAAAATAAAATTAAATATTCCCGTCGACATTTATTGATTCGTGATAAAAGTTGGAAGCAAAACAAATAAGTGTCAGTCTGCGGACAGATTCGTTTAGATGAGTATAAATAAAATACGCCATGTTAAAAATTGAAAAAAATAAAAATATACATCAGGTTCAAGTGATTACCAGGGCTTCATGCTTAATTTGCGACGAAGTTATCACTGAATTGGAAAAATACAAGCAATCTCACGCTAATATAAAGCTTAGTACTTTTGATATTGAAAAAGGTGAGCGTGCGCCGAAAGGATTGCAAAGCTTTATTACACCAGCGACTTGGGTTGATCGTCAATTGTGGTATTTGGGTGGTATTGATTTGGAGCAATTTGATAAAAAAATAAAAGCGCTAGATACTTCAAAAAAAATAAAAGTGTACTAGAAAAATAAAAATTCATTAACCAAAAAAAGGAGAAATAAAATGAATACATTGAATAACTTTTCAGGATTGGGTCATTGGCTGCCTCGCGCATCACTGGCAGCAACATTTCTGTATCATGGATTCCCGAAATTTATGATGGCGCAGGGAATGGCTGATATGATGGGCATGCCTGTTATTGCTGTTTATATGCTGGCTATGATGGAAGTAGGCGGAGCTATATTAATACTATGGGGCGGATTGGGCCCTGATTGGGCCACACGGATTGCAGGGCTTTTAATGGCAGTGCCCATGGTTGGCGCCATTGGAATGGTTCATGCGCAAAATGGCTGGAATTCAGTAAATATGAGTCCAGATATGCCAGGAAAAGGCATGGAATTTCAAGTGCTTATTTTAGCAATTGCATTGTTTTTTGCCGTCAAAGGAAATGGCGCAAACGAAGCAAACGCCTAATCCAAATTATGAAATCTTAAAAGGGGAACAATTAAGAAATTGTTCCCCTTTCTAAATTTACTTAGCCAAGAAAAAAATGATATATCAGAAAATTATTAGATGACATGGATTAAAACGATTCCCTCAAATAAAGCAGATGGGGAGTTGGATAAAATATATCAAAAAATTCAATCTTCTCGCGGAGAGGTTGCAGAGGTGATGCAATTACAGTCTCTTTTACCCCAAACATTAGAAGATCATTTTCATTTATACACCACGCTTATGTTTAAATCGAGATTTACGGGTCTTTCCAGAAAATTATTGGAAATGATTGCCGTGATCGTTTCTTCAACGAATAAATGTCATTATTGTATCCAGCATCATAGCCGTCCATTGTCAGACATTTTGAAGGACAATCAATTATTAAAATGGATTCAAACTAGAGATTGGTCTTCGATTAGCAAGACACTGGATAAAAAAGATTTAGCTGTTTTATTATTGGCAGAAAAAATAACCGAATCGCCTCATAAAACATCTAAAAATGAAATTGACGAATTAAAAACGTTAGGATTCACAGATCAACAAATTCTCCATATTATTTTGGTTATCAATTATTTTAATTTTGTTAATCGAAACGTTCTTACTTTGGGCGTACAATTGGAAAATGATTTTTTGGAACAAAGGTCAGGAAAAAACGGGAGATAAATGATTCATAAAAACAATTGTTTTGCCCGTTTCATTCTTTGGGCAAATTTATTTTTCTTTGTTTCTGTTATTTTCAGCCAATCCATTTTATTGGAACCATTTGAATCGATAAATAATTGGAAACCACTCACGTTTGAAAAGATCGAAAAACATACACAATATTCCATTGAGCAAGGAAATTTCAACGAATCTTATTTAAAAGCAGAGTCAAATAATTCTGCTTCGGGCTTGATTTGGGAAAAGTCTTTTAACGTGAATGAATCGCCATTGCTACGGTGGAAGTGGAAAGTTTCCAATGTATATTCAAAAGGAAATGCAAAGGAAAAAATGGGAGATGATTATCCTGTTCGGATTTATGTTATGTTTGAATATGACCCAAAGTCAGCAGGTTTTTGGGAATCGGCGCTATACGAATCGGCAAAATTATTTTATGGAGAATATCCGCCCCACAGCAGTTTGAATTATATTTGGGCGAATAAAAATTATTCGGAAAAAATCATTCCTAATTCTTATACGGAAAAAGCGCAAATGATACTGCTACAAAAAGGAAAAACGAATGTAGGAAAATGGATGGTAGAAAATGTAAATATTTTAAAAGATTATCGAAAAGCGTTTGGTGAAGAGCCACCTAAAAAAGCCAGTCTTGCCATTATGAGTGATTCTGATAATACGGGAGAATCGACAACGGCTTGGATAGATTTTATTGAATTAACAAGATAAAAGGAACAGGATAACAGGATTTACTGGATGAAAAAATAAAAATCATAAAATGAAGTATGTTTTTATACATTCTGTTCATCCAGTAAATCCTGTCAAAGAGAAATAAAAATATGATTAAAAAGAGTTTACTACTATTTGCCATTGCTACGGTTGTGGCTTCTTATTACATTTTTGACTTGGGGCAGGTTTTGAATTTTGAATACTTGAAATCCCAGCAGTCCACTTTGAATGAATATTATTTGGCCAACAAAGTCAAAACGATTTCTATTTATTCCGGGATTTATATTATTATGGCTATGCTTTCCTTGCCCGGCGCAACCATTATGACGATTGCCGGCGGTGCTATTTTTGGGCTGGTAACCGGAACCATTCTTGTATCATTTGCCAGCACAATCGGCGCAACGATGGCCATGATCAATTGCCGGTATTTATTCCGAAATGCATTTCAGGAAAAGTTGAAGCCCATCATGAAAAAGGTGAATCATGGCGTAGAAAAAGATGGAGCATTATTTTTATTTATGTCTCGGTTGAGCCCGGTTTTCCCATTTTTTCTGGTGAATGCCGCTTTTGCGAAAACTTATATTGGTATTATTACGTATGCATTCGTAAGTCAAATTGGGATGTTGCCGGGAACAGCGGTTTTCGTAAATGCAGGGACGCAAATTAGCAAATTAGAATCTTTGTCGGGCATTTTATCGCTCAATATGATTTTGGCATTTGCACTTTTGGGTGTTTTCCCACTTATCTCAAAAAATTTAGTTGAACATTTAAAAAGAAGGAAAAATAGAATGAAATCCAAAAAACCAATGCATTATGATTATAATATGGTGGTTATTGGTGGCGGGTCCGGCGGATTGGTTTCTGCCTACATTGCGGCTGCAGTAAAAGCGAAAGTCGCCTTAATCGAAAAACATAAAATGGGTGGAGATTGTTTAAATACGGGATGTGTGCCCAGCAAAGCAATTATTCGATCTGCCAAGATGCTTTATTATGCTGAAAGAGCAAAAGAGTGGGGATTTGATTCTGCGGAAATAAAATATGATTTTGCAAAAGTCATGGACCGAGTTCATAATGTGATTAAAAAAATTGAACCCCATGATTCTGTGGAACGATATTCTGAATTAGGAGTGAATGTGTATGAAGGTGAAGCGAAGATTCTCGATCCTTATCGCGTGGAAGTGAATGGTGAAATTTTGACCACAAAAAATATCGTCGTCGCAACAGGAGCTCGTCCATTAGTCCCACCCATTCCGGGAATTGAACAAGTAAATCCACTCACCAGCGACACCTTATGGAATATGCGTGAGTTACCCAAACGATTGGTTGTGGTTGGCGGCGGTCCTATTGGTTGCGAACTGGCACAGACATTTTCTCGATTTGGATCACACGTTACAATACTCGAAGGTATGAATCGTCTGCTTTTGAAAGAAGATAAAGAAGTGAGTGGTGCGGTTCGGGAAAAATTTGAAACAGAAGGTATCACTGTTTTAACAGGACACATGGTTGAAGGATTTAAAAATGAACATGGCTCAAAAGTCGTAACATGTAATTGCAAGCCCGATAAACTCAATATTGAAGCTGATGAAATTATTATGGCTTTAGGGCGAAAGGCAAATGTTACGGGGTTTGGTTTGGAAGAGCTGGGCGTGGAAATCCGAAAAAATGGCACCATCGAAGCGGATAACTTTTTGCGGACGAATTACCCGAATATTTATGCTGTAGGAGATGTAACCGGTCCCTATCAATTTACCCATTTTGCTGCGCATCAGGCTTGGTATGCTGCGGTGAACAGTTTATTCAGTCCATTCAAAAAATTCAAAACGGATTATAGAGTAATTCCATGGACAACCTTCACCGATCCGGAAGTGGCTCGCGTAGGAATAAACGAACAAGAAGCCTTAGAAGAAGGCCTTGATTTTGAAATTACCCGTTATGGCTTAGATGATTTGGACAGAGCCATTGCCGATGGAGAAGACAGTGGTTTTGTAAAGGTGATTACTCCAAAAGGTAAAGATACGATTTTAGGTGCTACTATTGTGGGCGCACACGCGGGAGACCTTTTGGCGGAATTTGTCCTTGCCATGAAATACGGATTGGGATTGAATAAAATTCTGGGCACCATTCATGCGTATCCAACTATGGGAGAAGCTAATAAATATTTGGCAGGTAATTGGAAAAAAGCACACGCACCAGAAGGTTTGTTAAATTGGGTGAAGAAATTTCATTCGTGGAGAAGGTAGAAAAATATAAATAGCAAGATAAGAGGATTAAGGAAAAAGTATTATTTTCCATCTTGTCAATTCAATCATCCTATTAAAGTGAAGGAATAAGAAATGAGTGTTAGAAATAAATTTGTTATCGTTGCCATTTTACTATTCGGCATAATTGGCATTATTTATCAATTTTGGCCAGCCATTATATGGAGTCTAATTGTGGTCGGCCCCATCACTTTAATCGGCATTTTAGATATGATGCAACCCCACCAAGCGATTAGAAGAAATTTCCCAGTGATTGGCCATGGGCGCTATCTTTTGGAAAAAATTCGTCCTGAAATAATGCAATATTTTGTGGAAACAGATACAGAGGGCAGACCTATAAATCGTATTTACCGATCTTTGGTTTATCGTAGAGCCAAAAAAGTCAATGACACGGTTCCTTTTGGCACACAGATGGATGTTTATAGTGAAGGATATGAATGGATGGATTATTCATTGTATGCAAAAAATCCAAAGAATGTTGATGCTCATCCACGTGTGATGGTTGGTGGTTCCGATTGTAAAAAACCTTATTCTGCCAGTTTGATGAATATTTCAGCTATGAGTTACGGGGCGTTGAGCAAGACTGCAATCATGGCTCTAAATAAAGGCGCCAAAATGGACAATTTTGCTCACAACACAGGCGAAGGTGGAATCAGTCCTTATCATAAGAAATTTGGCGGTGATTTAATCTGGCAAATCGGAACTGGTTATTTTGGATCTAGAACAGAAGAGGGGGAATTTTGCCCCATTACATTTAAAGAAAATGCAAGTCTTGAACAAGTGAAAATGGTTGAAATCAAATTATCTCAAGGCGCAAAACCGGGTCACGGCGGTATTTTACCCGCGGTAAAAAATACGGAAGAAATTGCAAAAATTCGTCATGTTGAACCCTATAAAGATGTCCATTCGCCACCAGGACATTCAGTTTTTGGTGATGGGGAAGGTTTAATGCGATTTATTCAAAAATTAAGAGAATTATCGGGTGGAAAGCCGATTGGTTTCAAGTTATGTGTGGGACGTAAACAAGAATTTATTGAATTATGTGAAGCCATGACTTCCTCTGGCATTAAACCAGATTTTATTACGGTTGATGGTGGTGAAGGAGGAACGGGTGCTGCGCCGGTTGAATTTTCTAATTCCTTGGGAATGCCGTTGCGAGATGCTTTGGCATTTGTCCATGATACATTAGTAGGCTTTGGATTAAGAGAGGAGATAAAACTAATTGCATCGGGGAAAATTATTTCGGGATTTCATATTGCGAAAATAATTGCATTGGGTGCGGATATGATCAATAGCGCTCGGGGAATGATGATGGCGTTGGGGTGTATCCAAGCGTTGAAATGCAATCATAATACCTGTCCCGTGGGCGTTGCGACCCAAGATAAATCGTTGATGCGAGGATTAGATGTCGAAAACAAATCAAAACGTGTTGCCAATTTTCACCATGAAACGCTACATAGTTTTGCAGAACTTATGGCAGCTTCTGGTTTGAATTCATCAAAAGATTTGGATAGAAGCCATATTTTCAGACGCATCAGCATGGCTCAGGTTATGACCTATGAAGAAATTTATCCCTATACCGAACCCGGGTCTTTATTAGTATGACTCATGAATGAATTGATTATTCGGCTTAGTATATTTTTAATTATGCTGACATCAATGTGTATTTGGGAAGTACTTAAACCAAAACGAGATCTTCGATTTAACCGAAAAAAACGCTGGCCTACGAACTTTGTTTTAATGACGATTAATAGTCTATTTATTGTTGTGTTCATTCCATTTTCTACGGCGAGTATTGCTTTTATAACGAATCAAAACCAATGGGGGTTCTTTAACATGATTTCAATTTCCCATCTTGGATCTATTCTTCTTTCAATCATTCTTCTTGACTTCATTATTTATATTCAACATTTTATTTTCCATAAAATTCCAATACTTTGGCGATTGCATCAAATTCATCATATCGATCAAGACATGGATGTAACAACTGGTGCACGATTTCATCCGATTGAAATTTTGATATCTTTTTTATTAAAATGTGTTTTTGTTATTTTGCTCGGGGTCCCAGTCTTGGCTATTTTGCTTTTTGAAATTATTTTAAATGGATTGGCCATGTTCAATCATAGCAATATTCAAATACCGAAAGCCATAGATAAAGTGCTTCGAATTTTTGTGGTTACACCAGATATGCATCGCGTCCACCATTCCGTGATTTCTGAGGAATATAATACAAACTTTGGGTTCAATTTATCCTTGTGGGATTATATTTTTGGCAATTATTTGGCTCAGCCGAGTAATGGGCATCAAATGATGGATATCGGATTAAATAAATATCAAAATACACAAAAAATTGGTTTAGCCAAACTTTTAATCGTTCCATTTATTAAGGTAAAAACATGATGATTCAAATTCGAAAGAGTATCAAATTATGCGATTAAAACAAGGTGAAGTGGCTCCAAGTTTTTTCATCAAAGATATTTTTGAAAATGAGCATTCCACAAAGAAATATAAGGAGAACAAATGGATCTTATCTTTTTTTCGATACGCATCTTGTCCAGCATGTAACTTACGGATACATGAATTAACAAAAGCTTATGACGACTTAAAGCAAAATGGATTTAATATTTTGGCTGTGTTTGAGTCTCCAAAAGATAGTATTTTGGACTATATTGCAAAGGACGATTTGCTCTTTCCAATTATTCCCGATCCGGAAAGAAAATTATATAAAAAATATAATGTGGAATCATCTTGGGTCGGATATTTGGCGGGATTGCCAACAGCGATGAAAGGCATGCTAAAAGGATTTCTGCCAGGGAAAATGGAGGGCGATTTAGCCATGATTCCAGCAGATTTTCTCATTGGTGAAAATGGAATAATTCACACGGCTTATTATGGAAAAAATATTGGGGATCATCTACCAATAAGCGAAATAAAATCATTTATTGAGGAGGAACGATGAAAATATCTTTGATGACAATGATCATGGTATCACTGTCATTTTGCACAAAAAATGAATCTGTAAGGACAGTAACTTTTGGCGTGGAAGGGATGGATGTTCGTGGTGGCATACTATGAATGGGATGACCGACTAATATCGAAAATGCCCTGGATGGGTTGAAAAATATAAAAACACACACATTTGATCAAGAGACAAGACAGTTTACTGTTGTTTATTATTTATCAGAAAAGACGATCGATGAGATTTATGAAACAGTTGAATCAGTAGGAAATTTTAAAATTAAGAATTGGACTCAATTAGAAAAGGATTAAACTATGTTTGATGTTATTATTATTGGCGGAGGCATTGGCGGGTCAGCTTCTGCACTTCGCGCTGCTCAAAATGGAATGAATACGCTTTGGATTTTAGGCTCGAAAAAGAATCGAAAACGAAGTCGTTCTCAATGGGTAATGAATTTGGATAATATTGTGGGCTTCCATGAAGATATTATCAAAAACCAAGCCATTAAAACCTTGAAAAAACATAAACAAAACGAAGCCATTGCGTATCTTGAAAATGAACATTACCATATTAACAATAGGATGTTAATTCAAAACACCATTCAGCGCATTGAAAAGGGATTCCCAAATATGACGCTGTTAGAAAAGGAAGTTTTTCAATTAGAAAAAACAGAATCTGGGTTTATAATTGAACTTGAAGAAGAGAAATATGAAGGGAAATCAGTCATTTTATCCACAGGCGTGATGGACGAGCAACCTCATATTTTAAAGCAAAATAAAAAAGGGGAATGGGAAGAAACACCAAAATGGATCTATCCGTTTGCAAATCGTGAGCAAGTTTTATATTGTATTCGCTGTGAAGGTCATTTGACAAGCGATGATTCTGTTGCTGTGATTGGCCATTCTAATGTGGCGGCAGAATTAGCCATGATGCTCCATGAAAGATATAAGAATAAGTCATATATTTTAAGCAATGGGCATGAAGTAGAAATATCAGAAGATAGAATCGCAATTTTGGAAAAATATGGAGTAGAAATTATTTTTGAACCCATTAAAGGTTTAATGAGTGAAGGTGTCAAACAATTATATGGGTTTGAATTTGAGCTTCATGAATCCGTCAATGTAAAATTTGGATTAGTTTCTCTTGGATTGCATCGTGTTTACAATGATTTAGCGCAACAATTAAACGCTCGACTCATGGACGAAAAGCAAGCAAAAGAAAAACGTCATGTTTGGATTAATCATAAAGGTGAAACATCTATCAAAGGATTATTTGCCGTTGGAGATATGGCAAAACGAGAAGATGAGCCCATGATGAAGCAAGTTTATACTGCACAGGAATATGCTGTGAGAGCCGTTGACACTATCGATTATAGGCGACGGAAATTGATGAGAAAAAATATATAAATTTTAAGCAAACTGTCGTTTGATTGACAGTTTTATATCATCATGGCAATATAAAATTGCCCATGATTTAATTGATTCCATTGACCATTAAGAAAGGACTAACCATGAAAAAATCATTTAAAAAACGAATAGCACTCCTGTTTTTACCCTTAATCACCATGGGTGCATTTACCTTAACAAATGACTCAGGTCAAATAACTGGAAGCGTATTTTTAACGAAGGGCGAATCATTCCCGGTCATAGTTGAATATTTTGATATTCAAGTTTCAGATCCGATAGATGGTGTACGGACTGTAGATGTTTCCATTCCTATAAAACGGATTACGACTGAAAATTGGATGAGAGATGCACATATGAGATTATCTATTTTTGATAATAAATATAAAACAATCACATTCACGGCTAAAACCGGATATGAATTAAAGGAAGGATCAGTTTTATTAGACGGAATTCTGACAATAAATGGGATAGAAAAAAGCCATCATTTAGATTTATTCCTTCTAAAAGATAAGCAAGGATTATCCGTAAAAGGCACAACGGAGGTCAGTTTAGAGAATTATGGAATAAAAGCTCCCGGGATGGGTCCTATGAAAGTGAAAGATAAGGTTAAAATTGAATTAGAGATTCATATTCCTCAAAATAAAATTTGGAGTTAAACATGAAAAAAACCATATTATTAATCCTCATTTTCTTAAATACTTTTATCTTTGCAGTGGACAAGACGGTATTTACGGGCTTGAATTTGGCAGAAGCCCAAACCATTTCCAAAATGAAAGGAAAGCTTATATTCATTAAATTTCATGCTGATTGGTGTCATAATTGTGTTAAAATGGATCAAACAACCTTTAAAAATTCAGAAATCCAAACCACGCTTGAAGCGTTCATTGCCATTAAAATTGATGTGGACGATCCAATAGGGCGAAAAACAGCGCAAGATTTTAATATTTCAGCTATTCCAGTGGTGATATTATTGGATGAATCTGGTAAAGAAATTTCCCGAACTCTTGGATATCAATCGTCAAACCAGTTGATGATCCAAATGTCAAAAGTAAATGAAAAATAAATTTTCTTTCATTACGATTGATCAGATGAAAGAGCTTGATCGATTGATGATAAATGAATTTGGAATATCCTTAATTCAAATGATGGAAAATGCGGGAAGGACATTAGCGCAATTAAGCCAAGACTATCTTCCTAATAAATTACCGGATTCACCTAAAATATCGATATTATGTGGATCTGGAAATAATGGTGAAGGTGGAATGGTGGCAGCTCGCCATTTATCTAATCGAGGATTTGATATAACAGTAGTTCTTATGGCAGAAGCATCAAAGTTAAAACCCATTCCTGAAAAGCAGTGGAACATATTAAGCGCATTACCGGTTCGCCAAATCATTCAAGCAAGCGCTACCCAATTAGAGAAATTAATTGCTAAATCCGATTTGCTGATTGACGCCATGATTGGCTATGGCCTTAAAGGTGCTTTACATGGACAAACAAAAGAAGCGGTGAAGATGTTGACTCGATTTCCATCAAAAATTATTATTTCATTGGATGCGCCAAGTGGTTTCAAATTTGATAAAAAAATGGAGCAATCTTTTTTTGTTCAAGCAAGGGCAACATTGACGCTAGCCTTACCAAAAGTGGGTATGGATAATTCTGAAAATAAAATGAGTTTAGGCGATTTATATCTTGGGGATATTTCTGTCCCTGCAAAGTTATATGATATGATAGGGCTCCCCTATTCAGACCCATTTCAAGGAAGCCCTTATATCCGTATTTCTTGAATATATTTATTCATCATCCGTTCTTAAAAAAATGGATTTATTAAAGTCATTCCATGCAATAATGAGTCTATCCGTCTCGATAGTGACTTGACCCATTTTAAGTAAATAATCAAACCGAAAAATTTGTAATGAATCTTGTATCATATTCCAACGAAGTTCTTCTTGCCAGCATTGTGTATCAGAACATCCTTTTTCAACCAATAAATTTTCTTGTTTAAAATTCCAAGTCAGTGAAAAATAAAGCAAAAGGGTATCTGAATCATTATTGTCTTGTATTGTCCAATGACCTAAAATGGAAGGATTGGGGTTCTCATCCAAAACGGGCTCACAAGCAACCACGAGCAAAAGAGAGAATATAAGATATTTATTTTTCATTTCCCCAGCTATTTCTAATGGTACCGCTTTTGGTGATTGAAAGGGAAACTCGAGGAACAGGTTCGGCCCCATCTGGGAAATTACCATTTGAAGTCCATTGGTAAATGGGGAGGTCAAAGCGTAAGTGAATCCACTTCCAATTATGGTGAGTGGGGGTAAAGTCCAAACCAAATGTCATCACATTTAGTCTGCGAGTTTGCCGTTCAGATTCCCAAGGAGAGAGTGGCGCTAGTAATTTCTGAGCCTGTATGCTTATAAAAGGGATAATAGCTAATGGATAAATCGAATAAACGAAAGAAGAAATATGAGCATTCAATTCATCATCGAGATAAACATCAGCTTGCATTTTTTGGTTTTTAGCCAATGAAACGGACCATGATAATTCGGGCAGGAACAAAGGAGACTTTATTGCCCAGGGCATCTGAATCTGATTGGTGTATCCAATCATAAAAACGGGGACCGCCCCGGTTGTAAATGGAAATTTAGGATTTGCGAATGTGGGCGATTTTGGTAAACGCAATTCTCCAAATATAAAGCCCCATTTTTCTGGAAGTAAATGTCGAAATCCTGTTCGAAATCCCAATTGATTAATCTGGCTACTACTATTTGAAAAAGATAAAAATTCTTCAATTTGTAGCCAAGTACTTTCGATTTTCAGATAGCCAATAGTCCGCTGTCCAATATAGTGAGACAATAGTCCATGAACACTTAATGAGGCACCATAACGAATATTTAAGGCTTCATCTGCTGTATGGCTAGTATTGATACCACTGGCCCATTTGAATGACTTTTTATTGTCAAAATTGGATGGCCAATGCGTTCCCCAGTTTAATGAAGCTGCTCCGCCACCACCACGATCAACGGTGCCCACAAGAGAGCAGCACACCTGTCCGAATAATGGATGAATCAACATCAGTATGATGAAGCATAATTTTATGTGATTCATAAATGTATTTCTGTGTTTGGGTAAAAAGCTGCCTGAGAAAACCAATAAGAAATAAAGGCTTTTGCGCCAATAAGATCATTTGAATTTTCATCAATTGATTTCCCGAGGATATCCCATTGATCTCCATTTTCATTTTCAAGGAGAATGGTACCGTTTTCTATACTCCATTCTGCGATAGAAAGTGGAGACGATGTTTCAAAAGCAATCCCTATTTTTTCTTTGGAAGAAAGAATGATTGAATAATGTTTTCCATCAATGATTTCATTCAATAATGTTGGTTCTTCAAAATTTTTGAGAGGAAATGCTTTTTGTGTATTCTCAGAAATGATAGATAAAACGCGCGTTTTTTCGGGCAAGCGATTATCGACAGGAGGCACAGGGAAAAAGATATAGTCGCCACATGATTGTGAATTACAGGTCCGATATTGTCCATAAGGATAGGCATCATAATTTCTGGAATAGTTTGTTTGTGAATTTACAATTTTGGAATCTGGAAATAATTTTTTCCAAGTCCCCCAATTTGTTTCAATCAATGTTTTAATTACTAACTGATCTCCTTGGCGAGATCCTTCTGCAGCTTTCAAAAACATTTGGGGCCAGTGGCTATCCGAATTACGATCATACATAATTAAGTTACTATTATATAAAAGTCCGGAGACGCCAAATTCACTTTCTGTCTCAAAATGTAAAGCACTTCCAGTCAGTGGACAATAAGAAATACTATATCCATTCTCATTGATAATTTCATGCCAGTCTAAAATAGAATGGGGAAATGCGACATATTGTTCCCCATCCCAAATCCCAACAACGAGATCATTGTCGTCAAGAAATTCAAGATCATCTCCATCCACTAAAGATTTATGGGGTTGTTGAAGACTTGGAATACAATCTTTCCCAGCAAAACATCCTTGGCGGATAAAGTTGTTATCAACTAACCAATCTTTCGATTCAAGGTCAGATGCGAGTAAATCTGCATCTTTACATGCTCCTAGTAATAAAAAGAAGGATAAGAAAAATAGTTTTTTCATCAGACACTCCCGTTAAGTTTCTTTTTCATTATTTTAACAAACTCCCTTTGATTGTTTGTGTCCAATTTTCAGCTGAAAGTTGAAAAAAATAGAGTCCACTGGCAAAATTCTTCCCATCCCATTTGATATTATTTTTCCCAGCAGGTAAATTGAAATATTGTTTTGAATCGATTATTTTTCCAGAAATATCTCTCACAATTAAATTCACATCTGTTTCATGATTTAATTCAAGAGTGATTGAAGTAGTCGGATTAAATGGATTTGGGAAAATAGCGGTCACTTCAAATTCCCCAGGAAGAAAAGATTCTGTTTTAGTGGAAACAGTTGGAAGTTCAGAAAGTAATTGCTCGAGAATGTTTACAAGTTCAGAATGATTATATCCTATAACAGAATATTGAACGATCATATTGTGATCCAAGATAATATTTTGAGGCACAGTTCCGAGTCCAAACCAAGACCATACCATCAAAGAATCATCATCAATTAAAGGATAAGTCGCGCCCAATTCAGCCCAATCACTGCAGCTATAAGGAGAATACCATTGTCTTCCAAAAGAAACAACACGGAATCCCCGATCGTAGTGTTCTTCAAATAATTGATTGACAGGGAGAATTTCTTGCTGACAATATGTGCACCATGATGTGAATGTATTAATGAGTGTTACGGTATAATCTCCTCCGTTTAAAGCGCCATTGTAATCACGAAGAAAGAGATCTCCCTGAGTATTTGCGCAGGAAATCAGTGGCGTATTTTGGTGCTCCATTGATAGAACATCTCCCACTTGATATGCTTGAGATAAGCCAATCTTGATTAAGAAAGGCATGAGTATAAATATCTTTTTCATATGATTATTTCACCAAGGATATTTTTTGAGCGGTAAAATATTCACCAGATTGCAAACGAATGAGATAAATACCAGATGGCTGATTTTGAGTATTCCATTGAACTTCATGCTCTCCAGGTGAAACAATTTTATCGATTAAGGTTTCTATCATACGTCCATTCAGATCATATATTTGTAGCGTGATTGATCGTTGTGTTTTTACCGAAAATCGAATATTTGTTGATGGATTAAATGGATTTGGGTAATTGGATAAAAGTTTAAATCCCTGCGATATTGGTATTTCCTGATTATTTGAAACGGTGATATCAAGGAGATTTTCAATCACGTTAATCATTGCACCCGGATCATATTCTGTTTTAGCCAATTGGATGATTCCTTGAGCATCTATGATAAAATCTCGCGGAAAGGGACTTTGGCTTCCCGGGATATTATAGTCGCTATAAACGCCTGCATTATCGATGAGAACGGGAAAAGTAATTCCTTGATCTTCAATAAAATCTTCAATAACCGCAAGCGACTCATTGGAAACGCCGACTACTTGTAAACCCTGAGCCTGATATTCCTGCCAGATAGAAACTTCAATGTCCGAAAACTCCGGAGCACAAACTGGTCACCAAGCGGTGAAAAAAACAAAAACCGTAGGCGATCCACCCAAATCATTTAACGATAGATTGTGTCCAAATTCGTTGACGATTGGTAAATTAAAATTAGGCGCAGGATCGCCAGGCATGGGTCCATAAGGATAATTTCCAAATGCGTGAATGCTAATGGAGGGTTCGTCAGAATCGTTGCTGTGAATCGTAATATTTTCAACCCAGTCTGAAGTATTGGGAGAGTAGGAAATCGTCACTTGTTCAGACGTGCCTGGATCAATTTCTAATTGATTGAAATCATAAGAAAAATCTTCGCTTGTTGAAGAAACAGCGTTGATATTCAAAATTTCGTTCCCATTGTTTTCAATGGTAAAATGGCGAGATTCTGATGCATGTGTTCTGACCCTAGGGAAATCAATTCTATGAGGAGAAATATCGATGTCAGCCGTCAAGATATCTTGATATTTTAAGCGCCTAAATTGAGCCCACTCTGCAGAAAATATGATGTCATTTTCCATGGCGACAGCCATAACACGCCCTCCCGTATCTTTGTATCCCTTCAGAAGAAGTTCTCCTGTGGAATAGCCTAAGACTTCCACATCATCCCAATCGGAAACAACAATGAGGGAATCATTTCCATCCACTCTAGTTGCGAATCCTGAGGTATTATAATTTGAAATGAATTGAGGAGATTCAGGGTTTGATACGTCAAACATATCCACGCCATCTGCCCCAACGGCCATAAAGAGAAAATTTCCTTTTTTAAGCAAGTCTTTCGCTGAACCACTTGTGGGTGTTTCTGAGATAATGGTTGGACTTGCAAGATCAGAAATATCCACAACAATTAAGCCACTTGTTCCATCAGCGATATATAAAAAATCATTTTCAGGATAAGTGGCCCACGCATTATGAGTTGGGATAATAGCTATACTTGTGAGGGTATTAGGATTTTCAGCAGAAACAATATCCACTCCCATTTGATGTGTAGCAAAAAATAGAGTATTCCCCAGGACTGAAGCATGTTCATATCGCCTATTCTCGGCACCATAAATATTCACAAAACTAGGATTAGAAATATCTGAAATATCTACAATATGGACTCCACATTCGCGTCCATTTCCATAGGCATAATTCCCATGGGTAATCCAAGAATAAATTCGGCCATAATCACAGCCACTTGCAAAATATTCTCCAACGACAGATACGGTATTGGGTTGAGAAATATCGACAATATTTAATCCACCTAATCCGCCAGGAATAAAGGCATGATTGCCCGAAATATGAACATCCAAGAGCTCAAAATTGGATAAAGAATTTGAGGAAATTATTTTGAGATTTTTACCGTGTGTTAATTGGAATAAAAATCCAATTAAGAATAATCTGAGTATGTTTTTCATGAGAATTCTCCATTTAACTTGATGGAAAATATCAATCCCCACATTGAATAACTGTCCGTGTAGTGACAGTTGCTTATAATTTAAAAAATACCAACATTCAATCTATTGTTTCCTAATCATGAATGTGGAATTATGACTTAACAAATGAAAAATATGGCATCTCTAAAAGAAGTGCATTAAATAAAGGGATTAAAAACGGGAAAAAACCAGAGGGCTTATT
>JABHGY010000121.1 GCA_018671775.1 Fidelibacterota bacterium
GATTGTTCCATTTTCATCTGCATCCACCCACTTAAAACCACCAATTTGGCGATCGCCTTCTTCACCCGACTCGTATTGATCCATATCTCCACCCAAAAGCCAATCATCCACCCAAGAGGTAAATAAAGCCGTATAAATAGGGTCTGTGTGAGCCATTTCCATTTTGCCTTCACTATTGTAATCCCCTGTGCCATTATAATGACCACTCTTATCATAATAGCCAATATACCCATCTCCGTCCCAATCCATATCGGGATAGGACGCAACGAGCATTTTATTGACATCATAGATGATATTCAGTTTATTGAATTCAGATTTCACCAAAGCGTAATTTATACCAATGGCTAACTTTGTTGGCTGTGGATCCGCTTGATCTGGGTCAATGAAAGAAACACTGGGTCCGATATTAGATAGATTTAATCCTAAAGTCAGTTTAGGCGTTAATAATTCTTTTCTAAGATAGCCAACGTCAAAACCAAAATCCAAAGAAGCACCCGTTCCTTTTTCACTTCCCGCTCCCAAATCAACCAATTGCTGATATGATATTTTTGCATTTAAACCGAAAGATGATTTTGGGGAAATAAGTGCGCTATAAGAAAGAGATAATGCGGTCATAAAACTATTGAACGTGCCCAAATTTTCACCCACTTCATTGGTTCTAGTTTGCTCACCTAAACTGAGGAAAATAAGATGACCTCCTAAAGTGCCTAGATTGGGATATTTTTTCCGATAAGCGAGGAATTCGTAATAAAGGTCTGGAGCCAGGTTTGGAAGCCAGTTCACATGCATCATCGCAAGTTCTGATCCTTCGAGGAATCCTAATCCAGCTGGATTCCAATACGAAGCATACGCATCGTCTGCAACTGCCACTTGGGCTTCTCCCATTCCGCCAGCTCGCGCTCCGGGTGCAATTAATAAAAATATAGCACCTGCTTCGCTTTGAGCAAACAAAGATTGTGTGCCGATTACAAGTAAGATTGTAAGTACGGTTAATTTCCGCTTCATGAAACGTCTCCTGATTGTTATGTTATTGTTACCCTATTTGGGCGGTCTTTCACGATTGTTAGCGTTTATTTATTCTCGTACTCCATTTCTATGACGGGGAATCTATTCCAATGCTTTTATTCAGTCAAGGAATGAATCACATTTAATTTATCCAATTTAATGACAATTTCATTCCAGTTTAAATCAAGCTAATTACTCTTACATTTGAATCGATAAAAAGATTCAAGAATTATAACAATAATCCCAATGTTAATATTGGAATATATGTAATCAATAATACAGCAATCAATCGAACAATAAAAAATGGTAAGGTGGCTAAATAAATTGTGGGCATATCCTCATCGAAGCGATAAGCAGCCAAAAACAGATTCATTCCCACGGGAGGTGTTAAAAATCCCAATTCTAAGTTTGCAATAAAAATCACGGCCAAATGAACAGGATCAATGCCAAAATGTGCTCCCAAAGGTGCGATCAGTGGGACAATTACAATTATGGCAGAAAATATATCCATCAAACACCCAACCAATAAGAGGAAAATATTAAGCAAAATTAAAAATACATATTTTGATGCAATCGCCCCTTTTACCCAACTTAGTAATAATGTGGGAATTTGTGCATCCACCAAATAAGATGTGAGTCCCATCGCTACACCCAAAATCATAAGAACGCCACCGATTAATGTGATACTTTCCAATAAAATGCTTGGCGTATTTTTTAAGGATAAATCTTTATAAATAAATGTTTCAATCATAAAGACATATACAACAGAAAGGGCGGCTGTTTCTACTAAGGTTGTGAACCCGCCAAAAACACCCAATAGAATTAAAAATGGTAAAACCAATTCCCATCGCGCTTCCCAACTATCTCGCAAAGCTTCTTTTAAATTAAATCGAGTTGATTTTACATTTTGAACTTTCCCTTGATAAATCGCCCATCCACTAATAAGAACTACCAATAAAAGCCCTGGAATTAATCCACCTATAAAGACATTTTTTACACTTACACCAGCCGTAACACCATAAATAATGGCAGGTAAACTGGGAGGGAATAACAATCCAATGGAACCAGCAACCGTAATCAAACCCAAAGAGAAATTGCGACTATATCCTTCTTTTAAAAGCATAGGCAAAAGCAATCCGCCTAAAGCCAAAATTGTTACACCAGACCCACCTGTTAATGCAGTAAAGAATCCACTTAAAACAACGATGATTACAGGCGTTCCGCCTGGTACCCATCCAAATAAAGATCGAAATACTTTCACCAATCTCTCTGAAGCTTTACTCTCGGCCAATAAATATCCAGCAGTTGTAAATAAAGGAATCGTTGGCAAAGTGGGTGAAATCACAATGCGATATGTTTCTGTTGAAATTGCTGATACAGGCGTAAAATCTGTCCAAAACATGAGAGCGGCCGTCCCTCCAAGCCCAATAAAAATGGGAGCACCAAAGAAAAGAGACAAGAGAATTAAGCCCATGCCAATCCATACAATAGGCCCCGCTTCCGTGAAAGCGTTTCTAAAATTTTCTAAAGAATTTACAAAACCAAAACCTTCTACCCATTCAATGGGAAAAGTCATTATAATGAAAATTAGTAAAATAAGCGTGAAATACAATTGCTCTTTTTGAAGTGAAAAACTTTTTCTAAAAAGTTGAAATGCAATGAATATAAATCCAACGGGCATGATGATTTGCGCAAACCATCTGTCAATGTGAGGCGCGATTTGAAAAGGATATTCGTATTCTACCTTGATCAATTGATAACTACCCCAAGCCAGCGCGATGAGGACAAGTAATGAAACAGTTTTTGCGATAAATCTGGAAAGGTCGAATTTTTCGCTCGTAACAAAAAGTGGTTTATACGTTAAGGCGAGTAATTTATTCTGTTGGGCGGCTAAAATGGCACCTACAAATCCAATCCATAGTGTCATGTGTTGAACAATAACTTGCGAAGCAGGAATTCCATGCAAATTGAAAATCCTTGAAAAGGTAGCGATTACCGGCAATAGGGTCATTGCTAAAATAATAATTAATGCAATGGTATTCCCAGCCCATTGCCATTTATTAGAACGAAATATGTCTTTTACCTCTAGCATGAAAAAAATGATTAAGGTTTTTCTTTCATAATTTGAATGACTTTATCAAAAATATTTTCTTCAATTGCCTGTCCTCTAAGTAAAGGGTACATAGATTCAACTTCATTTTTCCATGATTGGACTTGCATTTCTGTGGGTTTGTGGATTTCAAGCCCATGTTCTTGCATTACATTCAAAGCTTCCTGTGCGGCGTCGCGATTTTTTTCTATATGTTTGTCTCGAATTGTATTTACGATAATTTGCATCGCTTTTTGATCTTTTTTAGAAATACGACTCCACGTTTTGTTATCGACTACAATCCCCGCCATTAAAATGCCCCATTTCATATCAAGCATATGATTCGTTATTCCAAATGATTGTTGCGCTAATGCGTAAAGAGGAATCGTAGAAAGTGCATCTATGAGTCCAGTTTGAAGACCTGACAGCAAATCGGTCATCGCCAAAGGGACAGGATTATATCCTGCTTTACGCCAAACTTCTGCCCAAGCATAATCACCCGCCCAAGTAAATAACTTATGTGTTTTAAGATCACTCGGCGTGTAAATTGGTTTTTTTCCAAACCAATATGCCCAACCCACATCAACAAGATAAAGAAGCTGAAATCCTTTTTCATTTGTCCCTTGATATAACTCAGTATTGAGCTTTTCAGTCACATATTCAATATCATCTAAATCTTGAAAAAGCATGGGGACATAAAACGCTGCAAAGTTTGGATTTATCTCATATAAGCCTTCTGTAGAAATTGCGGCAGAATGTATTTGTCCAATTCGCATTTTGCGAACCATATCCCTTTCATCGCCAACCACACCACCCGGATATAAACGAAGACGAACGCGACCATTTGTTGCTTTTTTCCATTCTTGGCCCATTTCTAAAAGCATGCCATGCCAATCTGTACCTTCAGGAGCTAAGGTTGCCATTTTTATAATTGTTTTTCTAGCGAATGCCAATTGGGTAATTACTAATATCGCTAAAATTAAGTATTTTTTATTCATAAAATAAATCTTCCAGTTTTGATTGAAGCCATCTTGCCCGTTCTTGAGCAATGATATTCCCTAAAGTTAATTCGGGATTTTGACCAATATCCATTGTTAATACAGTATTTGTTAAATGGAGAAACTCTGTTTTATTTTGCTCTTTAATAGAAATATTTTCTGCAAAGGCAAGATAGGGTGATGCATCTTCCCCATCGGAAGCTTTGAGCGCTAAGTCAAAATATTTTTGTGCTGTTTTTCTTAAATTTATCGAAGGATCTGGGCGAGATACTGTGAATGAAATCATGGCAGAATATAAAGATCCGTAATTCCAATTTGGCTCTATTTCAATGGCTTTTTCTAATAATCGACCTACTTTCGGTAAATGAATTACCCATTTTGGATTTGCCCTACTAGATTTTATCGCACCGCCATAAGCAGCTGCCAACCAATATAAATAAGGCGTATCTTTTTGAGTAAAAGAAATCTGATCGCCCTTTTCGGATGCCAACCATTGATTAAATGAACTGTATCGAGTATTCAGTTGGTTTAATCCAATTTCAATGGCTTCTTTAAATATAAGCTTTGCCTTGTCTTGCAATATTATCGCTTCAGAATAATCATCGTCATAAACACGATCGGCGCGTTCAAGTAAATATCCATAAGCATACTGAACCTTATACTTCATCAAGTCCAAATAGGTTTCTTTCGAACTACTTTCATTCAGATTTACTTCAATGATCTGAATTTTTTTTGTTAATGATTTTTCAATAACTCGAGGATAATACCGAATGATTGTTGGCGCACAAGCCGTCAAAAATAGAGCGACTATGATTAGGTGTAGTAAATTTCCCGATGATTTTTGAATCAACATGGGAAAATATTAATGATTCAAATGTGGATAAATCGGAAAGGCGTCACAAAGGGTTGCAACATCACTTTTAATTTCTTGAAGGGTCAATTCATCTTCACATGATTTCAAAGACTTATCAATCCATTTAACAATCTTTTCAATTTCATTTTTACCCATTCCACGGGTTGTAACGGCTGGCGTTCCGACACGAATTCCGCTGGTAACGAATGGACTTTTTTCATCAAACGGAACCATATTTTTATTCACAGTAATTCCAGCTAAACCAAGCGCATTTTCTGCTTTTTTTCCTGTGATATTTTTATTTGTTAAATCAATTAAAATAACATGTGTATCTGTTCCATCTGATACGAGTTTATAATCTAAATTCAATAATAGTTCTGCCATATATTGAGCATTCTCAACTACATTTTTTGCATAGATTTTAAATGCAGGTTTTAAGGCTTCGCCGAAGGCAATTGCTTTTGCAGCAATGATATGCATCAAAGGTCCACCTTGGATACCCGGCATTACTGTGCTGTCTAATAATTCTGATACATTTTTTGTTCGCCCAGATTTTGGCGCAACACGCCCCCAAATATTTTCAAAATCTTTTCCCATCATGATAATGCCACCTCTGGGTCCACGTAGCGTTTTATGCGTTGTGCTTGTTACTACATCGCAATGTGGCATAGGCGAAGGATGTATGCCAGCCGCGACCAAACCTGCTGGATGCGCAATATCTGCCATGAGATATGCACCCACTTTTTCTGCTATATCTTTAAATTGTTCAAACTCTATAAATCGTGGATAAGCACTGCCACCACAAATAATAAGCTTTGGCTTATGCTCTTTTGCTAATTGATAAACTTCATCAAAATCGACCCGACCTGTTTGCTTTGAAACACGATAAGAGATGAAGTTATAAAGCTTTCCTGAAAAGTTAACGGGACTGCCGTGCGTTAGATGTCCGCCATGAGATAGATCTAATCCCATCACAGTTTCACCTGGCGATAAAAAGGTCATCAAGGTGGCCATATTCGCTTGAGAACCTGAATGGGGCTGAACATTTACATATTCACAGTTAAATAACGTTTTTAAGCGATCTCGAGCTAAGTCTTCCGCTTCATCGACAAATTCACAACCGCCATAATATCTTTTCCCTGGATACCCTTCCGCATATTTGTTGGTCATGACACCCCCCGCCATTTCCAAGATTGCTGGACTGGTGAAATTTTCTGATGCTATAAGTTCTAAGGTCGATTCTTCTCTGGCAATTTCTCTATTTAAAATTGAAAATAGCTCCGGATCAGATTGATGAATATAGGACAATGTATTATTTCCAAGATACAGGTGGAATAATCGAATCCGTCACCCATTCATATTCTTTCGATTTTGTGGATATTTTTCGTCTAGTTTTGGTGGTTTGGTCTGCCATAAACCACTGCCCTTTTCCATACAAAACATCTTTTGCATTTTTAGCCAACCAGGATTTTTTATTAAAACCACGATATCCCTTTTCCTCTGCTTTAGTAAAAGCATCAAAAGCTAATTTTGCAACGATTCTATCATCTGGTGTGAATGGATTTTGACGGAGATAATCCCATGCTAAATAATATACTTTCCCTTTTTGCCCAAAACCTGCGCCCGTTTCCGAATTTAAATCAATCGCTTTGTTGGCCCATTTCAATGCTTTGTGGAAATTGTTTAAATCAATATAAATATCCGATAAATTAATGGCTACTTTTTGATCGCGAGGGTCAATTTTAAATAGGGTTTCTAAAGCGGATGCTGCTCCATCTAAATCATCAATTTTTTGACTTGCTTCAGCAAGCTTCCTGAATCCAAGCTTGGAGCTATTGTCAAGACGAATAACACGCTTAAGAATTGAGACCGACTCGTCAGCTCTTTCTGCTTGCATTAATCGATCTGCAAAATCTAAACCGTATGAAATATTGTCCATATTCTCTTCGTACCTTTTTTGATAGATACTTAACGGGTCTTTACCGCTACTTTCATAAGCCAATGCTAAATCACTTTGTATCATTTCGTTACTAGGATCAAGTTCCATTAATTTATTCAGCGTTAAAATCTGATCTTCATATCGTTCTTCATCTTTATATAACTTAGCCAAATCACTTAACAATGTTTTATCGGTTGGGTTTAAGTCAACCAATCTTTCATATTCTATCATTTGCTGATCTATTTTCCCTTGACGTTTATAGGTGTAAGCCAATCTCTTTCTTAATTCGATGTTTTCTGGGATTTTGCGTAATCCCTTCAATAAGATAACTTCAGCGCTATCATATTTACCCATTTGCTCATACGCAATAGAGTAATACTGATAAATTTCTTCCGGGGGTGCATAAATGGCATTCCATTCATCGCAACCTAAATCAGCGATTTCTTTATAAATGTCGACTGTTTGTCGCCAATCTTGATTTCGATAATATTCTGCAGCAGAACTCATAAGTCTCGGACATCTTACTTCACGCAAACTATCTAACTGCGCTTTTTCTTTTTCATAATTTGCTTGTGCTGCTTGCTCTGGTGGAACACACATATTCACCATCAAGCCCATCATTCCAATGATCATTAATTTATTCAATCGTTTCATTCTATTTGTTTCCTCTCCTTTTAATAAACCACAAATCACTTAAGGATAATTCAACCATTGCATGTTGAAAATATTCAACCCCTAAGACGTCGCGATATGTTCGTTTTCCACTACGGAAGGCAAAATCAATTTGATTGCCTGTCACATTAAATTTAAATCCAAATCCAAAAGAAATACTCATTTCTTTTATTGATTCTAATTCGTTTGCAAGTTGATAATTTGACGAATGTACCCCCGCTCTTAATTGAAATTTATCCCAAAATTTTGGCGCAAGTAAAGCGGGTGTAAATCGTATGAGACTAAAACCATATTCCTGGCGACTTTTTACATAATCATTCAACGGCATAATAAAATCAAGATTTGAATAATCCCCCTTATCTTCCCAAGATAATAACTCACCAGATAGGGAAATATGATCTTTCATTTTCCATTCAAATCCTAATTCAAATTGAAAGGGATTATGAATATTCTCTTCTCGATTCTCTATGGCTAAACTGATATCAGACTGATAAGGAAAATCCATGAAATAAAACTCACTATCATGATATCCAGATTGATTCGTATCGTCAAATGGATGATATAATTTTGAAATATAAGACAATGGCTTATAGGCAAACTGAACGCTCGCAAATATATTCACAGGATACTCGAAATTTGTATTATAGTAAGCATCCACTAATACACCCGAATATACAAATCGCGCATTAGAAATTGTAGCAATTCCTCCAACATTATTCATCAATGATTGCCTTGTAGAGCCAAATAATAAATGGATTTTCGTGCCAAAGCGATGTTCATTTTTTGGAGCAATGCCAAAACCCACAAACAAAGCATTAATCCCGCCATAACTATATAACGATTTCTGAGTAGATAGTGTATCATCAAAAGCGATATAGGACTCTTCTGCACCTATGATAGAAATAGATTGGTTGCGATAAGGCGCTAATCCTAATCCAAAGCTATATTTTTCTTTGATTGGAATAATTAATTGCCCTCTGCCTATCAATGTTTGTCCGTTCAAAGCATCAAAACTTTCTAATACGGACTGATCGTTCAAGTAGGAAATATTTAGTTTTGTAAATTTCAAATCCATCCACGTTGCAGGGTTTTGAAGAGAAACACCAGATTGGAATGAAGAAACCAAGGATTGATTTCCTAAACCCAATACACTTGCAGACTGGCTTGAACTCAACCCTCCAAAACCATAACCATTCATTAGGCTCTGAGAAAAAACAATATTTAAAACAAATAGCAACCCAATTGAAAAAATACGTCTATCGCGTTTCATATAAAATCTCCAAACGGGCACTTTTTAAAACATCATTTGTGTCAATTTCTACAATAGTGAAAGGATCTGCGCTATCATCTGGCTTTAAAATCATTCCCAAATTAGAGATATTCCCCAAAGTTATATTTTGCAGGAAATTCTTTACCGAAAATTTGAAAGTGCTATCAGTAAACGAAGCCGATGAAACAAATGATGCTTTTCCAATATATGGATCCTCATCAAACCATTGTCCTATTATCGTAGTATCTGTATTGATTGCATACGAATTTATTGTATAATTACTCGTTAATTCTCTCGATGAATATAAAAACAAATTTGCCGAACGAATCATTGTTTGTTCGGGCAAGACAAGTGAATCAAAATCGAAAGTCACGACCGTTTTATACCCAGCGCCCGATCCTACAAACAGTTCAGGATATTCCAGATTTTCATTATTGGCGTCAATTTCAAGAAGCGTCAAATCACTTTCTGTTTCGAAAGTAGCTGTTAAAGTATCATAAATAGTTGTATCAGTCGTTACGGTACTGTCAGAGAAATGAACAACAATTCTTGGTCCACGATTTCCCGTAGAATAATTCCGACTATATGCCTGATACATACTTTCCAAATTTGAGTTTGCATTCAATTTGAATGTCCTCACTAAATTAGAATCTGCAGTGTCAACTAAAGCTGAAAAATAATCTATTATGTCTAAAAACAATTCTGTTTCTTCAAATTGATCTGAAGTATCATTGACCACACGCATCATTGGAGTTCCAAATGGAATCCAAGTTGTATTTGTATCTAAAATATTATAATTATCTGTGTATTCTTCAAATGTAAAGTCCGGTGAAAATCCAACATTCGAAATTAATCCATCGGGTAAAGTATCATTTGAACTAAAGAGTAAGAATAGGCTATCAACTTGGATACTTGAATCTAATAACGTTCTCCAATAGAGACCATTCGTCGCTCTTTCTTTAATCGTAAATAAATTATATGCGATATCAAACAAAGAATCTGAGCCGAAATAAAGATATTTTAACCCGCCAATTTCAGGTGGTGTTTGGTAAGAACTCGCTGAGCTAAGAACCGAATAGATGCTTAATGTATCAAGATTCAATCCCGTATGACTTAAATCACTATCGATCGGATTCTCTGCACATTGCCATGATAGACTCAAAAATGCAATAAATAACGGCAGGCAATATATTCCCCTAATAATTCTCATAATATCAAGCTTACAATCAGACGAAATTAAAGTTTCAAAAAAACCTGCTCCAATTTATCGGAGATAGTATAATAATCAGGTGATTCGTCATCTTTTATTGCAATTTTCGTTATTTTTTTCTTATGGGCTTGAACACCAGGAAGCTTTAATAATTTTTCAGATATTTTATCCGAAGGACGATCAAACACTACAATTTTATCTGCATAATGCGCTGCAACTTCATAAAGATTAATGGCATCACCTTTGGAAGTTTTCGGCACTTTAATTCCAGCTAATTCAACATCTTTACGATTCATCACTGCATAATCATTAAAATCATGCACAGCCATTACGGTTTTAATTTTTTTATAGAATTCTTTCCCTTCATAAAACTCTTTATATAAACCAGGAATGAATGCAGCTTGCCATCCATTACACATAAAAATATCGGGGGTCCAAAAAAGATGAGGAAGCGTGGCTAAAACTGCTTTGCCAAAAAATCCATATCTTTCTCCATTATCGGACAAAACACGACCATTCTTGGATTTATACAATAAATTTGTTAACGGTTTAAACCATTGGTCATCTTCAAGAAAATAAATTTGGACTCTCGATTTTGGAATGAAAGCACTTTTCGCTGATGCAATATGTTCTTCCCCAGCAAATTCAAATGGGATTTCTCTTAATCGAATTACTTCTCTTAAAATATATTTTCGCTCACTAATAAACCCATATTTGGGGATAATAGTCCTGATATCGTGTCCCTTCTCTTGCAAAATAAAAGGGACATTTATGGAAAAGTCTGCTATAGTAGAAACATTCGCAAATGGAATAATTTCTGTTGTTACATAAAATATTTTTTTTGCCATAAGCCTTAGTTGATTGAAAGTTGTTTTAAAGCATTTTTTGCTTTGGGATAATATTCGCTACCAGGGAAATAATCGATTATTTTTTGAAACTCGCTTCTTGCCTTATCTATGTTTCCTATATTTTGATAACATAGAGCAAGTTTCAATTGCGCATCGTCATCTTTGTCTGTTCCTGGAAATGAAAAAACTTTACCAAACTCCAAAATAGCTTGCTTATACTCTCTCTTACCATATAAACATTCGCCTAGCCAATATTGACTATTATCCGCTAAGTCATTTGTTTGATCTACTGAGACCAATTCTTTAAATCCAGCAATCGCCGCATCATAATTTAAATTTTGAAAATGTCCAAGACTTTTCATATACTTCATTTTATATTGGGCTGAGTTGTATTGCGGTTCATTGACCAATGGCTTGCCTGATTTAAGTGAAGCCATCTCGCTATAACTATTCGTTAGTGTAACAATTTTATTTTCAATCATAACCAACTTATTGAAAATCTCCAAGGATGTGCTATCCATAAATATAGCACGATTTTCTAACATCATGATTTTATTGTTAAGCGTATTAATTCTCTTCATTAATACTAGTGTAATAGAATCTTGTTGCGTTTTACCTTTGACTGCTTGTTTGAATGCTGCCATTAATTCAGGGAGCAGTATTGCATTATTTGTTTCCAATGAATCAACTTGGACGCGAACACGGTCTATTTTCGCATTTAAACGACGCAATTCTCGATTACTTGATTTTTGTCCAAATACGATACCAATGAGCAATACATAAAGCAAACTCTTGGCTATTTTAACATATAATTTGTTTGATTTCATAAAAATGCCTGATTATTATGGAAATATAGAAGCGGAATTTAAGTCTTTATATAAATAACAACAATCATTCAATTCAAACATGTCAAGCATTGTAATCACGACTAAAATTCATTACCAGGCCTATCATAAAAAAGCAAGATAATAAAAAACTCCCTCCTGCCGAGATGAAGGGTAAAGGCAAACCCTTCACCGGAATAAGCCCCACCGTCATGGCAGTATTCACAAAAACATGAGAAAAGAAAATTGTCCCAATACCAATTAAAACCAGAGCCGAAAATCGATCGTTAGAACTAATCGAAAATTTGATTGTTTTAATAATCAATGCACCAAAAATGAAGAGAATAAAGGCAATCATTGCAAACCCTAATTCTTCGCCAATTACAGATAATATGAAATCTGATTCTTGGACAGGTAAAAATTTTAAATGCGTTTGCGTCCCCTCTATCCACCCCTTTCCCCACATGCCACCAGAACCAATCGCTGTAATACTTTGAAGGATTTGATAGGCGGCACCATAAGGGTCTCGATCAGGGTTAAATAAAGTTAAAATCCGACCTTGTTGATAGGGAGCAAGCGCATTCCATAAAATTGGAGATAAAAGACCTAAAAATATATTTGTAAAGTATAATATGGCACCAATCAAAAATTTTGGTTTTGATAAATATAATATAATTCCCAATACCATTCCCCAAATAGTAAACGCTAATGGATGAAATGCCGCTAAGATGCTAATTAATGGCGCGCCTATCAAAAATAAATGATAAGGCCTTACCCCAGCCCAATAAAGCATGGGAATAATTGGGATCATCATTACTACCGCTGTTCCCAAATCAGGTTGTTTGAGCACTATTAATGTTGGGATTAACATAATCAAAAATGGTATAATGAGCGCAGTAATTGATTTCATTTGCGCATTTTTTTTATCTGATAAATATCTCGCAACGGCAACAATGCAAATAATCTTTACAAATTCCGAGGGTTGAATTGCAAAAGGCAGACCAAATGAAATCCATCTATGCGTGCCTGCTCTCAATGGAAGCGAATAAGGGATAATAACTGATATTATGCCAATTATAAAAACGATATAAGCATATTTATGAATTAGCGTTCTGGGCAGAAAAAGAGCAATAACAAATAGGAATAATGCAGGTATAATAAAGATACTTTGCTTTATGAACGAATTTGCAAGACTAAATTCTTCTTGATAAGAAATACTATAAAGTGTCAACATCCCAATTAACAATAAAACTAGAGACAATGTAAAATATGACCAGGGAAATTTATTGAATTCAGGGCTAATATTAATTTTCATGAATGACAATTTTCTTAGATGTATCATTAAAAAGATATTTAAATATCTTGCCCGCCAATGGTGCGGCAACGGAACCGCCTGATCCTGCATTTTCCAACAGTATTGTAACACTTATGAGCTTTTGATCATTTTTAGCATAGCCAATAAACCATGCATGCGTTTTTCCATGAGGATTTTCAGCAGACCCCGTTTTCCCATAAATCTGTACATTATCATAGTGGATATTCGCTTTTTTGCCTGTCCCTTTTTCACTGTTAACAACTCCATACATACTTTCCGAAATATAATCCCAAATATCCGCGTTAAGCTTGAGGTCTGATTTCAGGTTTCTAATATTTCTTCGATTCAAATGAACCCTGGGTGTATTTCCGTGAGTAGCTAATAAATTAATATATTTTACGATTTGCATGGGCGTTACCAATAATTCTCCTTGCCCAATTGCTAAATTGAGGAGCGCACCTTTACTCCACCCATATCGACCATAACGATTATTGAAATATGATTTTGTTGGAACAAGTCCTTTTAACTCTATGGGAAAATCTAAATTTGTTTTTTCACCAAAACCGAAAATTCGAAACCATTTTCCTAAATGATCTACCTCTAAATTTTGAGTTGTTTTGTAAAAATACACATCACAAGATTGTTCAATGGCTTCCTTTAGATCCATATTTCCGTGCCCAGAATCAAGCCAACAACCAAATAGACGGTCTCCGAATTGATAAAACCCTGAACAATTAAATTTCCGTGATGGATCAAATTCAGGATTTTCGAATAAAGCAAATGCCGTAATCATTTTTGTGATAGATCCGGGCTGATACAATCCCTGAACCATACGATTCAATAAAGGATTATCGGGATCCTTCATTATTTCATTCCATTCGTCAGGTAAAATAACGCCTGTAAATAATTCAGGTGGAAAATCTGGTGCGCTCGCTGCTGCTAATATTTCACCTGTTAGCGCATTGGATACAATGATGGCTCCCTTCTTTTTGGTCATCAAGTTTTCAAGAAATAGCTGAAGATCTAAATCAATTGTCGTAATAAAATTCTCTCCAGGAGTTGGTGTGATATTCTCTAAAGTTTCAAATGTGCCCACTTTCCGACCGTAAGTATCCACCTCCAAATATTCAATCCCACTTGTCCCTTTCAATTTTCGTTCAAATTGTTTTTCAATACCACTCCATCCAATGAGGTCACCTATAATATAATCACGAGGATCGTTAAGACGCTCTCGAATCGGCTTATCCACTTCTTTCACAAAGCCAATAAGATGGGATAACTTTGCTTTTCCAGGATAGAACCTTTCAGAATGTTTCTCATAAGAGATGCCGGACAAAGCGCGTTTATTTTCTTCAACTTTACTGATTTGGTCAAAGGATAAATCTCTGAATAATCTTGCAGGAACAAATTGTCCTCTACGATATTTTTTATAATTATCAGATAATATTTTGGAATCAATATTAATCACGGATGCAAGCAAGGCGAGTTGTTTGGGGCGATCTGTCATTTCCCCAGGTGTGGCCGTAAGAACGTAACTTGGATAATTATCAACTATAATTTGGCCATTTCGATCGAGGATTAATCCTCGAGGCGCTGGAATTGTCTTCGTGCGAATACGATTATTATTCGCTTTTGTTTTATATCGATCGTGATTGACGATTTGAAGCAAAAAATATCGACCAAGAAGTAGAAAAAGTAAGGCAATGACGATACCGGTGGTCACCCAATATTGACGTATTGTTACTGCATTTTCTGCTTTGAGCATAACTAGTATTTATTTGGATTGATGTTATAAATAAACTGAAAAATAAGCATAAACCCTAACGTATAAGCCGTAGTAGAAATCCATTTAATCAAAAAAAGGAAATGGTATTCTGTTAAAAGAATTTGATAACGCACGACAGTGAAAATTAGAAAATGAATGGCCAAGATCCCGATCCAAGATACCATATAATAAACGGAATCTAACCTATCACTTTTCATCTGTAAATAACCAGATAGATAGGCCGTAACAACGTAAGTTAATGAACTTAAACCAAAATATGAAGATACGCCTGATAAATCAACTAATATGCCAATAAAGAAACCAATAACAATGCCATGAAATCGCCCATTTCGAATCGCTGTGTACATAATAAATATCACAGGGAAGTCTGGTCTAACCGTATTGATTTCAAGAATTCCACTTAAAAAGAATTGTCCGAATAGAACAATAAAAATAGAGATAAGTGTTTTGATCCAATTCATTTTAATCAGAATTTGTTATTATAAACAGATATTGCAATCCGTCCAAATCACTATTGATTTGAAGATGAATTGTTTTTTGAGATTGCCAATTTTCATCAAAAATAGCGATAACTTTCCCTACAGGTAAACCACCTGGATAAATATCGCTGAAACCGGAAGTCACCACCGGGTCACCAATTTCAATGTTAACATTTTTTGGTACCTCTTTCACCTCACAATTGTTATCATGAAGCCATTGCAAAATACCCGTAGCACCACTTGGTAATATTTTTACGCTTAATCGATAATTTAAATCAGAAAGAAGTTGAACAATGCAGGAATGATTCCCTACTTCAATCACTTTCCCTATAACTCCGTTTGCGGTTAGGGCCGGTTGATTCACCTTAACACCCTCGTTTTTACCTACATTTAGAGACACGGATAGTAAATTGGGGTGAATTCCTTTATTAATCACTTTCGCAGGTAAAATTTCCAATGGCGTCTCTTTTAAAAATCCGAGCATTTTTTTGAATTCAACATTTTCACTCTCCATTGCTACCATTTTTTCGTTTTGAAGAGTTAATAATAATAACTTTTCATTTAATAACATATTTTCTTCTTCGACGAGTAGTATAGATTTTGTCCAAGAAACAGGAGAATATATAATATTAAAAACTTGCAAAGCAAACCCACGCACCACAATCATTTTTTGATTTTGATTAGAGAGAAGTAATGTTATAGATAAAATTATAGCAAAGAAAAAAGCGACATGATCTTTGTTACGGACAAGTGCAATATAAAATCTGTGCATTAAATAAGGATTAGCTTAAGGTCTTAGAATCACGTAATTCCGACTATAATAAAACTTCTTCATATTTTTTGAGGTTTTCTAAAACCATTCCCGTTCCTTTTACAATCGAAAGTAGCGGATCTTCCGCAACATTCACAGGGATATTGGTTCTTTCTCTGATAATTTGATCAATTCCGCGCAATAGACTACCACCACCAGCAAGAATTATTCCACGTTCAAGAATATCAGCAGCCAACTCAGGTGGCGTTTTTTCTAAAGCATGCTTAACCGCTTCCACAATGCTATTGACAGGGTCTTTAAGCGCTTGTCTGATTTCATCCGAAGATACATTGATTGTCTTAGGGATACCAGAAACAAGATCTCTGCCTTTTACTGCAATTGTATCAGCATTATTATCTCTCATAGCCGAACCGACGGTTTTTTTTATATACTCGCCCATAGATATACCAATTTCTAATTTGTGCTCATTTCGGAACCATTGAACAACTGCATTATCCATTTCATCACCGGCAATTCGTATGGCTTCTTTGGTGACGACGCCATTGAGCGAAATCACGGCGATCTCTGTTGTTCCTCCACCAATATCTACAATAATATTTCCCACTGGCTTGCTAATATCCAAACCAATTCCAATAGCCGCCGCAACAGGTTCTTCAATAAGATAAACCTCACGAGCATTAGCTCTTTCACCAGAATCTTTTACCGCTCTCCGCTCAACTTCTGTCACGCCCGATGGAACACAAATCACCATTCTAGGCCGCGCTAAACGAGATAAATTTATTTTTCTGATAAAACCTTGAATCATCTCGTCGGTCATTCTAAAATCTGCAATAACACCATCTTGCAATGGCCTGATTGTTTCAATGCCTTGATGCGTGCGCCCTAACATTTCTTTAGCTTCATTCCCAACAGCAATGATTTTATCATTATGGACCGATCGGGCTACAACAGACGGCTCATTGATTACAACTCCTTTTCCTTGAAGCCAAATCAATGTATTTGCTGTGCCAAGATCTATGGCAATATCTCCAGATGTCCAGCTAAACATATCGGGTGTTTTTTTCGAGAAATCCATAGTCGAAATTAGCCAGGGATTTGACCTAGTAATTCTTCTGCCATTTGTTTTGCTTTTTCTACAATAAATTCTTCTTTTACAATTTTTTCTGCGATCGTTTTTGCCTTTTGGTGGTTTCCCCGTTTTAACTCAAGTTTAGCGATACAGAGTGACAAATCATGGGAATGCTGGCCCAAAGACGATTTATTTTTTCCCTTTTCATAGAGAGAAATTGCTTCATCAATCAATCCATTTTCAACAGATATTACTGCTAACATTTTATAGGCAGATGGAACAAGAATATCCATAGAAGATGATTTGACGAACAAACGAAGTTGATTTTCCGCATCTTGATAATTTTGCTGATCAAAAAAGATTTTGCCCAAATAATAATGCCCGATTTCTTCTGTTTCAGAATTGGCATATTCTTGAATCATTGATTCAAATTGAACAATCGCATTGTCAGCATCCCCTCTTTCTACTGCAATCATTGCTTCACTCAATTTAAAATTTGCTTCCATATTGTTGGATATATTATTGTTGTCAATAAATTTATATCCAAAAAATAATACAAGAGCAGCGATTATAATTTGTACTATCTTTTGTTTATTGTGCTCAAAGTATGTTTCTATTTTATCTACTTTTTCCAAAAATGGATCTTGCTTTAATTCTTTTTTTGTAAGTTTTTTCTTTGGTTTTAACATATTTTCCTCAATTAAAAAGTTTTGTACCCTCGGTAGGAATCGAACCTACATCTAATCCTTAGGAGGGATTTGTTCTATCCGTTGAACTACGAAGGCAGTCCGAGAAATTAGCAATAATATTTTCCTAAAAAAAGAAGGATGGTGAAAATCTTGGTGGATATTCAAACTATTAAAGCAAATTTATCCGCAATAATAAAAATTCTAAAAAATGAGATGTTATTTATGACGATACACAATGCGACCGCGCGATAAATCATAAGGGGAAACTTCCAAAGTAACAGTATCACCTGGTAAAATTTTAATGAAGAATTTTTTCATTTTCCCTGAAACATATGCTAAAACTTCATGCTCTTGTTCGCCTATTTCTATTTGAACACGAAACATTGAATTCGGCAAGGCTTCCTTAATTACGCCGTCGATTGTAATTGGTTTTTCTTTAGCCAAAATGTACTCCAGTATTTTTTAAAATCACAACAAGAATCACGTCCTGTCGCCTAATTTATTTACGCAAAATGCGGATGGGAAAATACGAAAAAAATAAATCAATAGGGTAAATCATTATACAATATTTTGAACAAAATCAACACCTATCCTCCTTCAGGATTTGAAGTATCTACCATACGATCCAATGGAGGAAGATTTATAATGTCTTGACTGAAAAAATCAGCTACAATGGATACAATTTTTGATAAGCTTATAATCGCAACAGGGTGATGATTTTCATCAACAATAGGTACGTGTCGAAATCCACCAACATGCATTTTATTTAAGGCATACGCAAGTGGATCTTCCATCGTTAAAGTTTCAGGATCTGCCGTCATAAATTCTTCTATTAAAGTAATGTTTAAATCATAGCCTTTCCCTGTGATTTTCATAAGGATATCTCTTTCTGTTAAGATACCTATGAGAATAGCATTCGACCTTACTAAAGCATAGTTTTCCGATTGGTTTTGCATTTGATTCAAAGCCGTTCGAATAGATGTTCCCTTTTCAAAAACGATTGGGTCTTCTAATTGTAACGAAGAAATTGGGTCTTGTATTTTCACGGCTTCACCCATTTCAAGTCCATCATCAGACTCCATACTTTCGAGCCATTGTTGTTCATCGTCATTTTGTTGTTGTATAATCATTCGTTATTCCTTTGCTTCACTTGCCGAAGTGAGAGAATTCGAACCTCCGACCTCGTCGTCCCGAACGACGTGCGCTAACCAGGCTGTGCTACACTTCGTTCGTAATCTCAATCAAATCACTTTCCAAAGTTACCATTTCTTTTAAATAAAACTATCAAAATCAGATAAAATATTTAATCAACCAAACACCACCTACGAGTAATATAGTAAAGATAATTGCCAGAACATTAAAATATCGATCAATGAAATGTCGAATGGGTTCCCCAAACTTCCAAATTAAAGCTGCGACAAGAAAAAAACGTGCTGATCGACTAATCACTGACGCCAAAATAAATAATGGAAATTGAATATGAAACGCACCGGCACTTATAGTGAAAAGCTTAAAGGGTATTGGCGTAAATCCTGCTGTAAAAATGACCCAAAAATTCCATGTTTCATATAACTCTTTTAATCGATAAAAACCCTCAACGGAAAATCCGGGCACATTTTGAAAGAAAAATTGCGCAAAGGGTGTAAAGGCACCTTCTGTCCACCAAACAAAGTATCCTAAACTATACCCTAAGAAAGCGCCTAATATAGAGCCTACACTACATATAGCCGCCATTTTGAATGCTTTTTTCCGCATCCCCAAAGCCAGAGGGATAAGAAGCACATCAGGCGGAATTGGGAAAAAGGATGCTTCTGCGAAGGCGATAATAAATAAAACACGCGAGCCAGAAGGACGATCAGCCCATTTTAAAACCCAATCATAGATACTACGAATCCAATTCACTCATTTTCCTCAGTAAAAATAGCAATGGCAGACATAATCTCTCGTTCTATTCCTAATCCGATTGGGCGATTCAAAAGGCCTTCTTTTGTAACCAGTGCACTTGATCCTCCTCCATCCAAATTGATGGCTTCTTCGCAATTTAAATCTAACATGATTGCGGCAAGTTCTTCTAAGTAAACGCCTCGACTTTCTGTTTGCCGCCCATCGACAACAAGCAAAATTAAATGATTATTTTTTGTAATACCCAAAGCTGAGCGTGGTTGCACACCTGCGATGGGTGTATTAAAAAATACTTCTTCTTCAGTTGTAATAAAAACTTTCCCATTTTGAATGAGAATGGGTCCTGCATGTAAAGCCTCCTTCACATTCCAATAGTTTGCTAAATTAAAATTGGGTGGTTCCGCTGGATGACCTGGACGATTAGCTATAGGAATATCCCAATAAAAAATAGAATCATTTCTCGTTGTGACCCAGGCAATATCAGGATGATTATTGGTATCGAAACTAACAGCACCTCGCGTAACAAAATATCGTGCATTATCTCTGATAACTGTTTGAGATGCGGGTTCCAATAAATCGCCATTTACTTTTAGCAATCCCACGTGATTCGTAGGTGATTGGCGCATGATAAAATATCCCCCATTCAAGATTACAGTTGCATTTATATTTTGCAATAATTGTGATGGTTTCTCTCGCTTATCTTCATCGGTAGCAGAAATGATTTTAGCTTGAATCCCTTCATGATTTAAATCAACCTCTGCATACCATGCATTCAATGGGAAAGCAGTGTTTCGCCCGTAATAAATACGAATACCCTTTTGAGATTTTTCGAGCATTTCTGTCCATGATATAGAAATATTTCCTTCTTGATTAATGGGATTACATCCAAAAAACATTAGAATGATTAAACCTAAAATTGATATTCTATCTTTAATCATTGATTGAATTGGAAATATGAAATTGAATACTTTTTAAGATAGCACCAGATGTATCCTCTACAGACACTGTCCATAAGCCTGTTTGATGAGGTAAAATAGTTTTTCTCGTCCAAGAACGCCAATTTAACGATTGCTTTACTGTATATTTTATTTTACTCATAACTTGATTGTCATATTCCCAAATATGGGTCAAATGTTGTTTCCCACCTGAATTAGAAATGATTGTATAACAATATAAAGAATCCACTGTGTTGTTGAAAGTTTTTCCTGGTTGAATTGATCTACGGTTTATTATGTTTTTACAAATGACCATTTTCTTTACATTGATTTTATTTTGCTCTGGAATTATTTTTACTATTTTTTGTGTTTGCCCCAAATTTTTATTTTTGAGCTTATCCTTAAACAATGTGCTATTATCTTCAAAAACAATTTGCTTCGGCTTAATAGGCTCTTTTTTTATCGTATCTTGAATAACACTCTCTTTTGTTTTTGCTTCCTCATTTTTTGGATTTTGCTTGATTGTTATTTCTTGTTTATTGTTAGGGATAGCTTTATTTTTTGTGTTTATCTCGGAAATAGTGAAAAACAGAAATATGAGATATAGTCCAAATAACGGATAGATTAGTTTAGGAATCTTAAGCCAATAGGCTGCACCAATAAGTATGACGAGCATGAAAGTGCTAAAAATGATTTCGGGATTGAACATAATTTGTTGATTTATCGAGGAGAATTTAAGATGTGAAGATGAAATCAGCCACACTTTATCTTTTAATCATTATTAATTTAATTAAAGGAGGCTCTTTTTTGAATGCTTACAACCCAATGAATTGCCAGAGTCATTTGCGCAAAAAGTGGCACGCAAAGAAAAGTGATTAATAGCTTTAGTATATGCTTCATGTGATGGCTCTAATCTATTTTTGCGACACGAGAATCCCTTCTCGTACTTTTTGTCCACAACTAAGATAGTCTTAGGTTTATTTCAATAAGACCATTTTCTTTGTTTGATGAAATTCCCCAGCGGTGATTCTGTATAAGTACATGCCGGCACTTACCGGCTGACCCAAATTATTAGTCGCATTCCAAATGATTGACTTGAATCCGGCATTTTGAGTTTGATTTATCAGTCTTTTTACTTCCCGTCCCATAATATCATAAATCATTATTTTTAC
>JABHGY010000122.1 GCA_018671775.1 Fidelibacterota bacterium
ATCACTTCCCCATAATCGATTGAAGTGTTTTTCTTTATAGCTTATTTGTTCAGGATACATTGTGTTGAGTAGATGTAAAACTTGAACCCCAACATCAACACTCTCATAAATATCGCGATCAATAATTTTTATCTCGATTCCTTGACATAGTTGATTCTCAAATTTTGGATTCCATGCCATGCCTTCGATGGTTTTGGGGGTGAATGATTTTGGTATAAATACAACGCCAGGCAGATTTAATTTATTGAGTGCTTGGGAAAATGTTTGACTCTCAATCCATGGTGCGCCAAACCATTTGAAGGGGTGTTGGGTTCCGCGGCCTTCACTCACATTTGTTCCTTCTAATAGACACATTCCTGGATAAATAATTGCGGTTTCTAAATCAGGAATATTGGGAGAAGGTTTTATCCATGGAAGATCTGTTTCATCAAACCAAAGTGAAGGCGACCAACCAGTCATTGGAATTATCCGTAATTCAGGTATGGTGTTTATCCATTTATGTTGAATGATTTTTTTACCTAAATCTCCAACTGTTCCGCCATAACGAATGGGGATTGGATAATATCCTACAAAAGTTTGGAAGTTCATATCTAAAATGGGTCCTTCGATTTTATCGCCACGAATAGGATTGGGTCGATCGAGTATCCAAATGGGAATATCCAATTCTCCAGCAGATTCCATGACTAAGCCTAAGGTGGTAATGTAGGTATAAAAACGGGCGCCAATATCTTGGATATCATATAATATTAAATCAATTTCTTCGAGCATATCTGGTGATGGTTTTCGGTTTTTCCCATACAAACTTATAACTTCAGGCAAAGGAATCTCTTTCCCGTCGTAATTGACTTTTTCTCCTGCGGCCGCTTCCCCAAATAAACCATGTTCAGGCGAAAATATCACGTTTAAGTCTATCCCATCTAAAGCCATGAGTCGCTTATAATTAGGAATACCCTTTTTGTCAATTCCTGTATGGTTTGTAACAAGGGCGATAGATTTCCCCTTTAATTCTTCCGATAATGAGTCGAGTAAAACATCTAATCCTGTTTGGACAGATTGAATTTCATTGGGTGGCGTTTCTCTATTTTGATACATAAGCGATTGGGTTTGATGAATTGAAATGGGGGGACTTTGACATGACATAAAAATAAGGAATGATAAGGATGCTATGTGTTTCATTGTTTTGAATCCAATAAATCTAAAATGATCTGTGAGGGATGATTAAAGTGTGATACAAAATCTATGGATTTGCTTTGAATCGTGTTTAATAAATCACTTTGATTCAAAAGGGAGAAAAAAGTCGAAAGCTCTTCTTCAGTTCGGACGATAGTGCTAATGTCTTCTTGCACTAATGAAACCGCCTCATCTAAAATGTGGAAATTTGGGCCGTAAGCGATGGCGCAGGCATGAACAGCGGGTTCGATAACCGAATGGACACCTCGTCCGAATCCAGCACCAATATAAGCCAAATCTGCATAAGCATATAAATCAGCCAATAAGCCAATTCTATCGATAAGAATGCAGGAGCTTTTTATATTGTCATCCAAATGAGAATATCGAATCATTGAGATATTTATTGTGTTAAATTGAGATTCGATGTTTTGTAAAGTTTTTTCATCTACTTCGTGTGGGACTAAAATAAGTCTCTGTTTCACCGCTTGTAATGAAGTCTCTCCATTGGGAAAATGGGTGTGAATAGATTTTTTGACAAATGAAATATCAAATTCATCCATACTTCCAAAAATGATATTTTTCGTGGAATAAATTTCGTCAGAAAAAAGTTGTGGCTTCTCTTTTTTGCGATCCTGAATTTGATCAAACCTGGTGTCACCAATCACGTGAATTTTCTCTGAATTTGTTAGGGATTCAATCTGAGATTTGAGTCTATTCGAACCGGTAGTGATAATAGAAAAAAATGAGAATAAATAGCGTCCCAAACTTAAAAATAATGGTTTGACCCACAGAGAATTCTCGTGGATATTCCCATTGATGAAAAATAATTTAATGTGATGGGCATGTGCCAATCGAATCATATTGGGCCAAATATCATGACGGGTAATCAAAAAAATATCAGGTTTTATTTTCGCGTAAAAAGCATTCACAATCCAAGGAAGATCAAAGGGGAAGTAGCAAACAGCATCAAATAGTTTTGAATATTTTTCTTCCTCATAAATCGTAGGAGAAGTAAAGGTTTGGATGCAAAAATATTGTTTACGATTAATGCGTTTGAGTAAGGGTTTCAATTGTTCAAATTCGCCAGCAGAAGCGGCATGCATCATAAGCAATGTTTTGTTTCCTCTCTGATCAGAAAGAGCGTCTAAAACATTTTTTATAGATTGATTTTGCCCTCGAAGATGAATGCGAATCTTTGGGTTAAAGCATTTAATAATGTGTAAAAACCCCCAGATAACAGGGGAGAGGAGATTATAAAATAAATAAACCAGCAAAGGGAAAGCCCACTATCTGTTTGCTAAAATCCAATCCGCAAAATCTCTAAAAGCACCTTTTCCACCAGGAATTTTTGTAAGATAGTCAGGCGTGAACTGATTTTGAATCGGAGAATTTGCGGAAAGGGCAGTAAGCCCTACTGCTTTTAAGCATTCCAAATCATTGATATCATCTCCAATGTAAGCGATTTCATTTAAATCGATATTTTCAGATTCACAAATTTCTTTAAGGCGAGACAATTTATTTTGCTCACCCAAATAGAGATAAGGGATCTTTAATTTTTCCGCACGTTTTTGAACCATTTCAGAGTTTTCTCCTGTTAAAATCGCTATAGGAATTCCAATTTCTCTTAGGATTTGAACCGCCATTCCATCGTAAGTAGAAAAGCATTTCATCACATCGCCATCGGGTGAATAATACATACTTCCATCTGTCCAAACGCCATCAATATCTGTCGCAATTAATTTGATGTTTTTGATTCTTTTCTTTAATGAGGATTCCATTTTATTGTAAATCTTTTTCATAAATGACGGTATCGGCTGGAATCTCGTCGGTGGCTGTCATGCCCAGAATGTCGTTCATTTTTGTTGGAGAAAGGCCACTTCCGGGTCCTTTGGTAGTGAGCATATTTCGTGTGATTTTTGCCCCTTTCGGAATTGCTTTTAAGGAGACAATGCTTTTCGCTAATTTTTTGAAAACAGGCTTTTCTGAAGCTTGCATTTCTTTTTCAGGCTTTCCCATGGCTTGTTCAATATGTCGAATGTCCCGTACCATTTTTTGAAATCCTTGTGGTTCCAATGAGGCAGCATGATCTCCGCCTTTCATAGTTCGATCCAACGTAAAATGTCGCTCAATTATTTTTGCACCCAAAGCCACGGCAACAGGAGGGATGGCAATACCCAATTCGTGTCCAGAATATCCAATTACAGCATTTGGAAATGATTTTTGGTAGGTCTGCAAAACATTTAGGTTAATCTCATCAAATTGTGCTGGGTATGTGGAAGTGCATTGCAATACGGCAATTTGTGAATTGAAAGTTTCAACGTGTTTAACCGCTTTTTTTACCGTGGAGAAATCCGCCATTCCTGTAGATAGAATCATGGGTTTACTTTTTTGTGCTGTATGTTCCAGAAGAGGAAAGTTGGTTAAGTCTGCAGAAGCCATTTTGAAAAAGGGGACGCCTAATGTATTCAAAAAATCAATACTTTCTTCATCCCAGCCTGAAGCACAAAAATCTACATCTAAATTGTGAGCAAAATAGAACAAGGTATGATAATCATCTTCGGATAATTCTAAAGCGCGTTTGTGTTCGCCGTAAGTTGCACCAAAACTATTGCGATTATCATAGGGCATATCCAATCCTTCTTGCGTTAAAATCCGATGAATACTTCGTTTTTGGAGTTTGACAGCATCCGCACCTGAATCCTTTGCCGCTTGGATAAGCTCTTTGGCCAGCTGAACATCGCCTTGGTGGTTGATACCAATTTCTGCAATAATATAAGTGGCTTGGTCGGTTCCGATAGTTTTTTTATTGAATGTAATTTTGGGCATATTGTTTCGTCAGTTTAGTAATGATAAAATTTAATTAATTTTTACTGCGGTGCCATAAGCCAGTAATTCAGACATGGTCTGGGCAATCATGCTCGTAACAAAACGAACATTTACGACGGCGTCTGCTCCTTGATTTTCCGCATCAACAATCATACGTTCAATCGCTATTTTTCGTGCATCTGTCATGAGTTCAGTATAAGAACCAATTTCGCCTCCTACTATGCTTTTTAATCCAGCCATAATGTCTTTTCCGATATGCTTAGCTCTTACTACATTTCCTTTTGCGATGCCAAGCACTTCCTTAATCTCTTGATTTGGAATGGTTTCGGTTGTTGTAATTATCATAGTATTATCTCCTTAATTTTTATGAGCTAATGATTCTAAAAATGTAAAATCATCCAAAGTGTCAATTTGATGACCATATCTCTCTGAAAATGTAATATATCCAATTTTTCCGCCCAAGCGATTCCCCGTTTTTTCAAAATGCTTTTGGGTGAAAATGTAAAGAGAGCCATTTTCATCATAAGGGATTTCATTCGGTGCAAAATCTTGTCGGCGAGGTCGATTCACAAAATCATATTCTGCTTTAGCGGTTTCACCATTTGTTTTCCAAAAAAATTGATGCGTAGGCGTGAGACTTAAAAGAGAGTCAAACTTCCCATTTATAAAAATATCCAAAGCTTCATTGAGAGAATTTTTGGGTCGCAAAGGACTTGTGGCTTGAAGCAAAACAATAATATCAGGTTTGTCTTCAACTGTTTCTAAAAAGTGTTGAATGGCAGATTCTGTTGTGGCTGTATCTGTAGCGAGCTCAGCTGGACGGTGAATAATTTTTGTTCCACTCGATTCAGAGATTTTTGCAATCGCCTTATCGTTCGTAGAAACAAAAATCTCGTTGATATATTCACAAGATTTTGCGTATTCGATAGAATGAACGATAAGAGGTTTCCCTGAGAATGCTCGGATGTTTTTCTCTGGAACGCCTTTGCTTCCGCCACGGGCTGGTATAAATGCTGCGATGCTATTCTGATTTATATTTTTCATTATAATGTCTCTATCAAATTTAAAAATATTCCTTTGGTACACATATTACTTTCCATTGACAAGTTGTTTTATTTCTCCGTTTTGAATTAGACCTTCGATAAAAGTTTTTTCTGCATTTACATCGTGTTTTCCTGCTTTTCGAATAATCCCTTTGTCTTTAAACCATTTTTTCAATGGGCTATCAAAATAGTGACTCGAACTTCCTTGGAAAAAGTCAAATCCATGAAGCGTAATATCACATCCAAACAAATAAAGAAAATAGATGGCAAAAAATCCAGTTGTTGGACGAATGATTTCACTAGAAAGTTCCAGATCTTTCATGATCGGTAAGGGGAGCATAAAATATTTCTCTGTTCTTAATCGATTTTGAATACGTTTATGTATCGCCTCACCCTTTTGCTCTAGCACAGAAGGCGGAATCATGACAAAAATATTTTTGGGGATATTTGACCGTTTTTTGAGTCCTTGATTTGCACCATTTACCCAAATATCTGTCCGTGATCCAAGATACATTTCCATTCCATCTGTAACATAATTGTTAATACGTATAATTGTATCGAATTGATCAATAGTCGTTCCATTTTTTTTATCAATGGCACTTGGACCATTTCCTATGAGAATAATCCGTTGAGATTTGAGATTAGTCAAAAATTGGGGAATCTTGCCCATTGCAGAAAAATCCATAATGCTAAAGGGATTCCATATTATTTAATATGGTTTTATCATCGATGGCGACATGCCACTCTTTTACGGGTATTTCCCAGTTCTCACCATATTTTCCAGCTAAAAATTCATCAGAATATTTGGGGCGCCTGAGTCGATGTCCTTTGAACTTTAGATCTTCCAACTCATCTAATAAAGGGGCGGGATGATAGCCATTTCTCTGATGCACAACATATTTATAAACGAGTTCTTGAGTATCTTCGAGTTTTTCTCTATAAAAAATGAATAAATCAAGACATAAATTTGTAGGAAAAAAATAATAGCGCCGAGGATAAATTTTAATGAGTCGAACTTTTCCCAAATCCCAAACACCTTCTTTTTCGGGGAAATCATAGACTTTTATTAAATAGTTTGTTTTTCTTAGTGCTTTTAATAAGCGGTCAATTTGTTTACTAGAGTCAAAACGGACACCTAAGTCAATATCATGATCCCAATCCAATAGTTTGCCATCTCGATAAAGCCCGAGTAAGGTTCCACCTTCAAGCCACCAATGATTTTTATTTCGATTTAATATTTCAGCAATATCGAATAAAATATTTTCAGCTTCTTCAGTCGATTTTTGGTCAAAAACTATATCGTGTTTACGATAAGTGCTGGAGAGTAATTCTGTACGGTAATTAACTACAAAATCTTTTAAATCATGGGGTACGGGTAAAGAGCTGTTTTTATAATCTATTTTATCTAGAGGCAATATTGCTGAGATGGGGTAGCTTACTTCACGACCTTTTTCAGCAATAACGAATTGCTCCTTGATTTTAGTAAAGGGTATAACGATAATAAAATTGGGTGCTTTTCCCCCTGAATGTAATTTCCCACGTATTTTTAGCTGAAATCGCGCATGAACTCTTTTAGGTTTTACAATAATCTTTTTTTTATATAGAATCCATCCTAAGCGTAAATAGCGAAACCATGCAAAAGAAATGGGCAATTGATAAAGAACAATATTGAATCGATAGCGTTCTAGATTATTTTCAGATAGACCCAGTAAAGACTCATCTCCAAGCAGATGAGTGAGTCCCACTTGCCTCATTGCATCTGAAATAGTTTTAAGGGTTTGAATCATCGACTTACTTGGAATTGACTCGAATACTTTAAATTTACAATATGTCCTGTTTCTTCTCCTGTGCAGTAGAGCAGAATATCTTTTGCAACTCTTTCAGGAGCCGCGAGGAGATTTTTGTTTTCATTTGGGAAAGCTTTGTGGCGCATGGGTGTATCTGTTCTTGGAGGATTGATACAATTTACACGAATATGATAATCTAAAAATTCAGCCGCAAGTGATTGTGTTAAATTGTTTAAAGCTGCTTTAGAAGCGGCATAGACCGATTGACTCGAACGTCCTCTGTGAGATGAACTTGACCCAACAAACGTAAGCCATCCTCCAGATTTCATGGTATTTTGAGCCAATTGTGCGACTAAAAAGGCTGATCGTAAATTGATGTCCATTACCTGATTCCATTCCTCAATGCTTAATTCCACAAATGGCTTTTTAATAAATAAACCAGCTGTATGTATGATAATGTCCCATTTTTTATTGAGAGATTCAGGTAAAGTTATATCGCTTAAATCGACTTCCGATCCCAATGAAGTCACATGAGCTTTATCCTTTTTTAATTGTTTTTCCAAAGCGGATCCTATGCCACCTGTTCCACCGAAGATTAAAACATTTTTATTTTTAAAATTAGGATTTCCGCGCGTTTTACGAGCATTAATTTGCGTAACTCGTTCTGCCATATATAAATCATTTGACGATGTAATTTTGAAATTAAAGTGGGAGCCGGCAACAGAGAGACACTTGATGCCCATCTCCATTGCAAGGCGAATATCATCAGTCGTTTCTACAAAAATTGTCTCGTGTGCTTTAAGAATAACCTCATAACGAAATCCTTGTGGCGTTTGTCCTTGATAAAGAAAATCTCGCACAGGCATATCACTGATATAATTATCTTTAACTTCAATAATTGTGTCTGTTGCAGGGATTGCAACATCAACAGCATCCGCTTTATCCAAACCATCAAGCGCACGTTGAATGGTATCGTAATCCAAAAAAGGACGAGCTGCATCGTGAAGCAAAACTTTGTCTGTGCCGTTGGGGCAAGCTTTTAATCCATTATAAGATGATTCACGTCGTGTATCTCCGCCCAGGATAACTGTATGATTCGGGTATTCCGCAATGATTTCGGCTTTCCAATTGGCTGGAACAACCAGGATAATTTTGCCTATTTGAGGATGTTGTTCAAATGTTTTAATTGAATAATCAATCACACGATGACCATGAAGAACAACAAATTGCTTGGGTACTTCCCCGCCAAAACGTTCTCCTTTTCCTCCTGCGAGTATGATTGCAATATTCATATATTTATCTCAGTTATTGACGGCTAAAAGTGTATTTGATAGACTTATTTTCATCGCACAAAATAAAGAAGTCAAGACTTTGCTCAAAGTTGTTTTAATTGATTGGTCTCAATAAAATGGACAATCATTTTTGCCAATCGTTTATTTGTTTTTCCATCTGCTTTGTAACAATTTTGTTCATTCCAGTAATTTTGTTCTGACTTATATTTCTTAATATCTGAAAGGGCTAGATTAATCGTTTTTTCCAAATCTGCAGGTTTACACGTATGTCCCATAATCCAATCTTTGTCAAGAAAGGCACATTTGAAAGGACGATTTATGGGATCAGAAGCATCAATGAAGAATTTCAGTTTTTCAGGGTTCAGCCATGTCCCTGTCTTGCGTTTATCAGGGTTCGGAAAACAGCCAGGATAAGTAGGGAGTTCAATTTGAATGACAGGTTTTCCTAGAATTGAGGCTTCTCCAATAATCGAAGAAACATCGCTAATAATCAAATCTGCGAGTTTTATAAACTTTGTCGTTTCACCTGGTTTGTTGGGAACGACCGCATCGAACTTTTTAGCTAAACGATAATCAGCAGGATGGGGACTGATAATAAGGTTTGGGTATCCGTCTAGATATTTTGCGTTTTTAATTCCCCAAGTATTACTGTATTTCCCTCCCCAAGTTGGGGCAAAAAGAATAATGGGTTTTCTTGAATCTAATCCTAAACTCTGACAGGTTGATTCTCTGTCGATTTGCTTTGTGACAAAATTGTCCATTTTAGGCAATCCACCTAAAAGGCCATTTTTGAAGTCTGGATTTAGGGCTTTCATGATATCCATAAAAACAGGCCCAGGATAAAAAAGCAAATCGATAGAATGAAATGTATCGTAGCGATAAGCATAATATTTGACTGGACTCAAACCATGATCAACGTAAATGGTTTTTCCTTTCCATCCTGCGTTTTTAATTTGTGGAATGACGCGATCATAGGCGACAACAACATGTGGCGCTAATTCACGTATATACCGCTTAAAAATATTGCGGCGATGAATTTTAACCATCCGCGTTGACATATCGATACTTTGACAATGCTGAAACAAAGGTAACAAAGAAGCATATTCTTTTTCAGAGCTATAAATAAAATCAAGTTGAGAATTGTGGGAGATAAACATTTATTATTGCTGCGTGTTCATTAAATAGAGATGAAAACGCTATCCATGATTTATTTTAACAAGGTTACTTTTGTAGAAATGAATTGGTCTTGGTTTTGGAGCGAGACGATATATAAACCTGTTGGAGCAGAAATCCCTTTTTGATCTAATCCATTCCATGTCCATTGATGGCGAAGAGAAGCATTGAGTTGAATTCGCTCTTCTCGTATAATTTGCCCTAAAACATTTGTAATGATGATATTTACAAATTGCTCAGATTCAATTGTAGAAAAATCCAATGTAAAAGAAGTATTTGTTGGGTTTGGATAGAGAGTATGAATCGTCAATTTTTTTGGCTGAATGTCTGAATTAAAAATGTCAAGTCCAGATTCATAAAATGTAAGTATATGTTCCATAACTTCATCACGTTTGGATTCAGGATAAATGGTTTCAAATCCCACCGATAAAAGCAAGACTCCGCCTTGACTATTACTGTTCCCAAATGTGCCAAGATATTGTGTCCCCATCCCGCCACGACTGGCATAATCTACCCCATCAAATTTTGCACAAATTTCAGACCCGTTTTTAGGCTTAATACCGTCAGGCCAATCCACATTATAAGTGCCGTGATTTCCGTTATCAAAGGTGATATTTTCGATTCGATGCAAAGCGGTATTCGAAACACCATATCCAGAATAGGTGCCACCTTGTCCTCCAGCAGCATCTGAAATATATTCTGCTTTGAGGTAATGCTCAAAAAAGGTTTGGTCTTCAGTGCTACCTTGTGCAGATAAATCATAGCCGATTTCAGAACCAGACACAAAAAGGAATCCACCTTGCTCTAAGAATGATTTTATTTTATCTTGCTCCCCACCCGTAAATGCGCTGGTGGCAGTTCCTTCTTCCCCGAGAATCCAATCAACGATCTCATAATCTGATAAATCAATATCACCCTGTATTACAGCTTCGTTGGTGGCTGAATCAAAAGCATAACCATTGCCATGAATTGCAGAGCCATGTTGTCGGATAAAATCAAAGGTATTATCTGTCCCATTCACTCGGTCGAAACCATTTACAATGAGGCATTTTATAGGAGGAGGAGAAGGGGCAAAACCGAGCAATTCTGTCCGCGGTGAAGTGCCGAAATCATTGGAAGCTTCAATCGAGAATAAATATAATTCGTCATCATTCAGATATTGAATGACAAGAGGTCGTTGTTGATGCGTAGAAAAGAGCTCGTCCTCATTTGTGGCAGGATTTCTGCGATATAAGAAAAACTCGTCTGCCGTTTGTGCCCCTTGAAAATCAATGATAACCGCCCCTCCCGTATCATAAATATTTCTAATGCTGATTCGATGAGGTGTCGTTGGAGGAGCTGTTGCCCCAAATTTTGCTGAAAATAAATCCCACAATTCTGTATTATTTCCATCATAACCTAAAGCCCAAACGCCCACGCCTTTTAAATTTTGATTTAAGGCAAAATCATATTTTAAAGACAAAGATAAACTATCATCATACCACCCTTGAATCCAATTTGGGTTTTCGTAAGCATACCAAGGCGTTTGAGACGGTGTATCCCACAGCTTTCCATAAGACAAAGCTCGCCCTTCCATTTCGGCATAAAATTTAGCTGAGCCAGTTCCAGTGGTTTGTGCACCTGCTTCACTCGATTCTGCTGGCCATTCAAATCCATAATAAGGCACACCTAAAATAAGTTTGTCCGCTTGGTTATTCGTTTTGTTGAGATAGTCATTAACGGTCCAAGTTAAACTATAACCAGAACCTATTAGAGGAGAATTGGGACCAGTCGTATTACTTCCACTCCAATGATAGGCATATCCCATGATAAATAGGCCATCACTGATTGACGCCAAAGCATTATAATCCCAAGCATCACTCCAATCTACAGCAGGCATTGCAAGGGTAACTTGTGATCCTGGAATTTCTGTATGGAAGGTGTTGGTCAAATCCGTGATAAAGGTGACCATATTATCTCTTTGAGATGAAGGGAAAGATTCAAAATCGATGTTAATTCCATCGGCATTTCCAGCTTGAACTTGTGCCAATAGATTGTTGATGCAATTCGTTCGATTTGTGCTACTGCTCAATAATGTTGTGATATCACTCGAGCTAAAAAGCGTGGCACACAGAACCACATTTGTTCCGTGTGCATGGGCTTCATTGATTAAACTGCTAACAGGCCATCCGTGGAGATCGCCCAAACTTCCATTGGCATTCACTTCTGCAGAGAAATAAGCTAAAGTGGTAATAAGATTAAAATTATAATTCTGCCACGCCGTTCCCATCCAATAAGGATGATAGCCAAAAACCTCGTGGGAGGGCGTTCTCTCTCGTTCAGATTTGGGATAAATTGGACTCAAATCATCTTGTCGAGAGGAAGCCTCAAAATTGATTTTATAATACGCTGATTGCACTTGATGAATACCTGGATGTGCTTGAGCAAAAATCATTGTTTGGAGGAGGATGAAAAAGGAAAGGGATTTAATCATAACATTGCCTAAAAATATCTTGAATGGTTTCACGTTTTCGGATGACACTTGCTGTTTCTCCATCTAATAAAATTTCAGCAGATCGAGGTCGAGTGCAAAATTGATGCGACATAGAAAATCCATAAGCTCCAACATCCATTACGGCGAGTAAATCTCCCTCTTCTACGTGAGGAAAATCTCGATTCGTTGCAAGACGGTCGGTGTTTTCACAAATCCGTCCTGTAATATCGACACTCGTATTTTTTGGTGCATCTGCACTACCAACTTTATAAATACGATGATAAGCGCCATAAAGTGCGGGCCGCATGAGTGTCTCCATGCCAGCATCCATACCAATATAGGATTTATAGCTTTCTTTTTTTCCTGTTACGCGGGTCAGTAAGATGGCAGAATCACCAACGACAGATTTACCTGGTTCTATCCAGAGAGCAGGAAATTTTTCCTGCCTTTGATTGAAATAAGCGTGAAAGTTTTTTGCAACGCCAGCAAAGACTTCATCAAAATTCAGTGGGAAATCATCCTCCGTATATGGGATTCCAAATCCACCCCCCATGCTAATAAAATTCATATCAATATTCAATTGATCTTTGAGCTTCTTGACCGTCTTTAACATCTCTATCATAAGATTAGGGAAATAATTTGAATCCAATACGCCAGATCCGGTCATACATTGAATCCCAAATTGACGGACACCCGCATTTTTTGCTAGTTCGTAGGCGTGGACAATATCATAATGAGGCACACCAAATTTTGAATCTTCTCCGCCTGTCGTGATTTGGGCAAAAGCTCCTTTTCCAAAGCCAGGATTCAATCTAAAGGAGATAGAATTTGGAAGGCCAATTTTTTGAAGACGATGAAAAGATTGAATATCATCCAGATTAATATGTGCGCCAAAATCTAGTGCACATTTTAAATCTTCGGGTGATTCATAATTCCCAGTATAAATACAATCGTTTCCTTCGAATCCATTTTGACCTGCGATATGAATTTCGCCCGGACTTGAACAATCGGCTCCTAAAGTAGGGACAGCTTTTTTGAGCGTTTTAAGTAAATGTGGATTATTATTGGCTTTGACGGCGTAACAAATATGGAACGACTTGAAATACTTTTTGAGGATACTGTTGAGCCTTTGAATATTATGAACAAGTTGTTCTTTATCATAAATATAAAGAGGCGTCCCATATTTTTCTGCTAATGAAGAAAGTAAGAGCTTGTTTTGTACCAGGGTTATTAATGGATGTTTTGGCATTTTTCTGTGAAAATCTTTTGGCGATTTTAAGGAATATTCTTGTAGAAAAGTATATGAATCCAAACAAAAATAACATAAAAATACGATGGGTTCCTGTTTCAAAGCTTTCGTAGATTTCTAGCATGATGAAGAAAACCTTATTTGCGATTATAACGATATTTGGATTTATCCATGCCCAATACAAATATGAAGAATTATTATTTGTCCCCTGGGGATTTGATGAAGAAAAAATAGCCCTAAGAGAAGTGCCTGGCTTTAGAATCGGTCCTCAATTTTTTTCTGTTTCCAATGGAGAAATTCAAATTATGGATTTGAATGCTCAAACTCAAAAAATCTATGAACATCAAGCATTGAAACGACTTGAAACATTAGATCCCAAAGATTCACAAAAATCAATAAAGATAGCTGATATGGTTTCAGTCATAAGGACGGATGATGAAATACTTCAAATTGTGGGAAACGATTTCGCATTTTCGATTATACAAGCTGAGGGATTTGCTTCGGGGAAATATCTTGGAAAAAATGGGGAAAATAATCATTATGTTTATATTGAAACGATTCTTCAACACGTTCCATTACGCGTAAAACGGGAAATTGCTTTGTTTGATCTCACTGGAAAGCGACAGGCAACGTTTCCCATTCCAAATGTAGATTACACCTTCATTGAGTTTCCTTTTCATGTTGACGAATTAGGAGATTTATATATTATGAGCACACGAAAAACAGGCGTGACCATTAGTGTCTGGAAGCAAGATGAACGTGTGCGAAACAAGGGAGAAGCTTCAATTTTTCATTTACCAAATTATTTGCAAGAGGGAAAACATTTTAACCAATCGCCCAACCTTTTTCCAGAAGCAGAACCTTTGGACGATGAAAGAGAATCATTTATTTATCCACCGGTTACTCCAGCCGAAGCTTTAGAAATGGCGGAGACTTATGTGACTCACGAATGGTCTGCATCCAGTGGAAATATTACGGGGGGCGCTATTGTAGATCCAAATGGCGTGATTGTAGAAACACCAGGCTGGGTTCAGTTAGGCACAAATTATCACGTGCCGTATCAGTGGGGTGGCTTTTATACGATTGATGGTTTTGATAATGGAATAAGTGCTGGAAAATATGCGGGAGATAAAGCAACAAGTTGCGATGAAAGTTACTGCGTGAGCGCTTATGCCCGCGGTGTGGATTGCTCTGGATTTATTTCTCGATGTTGGAATCTAGACGCTCATTATTCAACGTCCATGATGGATGATGGATTGACCATTTTCTATGATAATTGGAACGATTTAAGTCCGGGAGATGCGATTCATAAAGTAGGACATGTACGTATGCTTGTTCTACGAAATGCGGATGGAACCTTTTTAGTTGTGGAATCATCAGCTTATGATTGGAAAGTCAGTTACCGTACCTATAATTTGAGCCAGCTCACTGATTATACGCCAAGATATTATGTGGGCATGGAAGGAGGTCCGGCGACCATTCCACGGACAGAAACGAATGCAATCGTTTGGTCGGACAGCATCAGCATTACATGGCACACTCAAGACCCGGACTCAATTTCCGGGTTTAATCTTTATAGTCAATCCACAGACAATTTGTGGACACTTCTCAGCGAAATGAATGCTTCCGAATCTGAAATCATGCTTTCCAATGGGAATGAAAATCCGCTATTTTATAAATTAACCAGCGTATCTAATCTTGAGAGTATTTCAGAAAGTTTTGCTTCAGATATCTATGGTGTTTATCAATCGGATGAAACGGAAAATATTCTTATCGTAGATGGTTTTGATCGAATGAATGGGAGTTATCCATTCCCTTATCATGATTTCGCAAAGCGCATGGGACAAGCGTTGATTCCTTGGGGATATGCTTTCGATACGGCGGATAATGACGCGGTGATTTCTGGCGAAATTCAATTGAGTCACTATACAGCCGTTTTTTGGCTTTTAGGAGATGAGAGCACTGAGCATGAAACATTTTCTGCCTCGGAGCAAAATATAGTCAAAGATTATCTCAAGCAAGGGGGACAGATTTTCATCAGCGGGTCTGAAGTTGCGTGGGATTTGGATCAGCAAGGTTCCTCCTCGGACCGTAATTTTCTTCACGATTATTTGAAAACACAGTATAATTTAGATGACGCCAATTCTTACATAGCACATGGAGCCGAGGGAACCGTTTTTGAAAGTTTGACCCTTTATTATGATAATGGGAATTATGGTGTGTATCCTGAAAATTATCCGGATGCTTTCTCCTCAACGGGCGGTTCTGAATCTGCTTTGATTTATGGCAATAATTTGATTGCTGGGATACAATTTTCTGGGCTTGTTCCTGGTGGGACAGAAAATGCAAGAATTGTGATGATGGGTTTTCCTTTTGAAACCATTTACGCAGAACAAGAGCGGATTGATTTAGCTGGACGTATCTTAGCCTTTTTTGGATTTAGCGTTGAACTCGGGTTTGATGATGTGACAATACAAGCAAATCAATTTAGATTGTATCCTAATTTCCCGAATCCATTTAATCCAAGCACGACCATTCGATTTTCAGTAGAGATGCGACAAACTATATCTCTACGAATATTGGATGTAAAGGGTAGATTGGTCAAAAATTTACTAGAGGAAGCGGTAGAGCCGGGTTTGCATGAAATACAATGGAATGCATCTCAAATGGCCAGTGGTGTATATTTTGTAGAAATGCTTGCGGGTTCTTTTCGTGATGTGCAAAAAATGATTTTACTAAAATAAAGAAGAAAGAATTTGCTATGAGAAAAACTAGTATTGTTCTTAGTCTTTTAACCGGTTCTATCCTCTATGCTCAATCTTCTACTTTAGAGGAATTGGGCTATATTTCTGCTATGGAATTAACCTTTGCAGGGATGAGTTATATTGCGACACAAGACCAATGGCATGGCGAAAAAATAGCAGGTGGATTTGATGTGTTTATGGCTGTGGGTGGATTAAATAACGCAAGCCATCAAGAGCCAGGAATACATACGATTGGATATTATTTATTATCGGCAGGATTTTTTGCTAAGGCCTACTTCAATATTCAAATGACAGAACAGCGAAATTCGAAGGAAGTGTTTTGGATTAACTTTATTGCTTATAATGCACTAGTATTTTCAGGCTATTTTCTTGATTCCTTGAGATAGGGTACGAGAAACTATTTTTTTGCTAATTTAACCTGGTGATAAATATAAAGGATGGCTTGACGAATATCGTCTTCAGTGCAATCCCAACAATTCCCTTTTGGAGGCATAACACCACTCATCCCGGTATATCCTTGTAAGACATTTTGATATAAAATCTCAATTCCTTTTTTAGCTGTTCGATTCCATTGTCGTGTTTCTGTGAGTAAGGTTGCACCTTCACGACCCGTATTATGACAGGCAAAACAAGCACGCATATAAATTTTCTCGCCATTTGAAATCACAGATTTTGGCAGGGTTGAAAAATCAATTTCTTCATAAATATTTTTTCGTTTTTCGCCACATCCGTTGATGAATATGAATAAAGAGAGTAGGGTGATGTGTTTTAATCGTAGCATTTATTTGTCCATTTTAAGAATCGAAAAATTATAGCTATTTGTTCTAATATCTAAATTATTTTAGATTTAATTTTCTATCACAATTTCAAGAAAAGAGTTCCCATTTGAAACCCTATTTACTTA
>JABHGY010000017.1 GCA_018671775.1 Fidelibacterota bacterium
GTATTAGACCATCTTAACCTTGTAATGTCTGGTGATGCTAAGGGTGATGAACGTAGGAACATCGATGCTTTAATGACTAAGCTACGTGAGGTAGTAGTTGAGACTAACATTGGCTTATTCCTCGTATCCCATCTATCAAGACAACAAGGTACACCGCATGAAGAAGGGGGTTCTATCTCATTGTCACACCTTAGAGGTTCACAAGGTATAGCTCAGTTATCTAATATGGTCATTGCCTTAGAACGTAATCAACAATCAGATGACCCTCTCATTAGGAACACAACTACACTGAGGATTCTAAAGAATAGGTACACAGGTGAGACAGGAGTCACAGGGTACTTACAATATGATGCAGAAACAGGGAGACTTAGAGAAACAGTAGCCCCCGAGGAGATGTAATGGTTAAAGCAATATTCGATATAGAAACTAATGGTCTTAATCCATCAGTCATCTGGTGTATTGCTGCCAAGATAGTAGGTAGGTGGGATGAGCCTACTACCTTTGAACCTAAGGATGTTAAAGACTTCATACCTTGGCTACAAGATAACAAGGTAGAGGTACTGATAGGTCATAACATTATCAACTTTGACATACCAGTTATAGAAAGATTACTACACTTCACTTGGTGGGGTGAGATTGAAGACACCTTGGTACTGTCTAGGTTAGATAGTCCAAGTCGTAAAGGTGGTCATAGCTTAGATGCTTGGGGTGAGAGACTAGGTAATGCTAAAGGTGACTTCGGTAAGAAAGAAGATGCTTGGAGTAACTATAACCAAGAGATGCTTGAGTATTGTATTCAAGATGTCAAGGTTACATATAGTTTATACAACCTACTACTTCAGCAGAAGTTATCTAAAGATGCCATAACTCTAGAGTATAAGGTAGCTAAGATAATCCATCAACAGAAGATTAATGGTTGGGAGTTCAATACTAAGGATGCTATAACTCTACAAGCAGAACTTAAGTCTGAGATGTTCAAGGCTGAAGATGAAGTAAGAGAAGTCTTTGTACCTCTACCTACCTTTGTATCACTGAGCTTTCCAAGCAAGCCTTATACTATTGATGGTGAAGTTGCAGCTTCCTTACAAAGACAATTAGATTCATTAGCTTACCTAGACCCTGAACAAGGGTGGGGTAAGATTACCTACCCTGAGTTTAACTTAGGTAGTAGGAAGCAGATAGCCAGACACCTAATACATTATGGATGGGAACCAACTGAGTTAACTGAGACTGGGATACCTCAAGTATCAGAGACTATACTAGAGAATGTAGAGTTTCCTGAAGGTAAGTTAATAGCTAGATACTTAATGTTACAAAAGAGACTAGGGTTAGTATCTTCTTGGATTGAAGCGGCAGGTGTATTAGATAGGATACATGCTTATATTAATCCTATAGGTGCTGTTACTAATAGGATGACACATAGCAATCCTAATCTAGCTCAAGTTCCTGCTAGTGGTAGCCCTTATGGTGAGCAATGTAGGAGTCTATTTAAAGTAAGAGATGGTTATAAGTTAGTAGGGATGGATGCGTCAGGTCTGGAGTTAAGGATGCTGGCACACTATATGAACAATGAAGATTACACTAAGGAGGTTGTAGATGGAGATATACACACAGCAAATCAAATGGCTGCAGGACTTGAATCAAGAAATCAGGCAAAGACTTTCATCTATGCTTTCTTGTACGGAGCTGGGGATGGGAAAATCGGTGACATTGTCGGAGGAACAAGTAGCGATGGTAAACGACTTAAGAAAGACTTCCTTGCTAATACGCCAGCACTTAAAGATTTACGAGACAGAGTTACTAAGTTGTCTGAACAAGGCACAATTAAAGGATTAGATGATAGGAAGTTAAACATCAGAAGTCCACATGCAGCTTTGAATACATTACTACAATCAGCAGGTGCGATAGTAATGAAGAGAGCCTTAGTAATACTGGATGGGTATGCTAAGAGTTACAATATTGATTATAAGTTCGTGGGTAATATTCACGATGAGATTCAAACAGAAGTAAAAGAAGAACAAGCTGGTCTATTCGGAAGCTTGGCAGTAGGGAGCATGATTGAGGCAGGTACATACTATGAGATGAACTGTCCCCTTGATGCTGAATTTAAAGTAGGAGATACGTGGGCTGAAACTCACTAGGAGTAGTTATGAAGAAGATTGAAGATTTAGTAGATGACATCTATAAGGTGTTAGTAAAGAATGAAGCAGCCGAAGGTGTAGATGTGGATAAGATTGTGGATAACTTTGGTGAGGCAATGAAGAATATCCTTAAGAATCAATTACTTACGAAGCATGAAGAGAGTAATGCTTTACGGATGAGTAGTATCGGTAAGCAAGATAGATACCTTTGGTATAGACATAGGAACTATAAAGCTGAGTCTATGACACCAGCTACCTTAATGAAGTTCTTATATGGTCATGCGACTGAAGAGCTTGTACTAGCATTAGCTGCTCTGTCTGGACACGAGGTTACTCATCAACAACATAAGGCTGAGGTAAATGGTATCAAAGGTTCTATGGATTGTGTCATTGATGGTATGTTAATTGATGTTAAGACTGCATCTAGCTTTGGATTTAAGAAGTTCAAAGAAGGGAACATACGTAATGATGACCCCTTTGGTTATATCGACCAGTTAAGAGGGTATGCTGAATCCTTAGGACACGAAGAAGGTGGTTGGTTAGTTATTGATAAAGCAGCAGGACATCTTTGTACTCACTTTGAGAACTTCAAGTATGATGACCCTATCACTGAGAGAATTGATTACCTTAAGTGTATGGTTAAAGATGATAACATACCAGAACAATGCTACGATTTAGTACCAGAAGGTAAGTCAGGGAACATGAAGTTAGCTATGGCGTGTAGTTATTGTATCTACAAGCAGCATTGCTTCCCAGATGTTAAGGTATTTGCCTATTCAACTGGACCTAGATTCTTAGCTAAGGTAGAAAACTACCCTAAAGTTCCTGAGATTTATGATTACTTTGATGATAAATAGGAGTGAATAAAATAAACGACTTGAACGAAGTGATAGGAGAATGAAGATGGA
>JABHGY010000123.1 GCA_018671775.1 Fidelibacterota bacterium
ACTTCAGTTCTTTACCAAATTGGATAACCGCCCAAATTCCTACAGTACTCAGAATAATACCAATCCACCAAATCTGAGTAAAGGGTAAAATAATATGATGTTTTTCCATCACCAATACTAAGGATTAAACCCTAAAAAGAACAAATACTAATGTAGGTTACCTCTAGTGTCGAAACTATATGTTCTGTTTAAACAGATAGAGAAAAATCATGCGAAATATCTCCAGTCCCTGAGTAATAGAATTGCCATAAATGGGAACCTAAACCATCTGTTACATAGAAAAAGTAAGTACCAGCTGATAATGACCCACAATTAACACTATAACGACCACGTGGATTGGTGATTGCACTCAACAATGCTGTGCCGCCTTGAGTAGCAGACACTGTGATATTGATTCCAGCTTTTTTCGGCAATGTGCACTTACCGAATAGGCTATCAACATCGGCAAAAAGGGATGATACCGCCAACATGAAAATTAGAGATACAGCAATACGCATAAATAACTGCTTCATAGTTTTCTCCTTTATTTATAAATGCTATGACAACTTGTAAGTTAAACGTACAATAATTAAAACTTTGATACAAGATGGAAGTTTTATTGTTAATGTTTATTCTTTAGATTTCTATAAATAAAATGGAAACAAATTTTGAAAAATAATAATTATAAAAATATTTATTCAAAACCTATAAATAGGTATCTCATCAAACTTTTTTCACGTCTAAAGGAAATATAAATGAACACTCGGTTCCGAAAATCTATGTTATTGGTCTATTTTCTTTCTGGAGTGAGCGGTCTTATCTATCAAATAATTTGGTTAAGATTTCTAGCGGAGATTTTTGGTAATGGGACTTATGCTTTAAGCACTGTTTTAGCCGCATTTATGGCTGGTTTAGCTATTGGAAGTTGGCAAGGTGGCCAAATAAAATTCCGTAATATTGCTCCCATTAAGCTCTACATTCGGTTGGAAATTGGCATTGCCTTGGCTGCAATCGTCATTTCTGTCTTACTTGCAAATTATGATACCTGGTATGCGCCAATTTATAGACTTTTCCAAGGGCACTTGGCAATGCTAACCATTGCACAATTTCTCACTTGTTTCCTCTTGGTTTTTATTCCAACAAGCTTAATGGGAGCAACTGTCCCCACTATGGCAACCATCGTCATGACTAATATTAATAAAGTCGGACGCGATTTCAGTCTAATGTATGCTCTCAATACGCTCGGAGGGATGATGGGCGTTATTTTGAGTTCATTTTTAATGATTGAAAAATTAGGGTTATATTGGACTTTATTGTTTGCTATCTCTATAAATCTATTAATTGGATTAGGGATTCTATTGGTATTTCGTGAATCGCCCCCTAAACAAGCAAATAATGAAATACATGACAAGGTTCCAAAATCTAAAAACAAAATAATTTCGTCTCCTATTTGGCTAATCCCACTCATTGGTTTTGCCACTGGGTTTATTGCGTTTTCTCTCGAAATACTATGGACAAGAAGTCTAGTTTTTTATATTGGTAATACAACATACTCTTTTGCTCTTATTTTGTTATTAATCCTATTTGGAATTGCGGGTGGAAGCCTATTGGTACAAAGATATGTGGACCAATTAAAAAATAAATGGAATTGGATTATTGGAATTCTTATTTTTGTTGCGATTGGCACTTTTACAAGCATCCCCTTGTTCCATACTGTCTTTACAAGTTCAGCTTTTTCGCCAGATTTTTCTACATGGCGAGGCTACCTTTTACAAAACTTATACAAAACGACATTAGTTGTTTTTATTCCTAGTTTTGGAATGGGCTTAACATTCCCGTTATTAAACACGCTTTATATAGAATCTATCCAACTTGTGGGTAAACGTGTTGGCTCATTATATGCGTGGAACACATTCGGTGCTATTTTGGGCTCCGTTATTACTGGATTTTTATTTGTTCCAATATTGGGTATCTCTGCAACGATTATAGGTACAAGCATTTTGATTATTGGCATTATTGCGACGATTAAATGGCATCTCATATCATTCAAATATCCTAAAGTACGATTTCAATTGGGATGGGGGCTTTTCATCGTCATGCTAAGTCTATGGATTGGATTAATAAATTTTTTAGAACACCCTCAGTTTAAATCTTATGACGAACATGATATTTCTGAAGTAATATTTTATGACGAAGGTGTCTCCGCTACAACAACAGTTTACTTCACAGAATCCAAAGAAAAAAAAATGACTGTCGAAGGTGTTCTTATGGGTGGCGATTTCCAAAAAGCCATGCGCAAGCAAATCATACTTGCTGATTTACCTCTTCTTTTGCGTCCTGATGCAAAGTCAATTTATGTGGTTGGTTTGGGAACAGGAATTACATTCCATGAGTTTCATCAACAACAACCTAATGCTCAGATTATTTGTTCAGAGATTAGTGCGTCCGTTATTAAAGGTAGCCAGCATTTTCAGGCTCTTTCTACAAATGTGGCATCATTCCCAAATGTCCAGCTCCATCTTGAAGATGGGAAGAATTACCTCAAATTTAATTCTGAACATTTTGATATTATTTCAAGCGACACTATGTTAAAAAAAGGTAGTGCAGGCAATAGCACAATGTATTCCAGCGAATATTACAAGCTATGTCGAAATAGGCTGACGGAAAATGGCATATTTATCCAATGGGTTCCTCTATATCTTAGCTCAGATATACATCAAATTATTTTAAAAACCATTCGTAATATTTTTCCGCATACAACACTTTGGTATGTGGGGGATGAAGCTCTTGTTCATATTAGTTCATTAAACCCATTAAATTTAGATTACTCCATTCTTAGCAAAGCCTTTCAAAATGATACCCTAAAACAATCCTTTCAACAAATTGGCATTGAAAATTTGGATGCTATTCTTAGCACATATCTGATGGACGATCAAACAATTGACGCAATGGTGCAGAGTTCCGTTATGAATTCGCTTGTTCATCCAATTGTGGAATTTATGACCCCAAGAGAGCTTGCTTCTAATTCTTATGCATTTGTTATTGAAAATCTAATAAATCTAACTAAATCAGCTGGTTCTATATCAAACAATAAAGAAGTTTTATCTCATAAAAATATAAGTCAGGCTCAGCTAAAATCACTTGATGAAACCACTTTTCGATTCCAATCCATAATGGACGGATTGATGTATAGTTATGCTGGAAAAGTGAAGGAAGCAAAACAGAGAATTGCTCACGTATTAGCCTCAAATCCGAATGACAGCAATGCAAAACACTATCTTGGAATATCTTTAGCGTATCCAAATATAAAATCAAAAGCCCGAAGTTATCTTGAAGCAGGTATTGTCTTAAGAGAATTAGGAGCAGATTCATTAGCGCTTTCCATGCTGAATCATAGTCTTGAAATCGCACCAAACAACCTTGTTACGCTGAATGAGTTATCTCTTGTTTATCTTTCTACCGGTGCGATTGAGGGAGCAATCGATGTAACAAAAAAAATGATTTTAGCTAATCCAAAAATTGCTTTATTTCATTTTAATTTAGGCTATTATTACGAACAGCAGGGAAAGTTTTCTGAAGCAATGGCAGCATACAATGAAAGCAAAAAACTTAATCCAAATAATGAAGCATTGGATTATCAAATAAAAAATTTGAAGAAGTTAACGACAACGACCCAATAATTATTACTGTCCTAATTTTATATATAACTATAATAATTGGGTTCGTAAATATGTGACTTAATCACTTTCAATAAATCTCTGGGCTTTTCTTGCTCGGTCAAATCGCTGGCATAAGCAACACGTGCAACTGCTTCTGCAATATAAGCTGAAACATCAC
>JABHGY010000124.1 GCA_018671775.1 Fidelibacterota bacterium
TGTGATTGCTCTGGCGAACATCTGGCCACGAGATCCGCCTCTTTGGATGGTGAAATATTCATGCGACTACGAATACTTCTGATGGATGAAATGATATCTTGCAATATCATCATGTCATTTTTTACTGATTCATCGTTAGCTTTTTCATCTGCCTTTGGCCAAGGTGTGATTATTAAATCTCCGTCAGATTTTAGCTTAAAATGATGCCATAATTCTTCGGTCATAAAAGGAGCATAAGGATGTAATAAAGCCAAAACTGTGCGAATAACTTTTAAAGAAACGGATCGTGCTTTCTCTGCTAAAACTTCGTCGTCACCATAAAATCGTGTTTTGGCAATTTCGATATACCAATCACAAAAATCATTCCACGTAAAATCATATAGCACTTTTGCCGCTTCATTAAAATGGAATCGTTCCAATTGTCGATTGTAGTCTTTGATGGCTTGATTTAATTGACTTAAAATCCACTTTTCTGGCAATTCTAGCTCATCATCTAAAGCAGTTTGATTATCTGACCAATTATCAGGAATGTTCATCTGAACAAATCTGCAAGCATTCCAAAGTTTGTTCATAAAATTGCGCCCTACTTCTAAGCGATCTTTTGAAAATAATACATCCAAACCTTGTGGTGCCATCAACATGGTCCCAAATCGTACGGCGTCGGTTCCATATTCGTCAAATAAATCAAATGGGTCCGGTGAATTGCCTAATGATTTACTGAATTTTTTGCCCGTCTCATCTCGTAAAATTGACGTGAAATACACATCTTTAAACGGTACTTCGTCCATAAATTCATAGCCTGTCATAATCATACGCGCTACCCAAAAAAAGATAATGTCTGGTCCTGTCACCAAGGCATCTGTGGGATAAAACTTAGCTAAATTTTTATCCTCTTGTGGCCAATCGTGTACGGCAAAAGGCCAAAGCCAAGAACTGGCCCACGTATCTAAAACATCTGGGTCTTGGGTCCAATTTTCAGGATCTTCTGGTCCCTCAACTGAAACATGTATTTGACTCGCATCATCCTTATGATACCAAACAGGAATTCGATGTCCCCACCACAACTGGCGACTGATACACCAATCTTTGATATTGTCCATCCAATGATTATACGTTTTCGTCCAATGCTCAGGATGAAATTTGATTTTCCCGTCATTCACCGCTTGAATCGCTGGCTTGGCTAAATCCGTCATTTTCAAATACCATTGCTCTGACATATAAAATTCAATGGGAACGTTCCCTCTTTCAGAATAGCCCACATTATTCACATAATCTTCCGTCTTGATCAAAAGTCCTTCTGCATCTAAATCTTTAGTGACTTGTTTACGTGCCTCTTCTCGAGATAAACCACGATACTTTTCCGGCACATTTTCATTAAGAGAAGCGTCATCATTCATAATATTGATAAATGCTAAATTGTGTTTTTCACCCATTACAAAATCATTCGGATCGTGAGCTGGGGTAATTTTAACACAACCTGTGCCAAATTGCGGATCCACATAATCGTCAGCAATGATGGGGATTTCTCGTCCGACTAACGGCAGCTTTACCGTCTTACCAATAAGATGATGGTATCGTTCATCACTGGGATGAACCGCCACAGCCGAATCGCCCAACATGGTTTCGGGTCTGGTGGTTGCCACAATTAAGGACTCATCTGAATCTATAATCGGATATTGAAAATGCCAGAGATGCCCATTGATTTCCCGATGGAACACTTCTTCATCACTGATCGCCGATTTGGAAACAGGGCACCAATTTACCAATCGATGGCCTCGATAAATCAAACCTTTTTCATATAAATCTACAAAGGTATGAAGGACAGCTTTTGTGTATCCTTCGTCCATGGTGAATCTTTCTCGCTCCCAATCGCAAGAACATCCCAATCGTCTGAGCTGATTGATGATAATGCCACCGTATTTTTCTTTCCATTCCCACGCGTGAGATAAAAATTCATCTCTAGATAAATCCTGTTTTGATACGCCTTTGTCTTGTAGCATTTGTACGACTTTTGATTCGGTGGCAATAGAAGCATGATCAGTTCCAGGAATCCAACAAGCTTCCTTTCCTTCCATCCGTGCTTTTCGAATCAAAATATCTTGAATTGTATTGTTCAAAACATGTCCCATGGTGAGCATGCCTGTTACATTTGGTGGTGGAATCACAATGGTGTAGGTTTCCTTATCGGAATCACTATTTGCGTGAAAATAACCCTTGTCCATCCAATGGGTATACCAACGGTTTTCTACCTTTTCAGGATTATATTGCTTTTCTAGATATCTATCTGACATATAATAGCGTGTGGATTTTCATCAAAATAAAGTCTCTTATTTTACGACGATTTCTTCTCTATATTCAACATGAGAAATGAAAAACATTAACTTTAATTTTTTTGCTTTTGACTTTCCCCTTCTCTCTTTCAACTTTTAAGTTCTCACATGATTTTCCTCATGGATAATTACGATTCATTTACCTGGAATTTGGTGCAAGCCATTGAAATGCTTGGTGAACTTGTAATCGTTAAAACAAATGATTCTATTACAAGCCAAGATATTAGCAAACTCAATCCCGATAAAATAATTATTTCGCCAGGACCCGGAACGCCAAAAGATGCAGGCGTCTCAAATCTAGTTATTCAAACGTTTTGGGAAACCATTCCCATATTAGGTGTGTGTCTGGGGCACCAATGTATTGGACAAATTTTCGGATCAAAAATTATTCCATCTAAA
>JABHGY010000125.1 GCA_018671775.1 Fidelibacterota bacterium
TTATCCATTTTGAGTAAAAAAAAACCCCGATCATGTCGGGGTTTTAGAGCAGTCAATTTATACAGGTATTCCCTGGGACTACAAAACCCCTTTGCGGCTAAAAAACCAATACCAGCTGTAATAATTATTTGTATTTATGGCATTCATAGGCGAGAATATTAAGACAGGGTTCTCACAGATACTAAGGTTATTTTCTTTTCTTTTGTATATTCTTTGAAATCTGATAAACAGGGCTAAAAATAGAGGCAATGTCTTCTCGGTTAAAGTCTCTTTCAAATTGATGAGCAAGTCGATCTATTATTTCGCGTTCTCGATTTGGATCCCCAACTAATAATTCCTCAGAAGATTTCACATCTCCAATTTTTGCCGAAATTTGAAATCGATTCACAAGTAGCTTCAGAATCTGATCATCTAACTTATCAATCTCTTGGCGCAGAATATTTATTTTTTCTTTAGCATTCATTTTTGAAAATACGGAAGACCACTCTTTGTCGGAAAGAAAATATTACGTAATCTTCTCGTCTGGTTTTGTCAGAAAATTCCTGACAACCATTTAGTAAATAAGGTGTCAAACTCTATATGAAACAAAACTATTTAATAACGATAATGATGTTTTTGTCCGCCCATCTTTTTGCGGAAAAATCCCTAACCATTACAAAAATACAAACACCAATCATTATTGATGGCCAGATTGAAGATGAAGAATGGAAAGATTTTGATATCATTTCGGACTTTGTAGAGGTTGATCCTGGTGAAAATATTTTGCCGAGCGTAAAAACAGAAGTTAGAATTGCTTATGATGAAAAGAAACTTTATATAGCTTTCAAAGCTTTTGATGACCCTAATCTTGTCAGGGCACATTTATCAAAACGGGATGATATATTTTCTGATGATATGGTTGGCATAATCCTAGATACAAAAAATGAAGGCGTAGTAGGAAACACTTTTTTTTCTAATCCATTTGGGAATCAAGCGGATGGACAAAAAATGTCAAATAATGAAAATATGGATTGGAATGCGATATGGGCATCTGCCGGGAAACTGACTAAAGACGGATTTGAAGTTGAAATGGCCATTCCTTTTTCTTCTCTGAGATTCCAAAAATCTGATATGTATCACTGGCGAATCACTTTTTTTAGATCTGTCTCGCGCTCCAAGACTCGCCATCAAATTTCGTGGGTGCCTTTTGATCGTGAAAATACTTGTGATTTGTGTCAGTTGGGTCATTTATACGGCTTGAAGGATATTGGAGGTAGAGCACCAATAGAGTTGTTGCCGTCTATTACAGCTTTGAAAACGGAGGAATCTTCTGATGCCAATTTGGGGATTGGGCTTAAAATTCCAATCGGAACTAATATCACGGCTGAGCTTACGGTCAATCCGGATTTTAGCCAGATTGAATCAGACCAAGCACGAATTGATGTGAATAAGCGCGCGGCTTTATCTTATTCTGAATCTCGTCCATTTTTCAATGAGGGTGTTGATTTATTTGGAACAGGTTCTTATGGTTGGAAGCCCAAAGTAAGAGCTGTTTATACTCGATCTATCAATAATCCAAAAGTAGCCGCAAAAATCATCGGTCAATTTGGTAAAACACAATTTGGCTATTTAGGCGCTCAAGATGAGGACACCTATCTTATTGTTCCTTTTGCAGAATATGGTTCGACGGTAGGAGTGGGTGAAAGTATTTCAAATATTTTTCGCATAAAACATTCCCTGAAGCCTGGTGCTTATATTGGGGGAATTTTAACAGATCGACGATATGGTGAGGGTTTTGGACAAATGCTAGGGATGGATGGGAATTTCAGATTTGGAGATCATTGGAATTTAGATTGGCAATATTTTACATCATCAACACAAGAATTGTCTGATTCTGCTCTTTCAAATGAGAGCGGCTTGACAGGTGGTTTTTTTGATGACGATCAATACACGACTGACTTAGACGGGGAATCATTTAAAGGAAATGCAAACTATTTTAGTATTGAGCGGAATGGACGTAATTGGGGTAGCACCATGATGCATGTTTCCAAAAGTCCTAATTTTCGTGTTGATAATGGATATTTACAATTGAATGATCAAAAGCAAATCAGTGGAAATATATGGCGACAGCTTTTTCCTGAGAACGAAAATATCGAAAGCATTTTTGCACTCGTTGGTTTGGGACGTGTTTTTAATGACGCGGGAGATGAATGGCGGGAAGATTGGTTTTATGCTAGTTTAAGCGGAACCCTGAAAGGACAAAATCACATTAGCTTTGATTTTATGCCCAATTCGGAATCTTATGTTGATACAACATTACACAATAATTATTTTCTCAGTTTTAATTGGAATTCAAAAATGAGTGATAAATTTCATTTTGGCATGGGACCTTCGCTGGGGAGAGAAATTATTCGAGATCCGTCCAACCCCTTTCAAGCATTGAATAAATCAATGAATATCTGGATGACAATCAAGCCTAACGAAAAATTGAGCCTCAAACCATTTGCTGCATTCTCTCAATCTCATCATCCTGAAACAGCAGAAGAAATCTATGCTGTTTTAATTAGTCGTTTGCGGTTATCCTATCAATTTACAGCTTCAACTCAATTTAGAATTGTAACAGAATATCAAGATTATAAAGATAACTATTGGGATTTTTTAAACACAACATTTAGCCTTCAGCCTTTATTAACATATCAACCCAATCCGTTTACTATTTTTTATATTGGTGCTAGTTTTCAATTTGAGAATAGAGATACTTGGGAAAGTGTGTCCTCTCAGGCATATCTAAAATTTCAATATTTATTTACAATATAGAATAAAACAAAACAGCAAGACTCTAAAGCCAATTTTTATTGGAATTTTTTCACATGTATTTTTAATATGAACTTTATTCATTGATTGTGTAATTTGTTCAAAGATAAAATACCTCCTCACTTCACAAAGAAAGGACATGTAAAATGAAAATCACAACAATCATAAAAGGGCTTATTTCTATCAGCCTCGTTACTTTGTTTGTTTTTAATGCTACAGCTTGTAGTAAGAAAAAAGACAAAAATGCGACAGAAACAAAAAACGAACATCCGTCCAATGAACATCCTTCTGGGGAGCATCCATCGGGCGAACATCCTTCCGACAAATAGTTTGATCACTATAATAAATATGCCCGATTTTTTTGGGCATACGCTAAGAAAATCACTTAGCGCTGTGGGAGTGGTCTGCGTATTATTCTCCGCTTGCAGTGAATCAGATTTTTCAAGTGATGGGAGCCCAGATGTAGTTACGGAAGATATTCAGGCTGGGATTGAAAAACACATTGAAATACAAAGTAATTTGGGAAAGGGATATTTTCTTTTGCCATATGAAGGCCAGGAACTCAAGCTCAAACTGGTTCGGGTTCACACGGAATATTTAGCTCATCTTGCACCAAATCGCCACTTTGCCTGCGTAGATCTTGCCAGCACAGATGGAGAAATTTACGATGTAGATTTTTTCCTGTCTGGTGATGTGGGTGAAATGGAAGTAACAGAAACTACCGTTCATAAAACTAATGGTCAGCCATTATATGTTTGGAAACAAAAGGAAGATAAAACCTGGTTTCGTCTTCCCGCTGAGGACGCAACGCCAGATTTACTTGGCGTTTTGAAAGGGGAAGATGAGTTTGATTTCTTTTACCAGATTATGCTCCCAGAAATGACGGATGCAAGTCGCATGTGGATTCCATTCCCCCAGTCAGATTTATTTCAAAATGTCGAGATAATAAATATTCAATCTCCTGTTAAGCATCAAATCTTGGAAGATAAATTCAATGAAAATAAGGCATTCCTTATGGATTTAAATCCTGAGCATAGTGGGGGAACAATTGAAATATCCTACCGTGTTAAGCGGACGGAGAGGGGTGTTTATGCAGATGAGACTCGAAGTCCAGAAGCTTTTTTACGTCCAAATCGACTTGTTCCTGACTTGGAATCTTTCACAAAAATAGCTGAAGAAGTGATTGCGGGAAAATTAGGAACACTCGCTCAGGGGCGTGCTTTATATGACCATACCATTGATCAGATGGCATACATCAAATATGGAGAAGGCTGGGGAAAAGGAGATGCGGTTTATGCCTGTGATTCTCGCACAGGGAATTGCACTGATTTTCATTCCTACTTTATTGCTTTAGCTAGAGCAGTAGAAATTCCGGCACGTTTTGCTATTGGCGCATCTATTCCTTCCGCAAGAAACGAAGGTGGGATTAGTGGTTATCATTGTTGGGCAGAATTTTATAGTAATGGAAAATGGTGGCCTATCGATATTAGTGAAGGTGATAAATGCTCTTCCTTGTCCACCTATTATTTTGGTCATCATCCAGCGAATCGCATTGAATTTAGCCGCGGTCGGGATTTAGTGTTTGAACCAGGACCGGTTTCTGGCCCTATTAATTTTCTTGCGTATCCCTTACTAGAGGTTGGAGGAAAAATGGTGAAACCGAAAGTAGAATTTTCATTTATACGGAAAATAGAAAACCTTTAAGTATAGGATTTAGCAGAAGAAAGTGCCTTAAAAGCGATAATAAATATAAATATTCACATAATCGTTATTTCTTCTATTTGCAGGTGAATAATTATTGTTTATTTTCCCATCCAAATTTTGACTCATTCTGTATAAAATCCCACAAGGGAAAGAAGAGACGAAATTATTTTAAATACACATAAACAAAGGAATCAAAATGTCTAAAACAAACAAATTAGCTGATGAAATCAAATCTCACTTCACAGAATTTGAATCTAATCACGAAAAAAGCATAAGTGGCAACAAAGCCGCAGGATCTCGTGCCCGTAAAGCGGTTGGCGAAATCAAAAAACTAGTTACGGCTTACAGAAAAGCTTCCGTTGCTGGTGAGTAATCATTTCGATCTATGATTGAATTAAGAAAACCCTCGTAGTAATACGGGGGTTTTTTGTTAGCTTTATCCGTTTTATTTTCTAAGAGATAATTATTAGCAAAAGAGGTTTTTTGATGACAATATATAATAAAATTATGCTTGCTCTTGTTGGAGATGAAAGCGAAAAAGTACTTGTAGAACAAGCGCTGACCACAAAAGAAAAGTGGGGCGCTAGCCTAACGCTTATTCACGTAAATGATCTTCATGCTGGGGGAATAAGTATGATGATGGATAGTCCCAAAGAAATAGATGAAGATGAATTGCGCACACAAATTAAGCAATATGGATTTGAACAAGCGTTAGCGGGTTGTGATATTATTATCGTAGAAAATGAAAGCATTTCCAAGGCAATTCAAGAACACTGTGTTGCATTTGATTTGCTGATTGTTGGACATAGGAAAATGAGCAATTTCAAATCGCATATTATGGATTCAGTTGATGAAGGGATTGTGAATCATATTGATTGTCCTGTCCTTGTTGTGCAAAAAGATTAGCTTAAGAGATAAGAACGTCATATAGGGTTTTTTTGTGGTGACAAAGAAAAAATATTTTGTCTATGTTATTGAATTGGAGCCTAAAGTAGCAGAGGTCAAAAAGTTCCGGACACGGAATCCTCATTATATAAAAGGCAATACTTGTGTATATGTGGGCCAATCTATACGCAAACCATCTTTAAGAATGGAACAACATAAAGAAGGATATAAATCTAATGTTTACGCAAAAAA
>JABHGY010000126.1 GCA_018671775.1 Fidelibacterota bacterium
GATATTCTAAACATTCACATCCCAGAAACTTGGACTTCCGTTTCTTTGGTTCATGAAGGAACGCTGATTCAAAATATGCAATTTATTCCGAATCAAGTTCAAACCAACCTTACACTTTCGGGCGAATATTTTACGGATTCGATTAAAGACCATTGGAAAGTAACATTGCCACCATCATCTTTTAGATTAAATGAAATTCATTTTCAGGGCCAAAAATTGAACATTGAAATTTATGGACAAAGTGATGATTTTGAATCGTATTCACTTTTTATTAATGACAGTCTTCTTTTAGATTTCTCTCCAGGCTTTTTGAATCAGGCAGTTTTTGCAGATACTTCTTTTGTCTTGACCTTACAAGATTCTGCCATAGCATGGATTCGTTGGAAAGAAAGCAATGAGCAAGATGAAAACAAGACACTTGAATGGTTTCCTCTGGGTATTGGTGTAGAAAAGCATGTAATTCGGGTTCCAGATGGTGGCGCGTGGGAAGAGACAGATGAGATAAGTTTGGGAACGAGCAATGAGCCAAATCCCATATTTGAAAGTAATATACTCATTCCAGAAGTTTTCATCTTGTATCAAAATTACCCGAATCCGTTTAATGGCGAAACTCAGATATCCTTTGATTTATTAGAAGATGCGAGCATATCATTATTTATTTTTGATGCAAATGGGCGCATTATTCAGCAATTTATTGAAGATCAATTTATGCCGTCTGGTAATTATCATTATTCATGGAAGGCAAATGGGAATCCAACTGGGATTTACTTTTTTACGATTCAGGCATCAGTGAACGGGCTTGAGTCCACGACGCTCAGTCGAAAAATGATTTACTTGAAATAGTTGTCTCTTTTTATTTTCTTCCAATTGGAACAATCCTAACTTTAACTATTGGAAATGAACAAAGTCCGAAAGATCACGCCCCTTGTTTTGCTTCTTGCCCTTTGGATGGGCTGTGCAACTCACCCAAGCATATCGCCTGAAATAACGCCAGTTGATGAAATAAACTGGGGATATACTTTTTCTGTAGAAAACACCATTCCAATGATTTGGTTTCGTCGAGGTCTATCAGAAAAGAGTGATTTGGGTCTTAGAATCGGATTTCCTTTTTATGGCACAGGAATGGATTATACCCAGATTGTGATGCAAAAGGACAATAAATGGGATGCAATAAATTTAAGTTTTGCAATTAATCCAAATAGTAATTTTGATTTCACTTATTATAAATTTAAAAGGAAAATAAAAAAATCCAAAGATGCATCCAAACCCGAAAAAGTGAAAGTGCGGTGGAAAGGTTTCAGATTTATGTATATCCCGCAAAATGAAATAAGAGGAAATAGCTTTCGTTTTGGGTTTTTGATGGGGCGAAAGCCCAAGCAAGGTTTTGGTTATGAAATTGGATATTTTCATGATTTTGCGTCCATGCCCATCTCAAAAATATTGAGTTTCAAATGGGACAACCAAAGTGCAGAAGTCAAAAACGATTGGGGAAGTACGTACGATAATTATCCCCACTCTCGCGGAGGATGGCCGTCAGAATATGCAAGAGGGACAGGGCTTTCTTTTCAGCTCATGTATTATTTAGGTGACTTTGATTTAAAAAATATATTTCCCAAATGACCCAAAGTAACTTTCGAGATATCCTCATTGAAGGAGATTCTCAATCTATTCGAGCTCATGTTGATTCTTCAGAAAACGAATTAAGAGAAAACCTCAGTGATTTATTGTATATAGCAAGTATGCTAAAGTGGGATTTTTCGGCAAATGCTCATCCAATTATTACTTTGAATGCAATCAAAAATCTCATTGGTGATGATAGAAAAAACCCCTCAAAATCACTTCTATTATTTGGTGCGAGATTGGTATCGGGAAAAGAACTTCGAGCAGAGGACCTGGCTATTTTAGAAAAGGAACGAAAAGAAGGATTTGCTTCCAGTGTTTTTATCAGTGATTTACAAAATGCTTTGTGTGATGGAAACAAATCTGTTCATGTTTTATCCGCACAATTATTTTTGGCTTCAGATCGTTCTCTCAGTCTTTTAGAAGTTGTGAGTGAAGTTTTGCTTCATAATATCCCCCAATTTGCTTTATTTGTTTTTCATACCATGCGTGCCTTTTCATTTCAAGGAAATAAAGATAATCTTTGGGCGTATTTATCTTGCATGATTCATCAAGCAAAAGGGATAGAATTTCGAGAACGAATTAATACGGAGCATGTAAAAATATCTGATTATACTTTCTCAATTCTAAAAAATAATCAAGTTAAATTGTGGGACCAATTTTCAATAATGCTCCGATTTTGGGAAGGAGATTTTGTGAGAATTAAACAATTTCGAACGGATATTTCCTATTATTTAAAACGGAATAATTTTGAGACCGAAAATGAAATTACGCCCATTACGAATCATTGGATTTGTAATGGGCCAAAACAGTGGGGACGACACTTTATTGAATTGAGTGAAAAAATATTAGAAATGGATTTATCTGTGAAAGAAAAGTCAGAAAAAATTATTTCTCTGGAATCGCTAAGAGCAATCGGAAAAAAATGTGACCCCCAAATGCTTCCTTTACTTGGAGGCGGAATTGAGGCTTTATGTTAAAAATCGGACAATTTGAATGCCATAGTATAGAAACAAGTGAATTTGGTTTGGATGGTGGCGCTATGTTTGGCATTATTCCTAAACCACTTTGGGAAAAGAAAATTCCTGCCGATTCGCAAAATAGAATTCCAATGGTTACTCGCTCTTTACTCTTAATTAGCGACAATAAAAAAATTCTTGTAGATACAGGGAATGGCACAAAATGGAGCGAAAAACTCAAGCATATTTATAATATCAAAACAGATCGATATAATATGGAATCAGGTTTGGGGAACTTGGGTATTAGCTCCAATGAAATTACGGATGTGATTTGCACTCATCTTCATTTTGATCATATTGGGGGAAATACAAAATGGGAAGATGGAAAAATTGTCCCAACTTTTCCGAATGCGAAATATTGGATGCCAAAAGAGAATCTCGATTTGGCGAAACATCCATCCCAAAAAGATCAAGGTAGTTTTATGGAGCAGGATTGGAAAGTATTGGAAGAAAATGGCATGATTCAAATTGTAGATGGAACCTCTCCTTTTCTTGAGGGAATTGATTTTATTTTGACTCATGGGCATACAAAAGGGATGCTCCATCCCATCATTTCTGATGGAACTCAAACTCTATTTTATGGCGCAGATATTATTCCAAGTTCAGCGCATATTCCTATTCCTTGGATTATGGCATACGACATTGATCCCGTTTTGACTGTGGACGAAAAAGCAAAGCTTTTACCCAAAATGCTTGATGAAAATTGGATTATATTTTTTGAGCATGACCAAAAGGTACAAGCGGGAACACTCAAACAAGAAGGGAAGCATTTTTCACTGGACAAGGAAATTGTCATTAGTGGGTGAGCAAGAGCAGATTGAATCTCTTTTTGAAAAGGGACTAAGCGCATACCAAAATGGTCATTATTTTGATGCCCATGAAGCGTGGGAAGAAATGTGGAGTGATTTTTATCTTGTAGATCGAGATTTGATTCAAGGTCTCATACAATTGTCCGTTAGTTTTGTCCATTTGTCCAACAACAATCTTATTGGGGCGAAAAGTCTATTAAAGAAATGTCAGAAAAAATTTGATAAGTTCAACGGGCTTTGCAGGGGAATTGATATCACTTCTTTAAAGAATAGTTTAAAAAACATAGAAGTAGAATATCAAAAACTGGAATCCAATCAATCATTTCACTGGGACATTGTTCCATCATTGGAGAAATAAATGGCAGATATTTTATTATTCGTAAGAGATTTTGAATTGGGCACAAAATTGTCCGAGGTATTTACAGACTTGGGTCAATCCCTATTGTTTACAGATGAAAACACAGATCCAAACGAGTTTAAAGATTCAGCAAAAATGGCGATTGTAGATTTAGATGATCCATATTTTTCCTCCGTTGGTTTGATCGCAGAATTGAAAAGACATGATTTAAAAGTGGTTGGTTTTATGAATCGGGTCAATCAAAAAGATCAAAATAAAATCAAAAAAGTGGGGTGCGAAATCATATTACCACGCTCATCTTTGGTAAAAAATATGCCATCCCTTGTGAAAGAATTATTGGACTGATGGATTCCAAGGAAAAGGTAAAATCGCGCGCAGAAAATATTTTAACTTTACTCCAAAAAGAATATCCTGATGCTAAATGCTCCCTGCATTATCAGTCTCATCATGAATTGCTCATTGCCACCATTCTTTCCGCTCAATGCACAGATCATCGTGTAAATCAAGTCACGCCAAATCTATTTAAAAAATATCCCACAGTTCAATCTTTTGCCCATTCGAATTTGTCAGAATTATCCAAAGATATTCATTCTTGCGGATACCACAATCAAAAAGCCAAAAGCATTCAAGGCGCATCCTTAACGATTCTGAATGAATATAATGGGGAAGTGCCCAATACCATGGATGCCTTAATTCGTCTTCCGGGTGTGGGGAGAAAAACAGCGAATTGTGTATTGGGGCAATGCTTTAATGTCCCGTCAATGGTCATTGATACCCACATGGTTCGCATCATGAATCTTCTGGGATTCGTGGAAACAAAAGATCCCCAAAAGATAGAACTTGTCGCTATGGATTTATTCCCAGAAGAAAAATGGGTAAAACTGACACACATGGTCATTGACCATGGACGGGCTATTTGCATCGCAAGAAGACCCCAGTGTAGCGATTGTATTTTGGCGCCCCTTTGTCCTTCCAATCATTCTTAATAATATGTCAATTTCATCAAAACAAAAAAAAGATCGACTCGCACCGTTTCAAAAAGATGCTCTATTTCGGAGCCTGGGTTTTGACAATCAATCCTATCTAAAAGAGATGGCTTATGAAGAAAAACTTACTTTCCAAGAAATTAGACAAAGTATTGAAATCATCATTGATTTATCGATGTGGGGAGAAGATCTTCAAAGGAAATGGATAGACATCGACAGGAAATCCACAGGAAATAAAGCACAGTTCCATGCGTTAAAATCTCATTGGCAATCTTTGAAAACTGATGAAACACGTTATGATTTACCCTCATCCCGCGCCAAAGATGCGATTCGAAAAGTAACAAATCATTCGGATGAAAATGAAGTTTTGGGCATGTGTCCCGTTGCTTCAGAAAAAACAGTCTGTTGCAATTTGATGACTGTGGATGCGGTGCAGGGGTGTGGTCTGGGATGCTCTTATTGCAGTATCCAAACATTTTATCAGGATGGAGATATTTCTATAGATGGCAATTTGAAAGAAAAATTGTCAAAGATTAGCTTAGATCCAGAAAAAAATTACCATATTGGTTCAGGGCAATCTTCTGATTCCTTGGCTTTTGGAAATAATGATGGTATTATCGATGCTCAATTAGATTTTGCACGAAAGCATCCCAATATCATTTTTGAATTCAAGACTAAAACAAAAAACATTTCTCATTTGCTTGATGTAGAAGTGCCTCAAAATATCTTTGTGTGTTGGTCTCTCAATCCGCAGGTGATTATTGAGCAAGAGGAACACGGGACAGCTTCATTAGAACAGCGCATTTCATCAGCACGGAAACTTGCAGATAAGGGTGTGATTGTGGGCTTTCATTTTCATCCCATTTTTTATTATGACGGTTGGAAAAAAGGGTATGAAGATATTGTTAGAAAAATAACTTCGACTTTTGCATCTGACGAAATTGCCATGATATCAATGGGGACTTTGACATTTATTAAATCTGTTATTAAGCGCATTCGTGAAGCCGGATTTCAGAGTAAAACACTTCAAATGCCTTTAGCGGAGGCATCGGGGAAATTATCCTTCCCTTTTGGAATCAAAGAAAAGATTTTCAAAAATGTATATGAACACTTTTCATCTTGGCATGATGAGGTTTTCTTTTATTTTTGTATGGAAGATAAAGTGCTGTGGGAAGCGATATTTGGTACATATTATAAAACGAATGAAGCATTTGAAGAGGCGCTTTTCCAAAGTGTTAAGCAAAAAATGGAAAAAATATCATTAAAATAGATTATTGCTAGATTCTATTTCTTCTCTTACATTCGTGGGTTCAAATTTTAACAAAAAGGAAATAAAATGAAGAAACTAATTACAAGCGTACTGGTTGGGATACTTGGTATTGTCGTTATAAGCGCAATGAACCAACCAACGGAAACAACAAAAGATAAGTCAGCTCAATGTGAAAAGAGCGCAAAAGCAGGCTGTGATAAAAAAGCTGAAGAGGGACATAAAAAATGTAGCTCGGAAGGTAAACACGCTTTTGCAAAAGGCTGTGATAAAAAAGAAGCATCCTCTAAAAAACAATGTGATTCAAAAGGAAAACATTTTTCAGAGAAGTCATGCGAGAAAAAAGGGCATGCTGACCAAAGTAAATGTGCATCTAAAACTACATCAGATTGTTCAAAATCAAAGTCTTTTTCAAAGACTGAAAAATGTGGATCGAGCTGCAAAAAACCCTGTTGCGCAAAAGCATAATTTTTACATAAATGTCTAAAAAAAGGGTAACATTGTTACCCTTTTTTTATGGGAAAAAATATCAAATCAAAACTGTCTAGGCGCTTCAAAATCATTTTACCTTTTTGGGTAATGATTATTGGATATTTTATAATTTTAGAATCGATTGAACCCATCCCTTCTCCAAAAAGTCTATATTTTTTAGATCAGTTTATTCCATTTTTTTGGTTCATGATAATTCCTTATTATTTACATTATATAGGTTTGCTCTTGCCACCAATCCTCATTAAAAGTGAAACTCAGTTACGTTCAGTTACACAAATGAGCATGATATTGACCGGAATATGTTACGGTTTTTTTATTTTTTGGCCCGTAAGCGTTGATTCATTGTGGAACAGTATCATTTCAAATCCCCTGAATGGCATGTATTCAATTTTGTTAGTAGAAGGTTGGGATCAAAATTATTTTCCATCTATGCATGTAACTATTTCCTGTTTTTTTATGTGGGTTTTTGCACATGAACATCCAAAGCAAAAATGGATCATATATGTAATTGGCTTTTCAATATTCTTTGCAACCTTCCTCACAAAACAACATTTTATTTTAGACTCAATATTTGGATTAATACTTGCCTATGGCGGTTTCAAGTATTGTTTAAAAACTGGTAAATTTAACCATGATTGAAAAATTATTACTTCGAGGACTTATAGTGATCTTTGTGGGCGTCATTCTCTATTTTTATTTGGTAGTATGGTCAACGCATATTTGAGAAAGGTTTTACTCTTTATTACTTTGGGATTAAGCCTTCTTCTTGCTTCACCAGTGAAGGAAGAAAAGCCAAAAGATCCGTGGTTTGCTTTTGATAAAGTGCAACATTTCACATTTGCTTGTTTAATAAGTCTGAGTACTCAATATGTTTTAGTTAATAAAATGGCCATGCCAAAAAATGAGGCAATCATCATTTCTTCTTCGGTTAGTCTAATAGCAGGCGTGGGAAAAGAATTATATGATAGAAATAAACCAAAGGGCTTTTTTAGCCGAAGAGATTTAATCGCCGATTTGCTCGGACTGGGATTTGCAGTATATATTATTGGACTTCCCAGCAAAGCATGAAAAGAGGATTTACCTTGATTATAGCCATGGGCTTTGCTGCGAGCTTGGTTATAATTTTAGATCAAGCAATTGATATGCCCGATGAATTATCAGGCATTCTTTATTTCATTTCTATTGGGCTTGCTGCATCATCCGTTTTAAATTATTACAAATCAAAATGATTAGAGCAAAGGGTTTTCAAAGAGCAGGAATCATCCTGATAATATTAATGAGTATTCTTAGTTTTGGGATTTCCCAATCAAAACAGGAAGGAACCATGATGTCCAAAGAAAATACTGGAAACAAAACAGAAGCAGAGTGGCAAAAAGAATTATCAACAGAAGTCTACCAAATTCTTCGAGAGAAAGGGACAGAACGGGCTTTTTCTGGAAAGTATGATGAACATTTTGAAGCAGGGGTTTATCTCTGTGTTGGATGTGGAGACACATTATATACTTCAGAAACCAAATATAATTCAGGCTGTGGTTGGCCTGCTTTTTCTGATGGCATCACAGGGAAAATTGATGAATTCGAAGATAATTCATTTGGCATGCGTCGAACAGAAATCACGTGTGCAAATTGCGGAGGTCATTTGGGACATGTTTTTAATGATGGACCTAAACCAACAGGCTTACGTCATTGTGTCAATTCTGCTTCATTGAAATTTAGTCCAAGTGAAGAATCAAAATGAAAAAAGAGGCCGTTAAAGAATAGAATTCGAGTAAGGGTTTTGGATTTGTTTCTTTTGATATTGATTTTGGAATGAAAGGCGATTAACGTTCATTTAGGATAAAATTCTTGATATGCTTGATGGCAGATAAGGGAATTTTATGTCCTCCCTTATAATATATTAGATTTGAAGCATAACCGGCCTTTTCCAATACTTTTTGCATATCTTTGCTGCCTTGCGGTTTCACAATTTCATCCTCCTCTCCGTGAAGCAATAAAAATGGAGTATCATTTTTCTTTTTAAAATTTGCTTGATTAAAATGACGTTCCTCCGGCACGAACCCAGCGATAGGAATGGCAGCTCCAAATGATTGCATATTGTCAGAAACATAATGAAATGTAAAAACAGCGCCTTGAGAAAACCCCAAAAATATAATTTGGTTTGGAAGATAGTTCTCTAGTATTTTTGAAAGAAGTTCATCCAGAATTTGGAATGATTTTTTAACTTCCCAACCAGATTCATGGCTACCACCATACCAAGATTTCCCAAAGGGTTCCGCATCATAAGGTCCCTCAGGGAAAAACCATTCCATGCTTTTCATTCCAATTGATTTTGAAACAGGAAGCATGGATGAAGCATCGCCTGTCCAGCCGTGAAGAGCAATAATAGCATATTGTTTCGCCATTCTTAAAATTTATTCATATTGGGAACAACAACAATCATCAACAAGGGCAGCTTCAATAAAACCCTCTGAATCTAATTTTGCACGAATACAGGCTCCGGCACTTGCAGTTAGATTTATTTCTGTGAGTTTTCCAATATCATCCAAAGTAACGGTTTTATAAATGAATCCATCAAGAATGCCTCCACCACAATCGCTACATTCAGAATTTATGTTATTGCAAGAAAAAGTAAATAGGATGAGGATTGAGAGAGAAAGAAATAATTTCATGATAAACTCATTAAGGCTCTTTTTATCGGTTTTGCTCGTATGTATTCATTTTACTGATAAAATCATTTTCATCTATCGCTTGAAGCAACGGGCTTATTTTTATGTTTTCATCCAAAGAGATGGTGCTTTTGTCACCATAATCATGTCCAGGATAAATGATTGTTTCCTGAGGTAGATTCAAAATTGTATCATAAACAGAGTGATATAAATCTTGAATGTTACTCCCCGAACTTACGACACGTCCCGTTCTGCCTACAAATAAAGTATCTCCTGTGAATAAAATATTTTCCAATAAAATACAGATTGAATCGGGATAGTGTCCAGGCGTATGGAGAATTTTGAAGGCTAAGTTCCCTATTGTGACTTTTTCTTCATTTTGCACAGGATGTATCTTGAATGATTGAAATTTATCTTTGCCCAAAGGATGACAAATGATTTTTGGTTGTGGATTCATATCTTGATAGGCATTGAGATATGCAATATGATCTCCATGCGTGTGGGTAATGATGATTTTGGTCAAAGCACTTGAAATATATTTATCAAAGGTCTCAGGCGGTAATGCAGGATCAATTAAACATTGTTCTCCTGTTTCCAAGCATGTGACCAAGTAAGAAAAATTATGGTCATAACCGCCCTTTGCGGAACGAATTGAGAAATGCTGCGTAGGATTCATGAAATAATCAAAGTTTTAAGTCGCACTGTCATTAGATTGATGCTTAAAATTAGGGTATATAAAATGATTATTGAACAAAGAAAACAGGAGTAATAGGAGTTTAAAATGCAAACAAAACAAATCGCTTGGTATTTAATATTTGGAGGATTGGCCATTGTCGCCATTCAATTTATAGGTGCAATATTTTCATTTATCGCAGGTCATCCAATTTTAGGTTTGGCCTTAGTGGCAATTTCACTTGGAGTAGGGCTTCTTTTATATGACATGAGCCAGAAAGATGCTTAATTTCGCCATCTAAATTTTGGGTTAGTTCTCAAGATTAAATGTCATGGTGACTTTTTCAAATCAACGAAAACAATAAAGGAAATAAAATGAGATTAAAAGTATTGATGAGCCTTCTAATGGGAAGTCTTGTTATGAATTGTGGCGGTGGAACAGCTCAAGACGTTACATCCCTACAAAGTGAATCTGACTCACTAAGCTATACTTTAGGTATGGATATTGGTGAAAATTTTAAAAGAGAATCAATAGAAGTAAGTTATGATGCTTTTATGACTGGATTTAAACATGCGAACGAGGGGAAAGATGCTTTATTAACAAAAGCAGAACGAGACCAAACGATTCGGAACCTTCAACAAAGTTTACGTAAACAACAGGAAGAAAGAGCTGAAAAAAACGTGACGGAAGGAAAAGAATTTTTAGAAAGTAATAAAGCAAATCCTGGTGTAACTGAAACGCCAACCGGTCTTCAGTATCGCGTGATTAATGAAGGCGATGGAGATTCTCCAACCGCTTCCGATCAGGTGAAAGTTCACTATAAAGGAACATTAATTGATGGGACAGAATTTGATAGTTCTTATGGAAGAGGCGAACCAGCAACTTTTCGCGTTAATGGCGTGATTAAAGGGTGGCAAGAAGGAATTCAACTCATGAAAGTGGGAGCAAAGTATGAATTTTTTATTCCTTCAAGCTTGGCTTATGGGCCACGTCCAAGTCCAAAAATTCCAGCAAATAGCACACTTGTTTTTGAAGTAGAATTATTAGAAATCGTTAAATAATACTAATTCATGATTATATAAAAAAGCCTCATAGCAATATGAGGCTTTTTTATTATGTTTTATTATGCGCTCTAACTTTTTATTCTTAAGCCTTTATCTTCATGATTGAAAATCCATGCCGCCAACTTTCCGATTTCGAGCGAGTCTTTTCCTTGCCAATATTGGTGTCCATGATGGTAATGAGAGCTTGTATCTTCTTTGGGTAAATCTTGGATAAAATTTAAAATATTTTCAATCCGAGATTGCCACAATGCTATATTCTCTTTTCGTAAATCTATCCAACCTGCATAAGCCCACTCATCGATTTTTTCTTTGTTGATGCGAAGTATATTTCGTCCCAATTGAGCTGGTATCTTCACAATTGGGCCACGGAGAATTTGTTTTCCATCTCTCATTAAAATAGGCAATCCAACGGAGATCATTTGAGAACGGAGGCCAGGATGTTCTGCAATATAGTTTTCAGCTTTTTGACAGAGTTCATCTAATCCATGCGTGATAATACAGGATAAATCTCCACATATTTTTTTCAATAAATGTGCTTCAAAGAGTAGCTTTGATAAACGAGGTGGACCTAAAATTTCGAAAGCAATACTTTCAGAATCATGTTGTTCCATCAGTTCATCCATTTTTTCTAAAGCAAAATGGCGCATATATCCCGCTCGATAGGTAGGACCCATAATCGAATTATCCAACGCATTGATAATATCATGACCGGTGCTATCGCCCAATATCTCAAATATGATATTGTCTGCAATCTCCTCTGGAGTTACAAATTCCATCTGTCCAGCTGCCGTGATAGTTTCAAATTCTCCTCGAGAAAAAATCCCATTTTCACCTGTGTCAATAAATACAGATTTTAGAGATTCTCCCGTATCATTCCAGTTTTCATTTCCTGAAAACGAAAAAGATTCACTTAAGAATTCCGCCCCTTCAATAGGGCAATCATAAAGCCGAATTGGCTTTCCATGTTTTTTGACTTCTCCATATTCAATGCCTTTCCATGCGATTGCGGCTGCCGGTTTTATTTCTTTACAAATAGGACCATTTGGCGTTCTCCCCATGAGAAAGAGAAGTAAAGTGTGGGCGCCAGCTAATGATGTTTTACTTAACAAAACCCGAGAAGGTTGTTCTTCACTATGAGTGTAAGGAATATTTAAACCCATTCCACCAGTTCCAGTCGTTCCTACTTTAATATAAACGCCCGTTTTGTTGTTAACCATACTTTGGTGCAGAATTTGAATATGGCGGATGATTTGAGGTACATAAAGCGTAGTGAGCATTTTTTCAATTTCATCTACGAGTGAATCGGTCAATTCATTTTTTGACTTTGCATTTTCCAATTCATAATTCAGTGAATAATATCCATTATAAATATCTTGATACGCTAAACCCGTTGCCGAATTAACGGAATCAATGATGATATGAGGTTTGTGTTTTGAAATCAGGACATCGAGTGTAGAAGAAGAGAGCATCTCCGAATCAAACGGATCCATCACATCATGCATGAGCTGTTGTCGATATTTTGAATTGCCTAAAATTTCATTTCGAGAATTATTTTTAAGAGATTCTCTGATAAACATGTTTCCCCATTCTGGCGTCAGTTTTGTCGCATTTGCTTCGGGTAACAAAAGTTCGCAAGCTGACCTTGCTTCTTCTTCAAATAAAGATAAAATGATAATCTCTTTAGGCTCATGTGTAAATAATTTTCTGATAATTGCTGTTCCAACTAGACCATATCCGCCTAAGAGCAGAATACGTTTATTGTGTATATCCATTTATGTTTTTCCTTTTAGTAAATTGAGCCCAAGGGCCATTGAATGAAGTTTGCTTTTTTTAGAGTCAGAACGAGATAAAAGGACAATTGGTACTTTCGCACCTATAATAATCCCTCCACCTTTTGATTGTCCAATGCTCATTAATGCTTTTACCACAAAGTTTGTTGTCGTAATGGAAGGTCCTACAAAAAGATCAGTTTCTCCTGCGATGGATGAGTTTATTCCTTTTGCTTTGCTAGCCATTTTAGATAAGGCTACATCCAAAGCGATGGGACCTTCAATGTTCATTCGTTTATCCTGGGAAAAGTGCCGAACGGTTTCATCGGCTAAAATAGTTTCTGGAATTTTGTCTGTTACCTTTTCGACCAAAGATAATAGGGCAATATTTGGATGGAGATTTCCAAAGGACGTGCAAAGGGTTAGTCCATTCTCGATCATGGAATGAATAATTTCTGGATATAAAATGGGATGAATACCACCATCCGTGAAAAGCATAAGCTTATGATATTTTGGAGATTCCACAACAGCAATATGGGTTAAAGTTTGATCAATATTTAATCCCAAGGATTTATCTAATACTATTTTCAAAAGGGTCGCTGTTTTGATGTCTCCTTTCATAAGGAAATCGTTTTCTCCATTTGCTGTATCAATCACCGCTGATTTAGCCGCTTCTTCTGGGGAATCATTTTGATAAATAACAGGCTCAATCCAGCCCATTTTTTCTGCATCATTTATCAATTCAAAAAGATATTTTTGTTTAGGATTGACGATTGCCAATCGTTTAGGTTCTTCACCTTTAATGGAAGCAATCAATGCTTGAAATGAATGTATCATTTATAAATTTTTGCTTTCTCTTTTTGATTTAAAATGGGAAGAACGCCCGCAACGAGTGCCTCAAGTTCAAAGGAGCCAGGATAAATCATCGCCTGCTGGATAAAAGATGTTTTCTTTCTAAGTGCATCACAAAATATATTTGAATGCGTTAATCCTCCTGTTAGAATGAGGCCATCCACAGCACCATCCAAAACAGCATACGCACTTCCGATTTCTTTTGCGATTTGATAAATCATGGCTTGATATATATTTTTCACTTCGGACTCATTTAAGCGTTTTTCAACTGAACGTAAATCACGATTCCCCAACAATCCTGAAAATCCACTTTTTTTCGAAAATATATATTCTAGTTCTTCTTTTGATTTATTATCTGTAAACACAAAATCTAAAATACCAGAAAGCGGAAGGGCACCGGCTCGTTCGATGGAAAAAGGTCCCATTCCCAATAATGCGTCATTTACATCAATGATTTTTGTATGTTTTACGGCAGCAATGGAAAATCCCGAGCCAAGGTGAGCCACAACAAATTGAGATTGTTTCGCATTGATATTTAATTCTTCTGATGCTTTTCGGACACAAAATTTAATATTGAGCGCATGGCTACGACTTTTTCTTGTGATGCCAGGAACCCCTGATATGCGCGCTTCGGGAATAAATTCATCGGTGGTGACCGGATCTACAATATAAGCAGGTATTTTGAATTGATTGGCAATTTTAAAAGCCATTAAGGCGCCTAAATTTGATGCATGATTTGAATAACTTCCATTTTGATAATCATTTACCATTGTATCATTGACTAAATAAGCTCCTCCGACAAGTGGTTTTAGAGGGCCACCCCGTGCGGCAATCGCATCAATTTTTGGTTCTTTTGGTAGGAATTCAGTAAGCGTTGATAGACGAGATGATAACTGGTTTATGAGTGGTTTGGAACTTTCTTCAGTGTTGTGTTCAATTACTTTTTTCCACAAGCAATTTGTGTTTTCAAAAACACCAAATTCCGTAGAGGTTGAACCAGGATTTATCGTTAAAATAAAGAAAATATTATCCTTTAGGCGGGTAGTTCTTCGTGAAAAGAAGAGAGGATACCGTCTATACAAAAATGATTTGCTTTAGATTCATCCAATTTATTCTTTAGGACTTGGTAATGGTGATCTTCCATTTTGGCGAGGCCAACAAGGAACTGTTTTAATTCTAAATCATCGGCGTTTTTTGCTGCCTCAAGATAAAAGCGAGATGCATCTTTTTCTTCATTCATGGCATATTCAAAAATGGCTTCGACTGTATTTAGTTCGGGCAATTTTTTTAAATCCATAACTGTCTCCTTTAGTTTGGAACCGATTCGCTGACTAAGTATTTTCCCATTTGCAACGCTTCTCGATTTATAGGAATCAAATGATGATGTCTTTCAGGGAGCACCTTTTTTAAAGCGGTCATAATCGATTCATCTTTTAAAATTGGATTGAGTTCAAGAAAAGCACCAAGAAAAATCATATTCATCACTTTTTTATTTTCCATTTCTTGTGCTTTGGCATTTGCTGCTATTTTATAATTTTTGACATCTAATCGACTTGGTGATGAAAGAATGGTAGATGCTTCAAATAAAATTTGACCTTCAGGTTTAATCCAGGATTCAAATTTTTCCATAGAAGGTTGATTCAAAATTATCCCTGTATCAAATGCATTGATGATAGGGGAACTAATTTTGCTGTCTGATAAAATCACAATACAGTTGGCGGTTCCGCCGCGCATCTCTGGACCATAACTTGGCATCCAGGCGACTTCTTTATCTTCCACCATGCCCGCATAGGCGAGAGTCATGCCCATACTTAGCACACCCTGCCCCCCAAAGCCAGCAATGACTATTTCTTGATTCATTCAGTTTTCCTTCGCTGGTAGTTTTAAATCACCCAATTCATAGAAGGAAAAAACTTCATCATCCAAAAATTGATTGGATTCAACAGGCGTCATTTTCCAACCAGAAGGGCAATTAGAGACTATTTCTATAAAGCTCGTCCCACCTTTTCCATCCAACTGATATTGAAATGCTTTTTGTATAGATTTTTTTGTTTTACGAACGGTCTTTGCAGAATGGACAGCTTGCCGGGTTACATAATAAGCACCAGGTAGGACAGAAATCATTTCCGCGATTTTTAAGGGGTGTCCCATTGTTTTGGTGTCTCGACCATTTGGTGATGTGGATGTAACAAATCCAGGCAAAGTTGTAGGAGCCATTTGTCCGCCCGTCATCCCATAGATACCATTATTCACAAAGATGATGACAATATTTTCACCTCGATTGATGGTGTGGATGGTCTCAGCCGTGCCAATCGCTGCTAAATCGCCATCCCCTTGATACGTAAATACGATTCGATCTGGCCGAACCCGTTTAATACCAGTTGCGACAGCCGTTGCGCGGCCATGAGCGGCTTCTTGCATATCAATATCCATATATTGATATGCGAAAACAGAACATCCTACCGGTGCAACACCAATGGTTTCGCCCTGAATGTTTAATTCTTGGATGACTTCCATGATAAGTCGATGAACGACTGAATGTCCACACCCTGGGCAATAATGCAATTTGCAATCGATTAAGGTATCAGGCCGGGTCCAGACCTGCTTCATTTGATCAAGGTTTTCACATTGAATGGGTAAATCTTTTTGAGAAGTGCCAGACATTATTAGGGATTTTTTATGGATTTTAATTTTTCTACAATTTCTGATGGCTGTGGAATTACGCCACCCATTCTACCATAAAATTCAACAGGAATTTTCCCGTTAACGGCTAAACGCACATCTTCAAGCATTTGTCCTGCATTCATTTCAACCACAAGCATTTTTTTAGCATTTTGTGACGTAGCGATAATATAATCTGTTGGAAATGGGAAGAGCGTAATGGGGCGAATGAGCCCTACTTTTAATCCTGCTTCATTGGCGATTTCCATTGCTTTATGTGCAACGCGCGCAGCCAGACCAAACGCAACAATTACGATATCTGCATCATCCACATTTATCGTTTCATAACGCACTTCATTCTCTTGGATAGATTTATATTTTTTTTGTAGATGGATATTAATGTCTTCCATTTTTTCAGCTTCAATATGAAGAGATGTGATGACATGGCGCTCATGTCCTTTCTTTTTTCCCATCGTTGCCCAATGGGAATGATCTACTTTATTTTTTTCAATATCGTAATCAGGAAAAGATACGGGTTCCATCATTTGCCCTAAAGCGCCATCTGTTAATATGAGAACGGGCATTAAATATTGATCGGCTAAATCAAATCCTAGATAAACAAAGTCAGCCATTTCCTGGACACTTCCTGGCGCAAGAACGATCATTTTATAATCGCCATGCCCACCTCCCTTAACCGCTTGAAAATAATCAGCCTGAGAAGGCTGGATAGTTCCAAGACCCGGACCACCACGAACAACATTGACCAGAAGACATGGAAGTTCAGCGCAAGCAATATAAGAAACACCCTCTTGCATGAGGCTAAAACCGGGACTACTTGTGCTTGTCATGGTGCGGACACCTGTTCCAGCGGAACCATAAACCATATTGATGGCAGCCAATTCGCTTTCAGCTTGGAGAAAAGTCCCCCCTCGATTATTTAAATGAGTGGATAAATATTCCAATAATTCTGATTGCGGTGTGATAGGATAGCCAAAATAACCTTTTAACCCCGCCCGAATAGCCGCCTCAGCTAGGGCTTCATTTCCTTTCATGAGAAATTTTTCACTCATTGGTTGACCTCAACCGTCATATTTTCTGTTACGTTTGAGATGACTGCAATCGGTTTTTTCTTTCCTTCGCGAAAAACGGTAATGATAGCTTCAGGACAAACTAAAGCACAATTGGTGCATCCAGTACAATTATCTTGAATCAGAACAGCATAGGGATATCCAGCACTATTGAGCGAGCTTGAAAGTTCTAAGGAATCTTGAGGGCATTCTTCGACACAGAGATCGCATCCCTTGCAATTTTCTGTTTTTATTGTAATATGTCCTTTTATTTTTGCCATAACGAAACCATAATGGATAAGTTCATCTTATATTCTGAATTTACGCACAATTGGAGAGGCGTATCAATTGTTATAAATTAAGATTTAGGGGGGAAGTACCCCGGACAGGACTCGAACCTGTGACCCTCTGCTTAGAAGGCAGATGCTCTATCCAGCTGAGCTACCGGGGCATAAAAAACAGGAAAAAATGAAGAAAAATTCCACAAATTAGCTTCATAAATTTACCAAAATATTTTTATTGAATGACAAAAAAAAACAGTCAAAAACTCTCCTCGAGCTCTCCTCGAGAAAATACTTGACTTTATCAAAATTAATGCAGTACACTCTATTAAGGAGAGAGAATTGATTTTCTCTCGATAAACCACAAAAACGTAATAAAAGGGAGGTCTTAAATGGCTGAAACAGTAAAACAAGTTGGCGTAAGCAAAGAAAAAGGATACTTATACTATCTCGGAAAAAATGGGAATGTATGGCGTTCTCAAATGGCTCGCGCTGGTAAAGGCGGTGGTAATGCAGAAGAAGTTGCAAAAGCTGGCGTTACACGTGAAAGCGGTTACCTTTACTATATTGATAAAAATGGAGATGTTTCCCGTTCGCCAATGGCTCGCGGTCGTAAATAATAAATCCGTTAATCTAAAAAAGGCTCTCATTTGGGAGCCTTTTTTATTTATACTTTTAATTTAGCTTTGTATATTCCACGACTCAATAGAGCTTAGATATTTTATGAATCAAAAAATATTACTTATCATTGTCATGGTAATGGTTACAGTTCCCAAAATAAAAGGAGCAGATAACCCTTCACCTGAGGCACAATGGTTAAATAAAAATAAAACACTTGCTGTAAGCCAAGAAAGCAAGGAAGTTATTCCTGTGAAGGCGCTTCCGAATGGTTGGGTTTATAGAGATGAATTGCTTGCAAGTTGGGGTACAAATCTCCCTGCGGCGATTTCTATCATTCCGGATTCTACGATTCAGGTTGTTTATCAAGATGAAAGAAAAACAACAAAAGCGGGAATTGTCTTACCGATTAAAAGAGCGTCTGTTACTTTCGATTACCCTGCGCGTCTTACTTTTGAACAAATTACACTGTCTTTCATAAATGTAGACTTTATTTATAGTGCTACTAACAGTAGTGATTCACACTTTATCTTAGAAAAAATTACGAAAAAAATAAAACTGATAGATGAAGGGTTCCCAAAATTAACATCGGATGATATTATTAAATTTAAAGTCCTCATGGAATATGGCACTCCAAAAGAATTTGATGGTGTTTGGCATACTTATGCCAATGATATATCTGGACTCAGAATTCGAAAACTAGATGAAAGAACCCTTCAAATAGAAATGACAGGGTTAAAAATAAAAGGGCTGTTAGAAAAAGCCATTGATGATGTTTACAGTGAAGAGGGGATAGAATATAAAAAGCGTTTAATGATGGATGGAATTGACCTCTAGGTTTTAATAAAGGTGATAAAATATTTTTATAACAGAAGGCCCGTTGGCCTTTTTTTATTTGCACTACATATATCTACAAATTTATGGGGTCAAATTGTTTCGGAAATCCAATTTATGGGTTTAAAAAAAACAAAACCATATATCGTCATGCGAGAAGTAGAGCAGACCAAAAATACACAATTAGATAGTGCGTTAGTTGTTGCAGACAGAGATCGCTTGGATAATTTAGGGCTTTTCAGTGAAATCAAATGGCAAATTGTCCCTTTAGAAGATGGTTCTGTTCGTTTACAATTTATGATAATTGAATCCTGGAATAACATGAAAGGGGCAATGCCTATGTATTCAGAAGAATACGGTTGGTCCGTTTCTGGTGGATATATTATAAAAAATTTTCGGGGTCGCAATCAAACCCTTAGTCTTGGCGGGAGTTTAGGCGGACAAAATACATACGGAATATCATTCTCTGATCCTTGGATTTTTGGGAATCATGTTTCTACAGAAATAGAGATTGGGAAAAGTATGAATAATCACTTATTCTTAGATTATAAAAAAAAAATAGCCTCATTGGGTATCTCTGTGGGGCGATATTATGGAAAATATATACGGGCGTCTTCTAAGATTGAATTTGAAAAAAAATCATTTGAAAACAATGCAAGTTTAATATCGTACAAATACTTAAGTCTTATTGCTTCACTTGGATATGACTCTCGAGATATTTATTCCAACCCTAGCAAAGGTATTAAGGCAATAAATACGATTTATTATCAAATTGACCATAGAAATGGACAAGAAAATCGTTTGGTATGGAATCAATCATTTAGTGTTTTTCATTCACTCATTCCAGGGGAAAAGAAGTTGGCCCTTGGATTAAATCTGGCGAATCAAATTAGCTTTGGCGATGATGAAGAGATTTGGTTGGATTATCTCGGTGGAAGTTATTCTGTAAGAGGATGGAAAATGCCCTCAAGAGAATTATACCAATCGGGCAATCAAAATTATCGGTTCGGGCATCACTGGCTACAAAGTTCAATTGAATTGAGACAAACAATCATTCCAAAATATGCCACAAAATTTAAAAGTGAATTTGGTTTGGATTTGGGTTTATTTTTTGATGCTGGAATGAATGCAATGGAATTGAATCATTTATTAGAAAAAGATCCATTATTGGGTATAGGCTTTGGAATTCGTATTCCTGCCCCCATGATGGGGATCCTTCGTTTAGATTATGGCTGGGCCTTTTATGAAGGAGAATTCATTGAATCTTCCTTCCATTTAGCCATGGGACAACGCTTTTAATTTTTTTTAAAAATCATTACTCGATCAAATCGTGCTTCGGTTCCGTCTTTGAGTCTTGAAATATTATGTCTATGAGTAAAAATCACAAACCACGGGATAAGTAGGCTAAAAACGAGTAAAGATAATGGCGGATTAATTGTATCAAAAAAAGGAAAGATTCCCAAAAGAATAATGGGAAGAGAAGTGGCAGCTAGGAGTGAACTTAGAGATACAAAACCTGTGGATATAAGCGTCATGATAAAAACAGCCAATGCCATGGGAAATGCAATAGGGAATAAACCAATCAAAACCCCAGCCAAAGTGCCAATCCCTTTTCCACCACGAAATTGAGCAAAAATAGAATAGGTATGCCCCAAAATTGCACCAATTCCACAAAGAATTTGAAGTGCACCTAAATCAGGAATAGCTTGAGATTCAAATCCAGCGACTGCGATCCATTTCACGGCTATCCAACCTTTAAGCCCATCAATCAATAAAACAATAATTGCTGGCTTCCAACCCAGAACCCGATAGACATTTGTTGCGCCAGCGTTGCCACTGCCGTGTTCTCGAATATCAATTTGTTTGAGTAGTTTTCCCGCTAGAATACTTGTGGGGAATGAGCCTACTAAATAAGCACCAATAAACAATATCCACAAAATGGCCATATGAATAACTAACTATTTAGAATCAGGCAGGGGATTTTTTTCAGGGGCTAGCATGCCACCAGATATAATGGTTTTTAAACCTTCTTCCACCGTCATGCCCGTTGGAACCGTATCTTTGGCAGGAATCATTAGAAAAAAACCAGAAGTTGGATTCGGCGTTGTAGGAACAAATAAATGAAAATACGTTTCTCCATTTTCTGTATTTGATTTCCCAGAAATGAAAGCCATTGTCCAAAGGTCTTTTCGCGGATACTGAATATAAACGGCACCTTGAAATGCATCAGACGCTTTGCCTGTAAATGTTTCTGTGATTTGTTTGAGCGTGCTATAAATTGTACTAACAAAGGGCACACGTTTTAGGATTTTTTCTCCCAGCGAAAATATTTTTTTACCAAGAAAATTAGTAACAATCACTCCAATGAAATAAATCAGCACCAAGGTCAGTAGAATGCCAAGACCGGGGATTTGATCTAAACTGAATTTTTTGAGCATGGGTAGTGATATTTGGCTCAAAATATCCAATAAGAATTTTAAAAGAATAAAAGTTAGGTAAAGGGGAATTAACGCCGCAATACCAGCAAATATTTTGGTTTTAAAACTTTGTAGTAATGTATGTGTCATATCGGAATTTATTGTCTTTCTAGCGTTAATAAAAATCTCTTTATCTCTAATCCGCCACCAAAACCACCTAATCCACCGTCATGTTTCAGAACTCTATGGCAGGGAATCACAAGGGGAATTGGATTATTGGCATTGGCAGATCCAACGGCTCTCATCGCTTTTGGGTTCCCACATTTTTTTGCTATTTCCTTATAAGAAGCTGTTTGCCCAAAAGGGATTTTCGAAACTTCGAGCAAAGCCCGTTTAAAAAATGGGGGAGCTTTTAAATCGAGCGCCAGGGAAAAAGATTTTAACTCGCCTTTGAAATAAGCAATGATTTGGTTTTGGATTTCCTTAGCCGGAGTTTGGACGAAGTTTATTTCTTCCTTTGGATAATATTTTTTTAGGGAAGTTTCAAATGGATATTCATTTTGGAAAAGAATGCGTCTAAGTCCAATTTCAGATTCGGCAATACCCAATGTTCCTATGGGAGAATCCATTTGAGATAAGTGTAACATTTATGGTTTATGCGCCACGTTTTGAAGGAGCAAGCCAATGAATAAACACGGCACCCGCAATGACCATACCCGCGCCGACAATGGCTATGAATGTTAGGACTTCGTCCAAGTAAATCCATCCCAGAACAGTTGCAATCACTGGCGGAAAAAAAGCCACATAAGATATTTGTGGCATGCTAAGGTGAGAGAATAGCCAAACATAAATCAGCCAGGTAATGACGGTGCCAAAAATAGTGAGATAGACAATGGCGAATATATTAAAGGAGCTCCAAACCATAATCCTGTCTGATTCAAAAATCATAGAGATGGACATGAGTAAAATGGCGGCGATGCTTTGGCTTACCACATTGAGTTGTACTGTAGATAAAAGGTGATGATGTTTTTTTAAATAAACATTGGGCCAAGCGGCGACTAAAACTGCGACTCCCAAAGCACTCACGCCTAGCACCACATTGTTTCCGCCCAATTCTTTTCCTTGGCTTAGCATCAGTAAAACACCAGCAGTCCCAAATAAAATTGTTCCCAATTTGCTCCAAGTGAGTTTTTCATTGATGAGCATAAAATGAGAAATGAACGTTATGACAAGGGGGAATCCAGCCCATATAATGGCGGAGACGCTGGAGTAAACAAATTGAGTTGCCCAATAAGTGAGACTATAAGACACCACAAAATTAAGCAAGGCAAATTGGAGGTAAAGCGCCCAAGCTTCTTTTGACATAGGGAGTTTTTCTTTTCGATAAAAAAGCAAACCCCACAAAATAATAGATGCAAAAACAAAACGAATTGCTACGCCAAAAAAGGGAGGCGTTCCCTCGTTTAGACTCATTTTTAGTATAATCCAAGTGGTGCCCCAAATAGAGCAAAGGAGGATATAAAGAGATATGATTTTTAATTTCATGATAAGAATTAATGTTAAATTTAGCCTTACTTTCAAATCACAAAAAGAGCTCATTCAATGATTGAAATAAAATCTTTATCCAAAGCATTCAAACTTACACGCCAACATCGAAGAGAATTGGGCGATGACTTTGCCCATCAAAAATCAATTCAAGCGGTGAATGATATTAGTTTTACCTGTAACCCAGGTCAGATATTTGGATTGATTGGTCCCAATGGCGCAGGAAAAACCACCACTTTACGGATGGTAGCAACTATGCTAAAGCCGACAAAAGGAACAATCGCAGTTGCGGGATTTGACACGGTGAAAGACAATCAAAAAGTGCGAGAGAAAATAGGATTTATGACAGGGCAAACGGCTTTGTATGATCGTTTAACACCGAACGAAATGGTTCAATATATGGCAGAGCTTCATGGGATGGATAAGGCTAAATTCAAAACACGTCGCCAAAAATTATTTGATGTCTTGGATATGCACGATTTTGCTGATAGACGCATCGCACGATTGAGCACAGGCATGAAGCAAAAAACATCCATTGCTAGAACGATTATTCATGACCCTGAAGTGATGGTTTTTGATGAACCCACTTCTGGTTTGGATGTGATGACATCTCGTGCAATTATGGATTTGATTCGCGATTGTAAAGCAGAAGGAAAAACAGTTTTATTTTCTACCCATCGAATGGGAGAGATTAATCAAGTCTGCGATGACATCGCCATTATATTTAACGGAAAATTATATTTTAATGGGACATTAGATCAATTTAAATCAGAAATGACTCAGCCCACTTTTGAAGATGAATTTATTTATCGCGTGGAGGGGAAGTAAGATGAGAATTTGGATTATTTTTAAAAAAGAATTGAAAGATATCCTCAGAGATAGACGGACCATTATGATGATGGTTGTCTTCCCCTTATTACTTGTTCCAGCTCTTATGTTTGTGGTTAATAAAGTACAAACAGTTCAATCCAAAAAAGCGGAAGACAAAATCTTAAAATTTCATTTTGTAGGGAAGGAATTTGCACCAAAATTATATCAAGATTTTGTATCGGCAGAAAAAATGAGTATTATTTCAGAAGTCTCAGAAGATTCAATTCAAAGCTACATACAAGACGGAACGCTGGATATTGCGCTTAAAGTGGATGAAGATTATATAGATATTTTAGATCAAAATGGGAAAGCAAAAATCCAAATTATTTATAAGGGCTCAGATGCCATGGGCGTTACGAAAAAACGTGTAAAAATGATATTGAAATCTCATGAACGTGATATTATTAAATTAAGAATGAATCGACTAAAACTAAAAATTGATATCGTCGATGCTTATGATATCGAACAGATTGACGTTTCTTCGACTCAGGAAAAATTCGGAAAAATTGCAGGAGGATTTTTGCCTTATATCTTTATTATTTTTGGGTTTATGGGCGCTATGTATCCTGGTTTAGATTTGGGTGCAGGTGAAAAAGAGAGAGGTACTTTAGAAACCATATTGTCATCACCCGCCTCTCGATTAGATATTGTGATTGGTAAATTTTTGGTCATTCTAACAGCTGCCGTATCTACTGCATTTATTGCCATGGGTGGCTTATATATCGCCTTGCAACAATTTCCAGAAATGCCTGCTGAGATATTGCTTATTATTCAAGAAGTTTTGAGTCTAAAAGTATTTATTATGATTATGGGATTGGTGGTCCCCGTCTCCGCTTTTTTTTCTGCAATGATTTTGAGTTTATCCATATATGCGAAATCGTTCAAAGAAGCTCAAAGTATTGTGGCGCCTTTAAATATCGTCATCATTTTTCCAGCCATGATTGGCACAATGCCTGGGATGGAACTCAATACGATGACAGCGCTTATTCCCGTACTCAATGTTTCTCTCGCGGCGAAAGATCTTGTGGCTGGGATTATTAATCCATTTTTAATGATGGAAGTGTATGTATCACTTTTTGCTTTAGCAGGACTTTCATTATGGTTTTGCGTGAAATGGTTTAGCCGAGAAGAAACTATTTTTAGGAATTAATTATTTCTAGTTAAAAACAAAAAACCCCGCAATAGTGCGGGGTTTTTTATTGAAAATTACTTCTAAGTTTTAATCTTCTTTTCGATTGTGCATTTTTATCACAATGGGGCTGGCAACAAAAATACTGGAATAGGTTCCAACAATAATACCAATAATCAAAGCAAATGCTAAGTTGTGAATGACTTCACCTCCAAATAAGAACAATATCATTACAACAAAAAATGTGGTGAGGGAAGTAATAATGGTCCGGCTCAAAGATTCATTAATGCTTTGATTGATCACATCTTCATAATGTGCCCGTTTATTCAACTTGAGGTTTTCTCTGATTCGATCAAAAATAACAATAGTATCATTCAGTGAATATCCTACGATCATAAGGAAAGCGGCAATCACCGCTAACGTAATTTCGTAATTTAATATGGAAAAAAAGCCAAGTGTAATGAGGATGTCATGGGCTAAGGCCGCAATGGCACCAACGGCAAATGTGAATTCAAATCGAATAGAAATATAAATAAGAATCAACGCTAAGGCTGAAAAAATAGCCATTAATGCATCACCACTTAATTCCGCTCCCACTTTTGGCCCAACTTTTTCTATGGATAGAATAAAGTCATTGGCGTTTTTTGGTATATTATTTGGAAAAATAGTTTTCATAAAGCCAACAATTTTTTGAGAAAAATTCTCGGGCTCGTTTTCTAAAGTTCCGATACGAACCGCAACATTTGATTCATCACCAAAATGTTTTATCTCCGCTTTACTGAAGTCAAACGTTTGTCCTTCTAAGCTAACTTGACTCAAGGCAGAGCGAACCGTTTCGATATCTACGGGCTCTGAATAATTAACCGCAATCATGGTTCCACCCTTAAAGTCGATGCCAAGTTTTGGACCATTATTGATGGTTAAGGAAACGAGTCCCGCTACGATTAGAAAGAGGGAAAAGAAGCCAGATAAACGGGATTTCCCCATAAAGTCAATATGTGTGTCTTTAATAATTCTCATAATTAGATACTCAAGTTATCCATCCGCCCGCGAGCAGATAAGGAGTTAAAAATAGTTCTGGTAACAAAAATGGCTGTGAACATACTTATCAAAATGCCCCAAAATAATACAGTGGCAAATCCTTTGATCGGACCCGTTCCAAATTGATAAAGAACCAATGCGGCAATAACGGTGGTTACGTTCGCATCGATAATGGTGGTTAAGGCTCGGGAGTAACCCGCATCAATCGCTGTTTTTGGTGTTTTTCCCTTTCGTAATTCTTCTCGAATTCGCTCAAAAATAATCACATTCGAATCGATGGACATTCCCACAGTTAAAATCAATCCAGCAATTCCGGGTAAAGTGAGCGTCGCTTCCAAAGAAGCCAAAACTGCGAGCACCAATAAGATGTTCCAAACTAAAGCGAAATCAGCAATAGCACCAGCACCTTTATAATACAATAACATAAAGACTAAAACCAAAGCCAAACCAATGATGACAGATTTGGTCCCTTGCGCAATAGAATCTGCTCCAAGGGAAGGTCCTACAATTCGTTCTTCAATAATATTGACAGGTGCAGGCAAGGCACCCGCTCTTAGAATGATACCAATATCTTTGGCCTCATTCATATCCGCGAAGCCTTCAATTTGTGTTCTTCCTCCAGGAATCTTTTCTCGAATGTTTGGTGCCATGTGGACTTTTTTATCCAAAACAATGGCAATACGTTGACCTACATTTGCGCCCGTAACACGAGCCCATGTTCGAGATCCATCAGAATTCATCGTAAGTGAAACGACAGGTTGGCCTGCAGATCCGCCACCTAAAGAACCTAGATTTGCTTTTGCTTCTTCTACAACGCCTCCTGTGAGTTCGGATGTGCTTTTTAAATAGTAGAGCCTATAGAATCCTGCTTGTGTTTGATCTCCCGCAGAGCGTTCAATTTTATTCCCAAACATGAATTGTCCACCTGCTGATTTAATGAGTGAAACCACTTCAGGCTTACTCAACATTTTTTTAACAGCATAAATATTTTTCTCATTAACGCCATAATCGGTTCCCATGGGGACCAAGAGGGAGAGTAGTGGTCTTTCAGAGAAAAGGGCATCATCAACTAAAAGGGAATCATCAGAATCCGGTGCTACATCTTCTTCGCCGAACAATTCAGAAATGGTTTGAGTCTCATCTTTTTCTTTGGGTGTTTCAACAGCTTCTTCTTTTGTGGCAATCAAGTCATCCAATTCTGTTGTGCCTTTGAGTTTGGCATCGATTCGTTGAATGATATCATTGGAAATTTCAGGACCCTTCACAAGATAAAATTCTAATAAAGCGGTGCTTTGTAGCAAAGCTCGCGCTCTTGCAGGGTCTTGGATGCCAGCTAATTCAACAACAATACGGTGCTTTCCTTGTTTTTGAATGGTCGGTTCAGAAACGCCAAATTGATCAATTCTGTTTTGAAGAATTTCCAATACGCGATTAATCGCATCATCTGCTTCCTGTTCGAGTTCTGTAAATATAGCATCAATGGAACCACCATATTCATGATAATAACGAGGGAGCTTAAGTTCAGAAGTTTGAATTTCATTTTTGAATAAAGGAAAAAATTCAGCGCCAGGTGCAGAGAGTTTTTCTTGGACAGCCTCTAAGACTTGCTCAAAACGTTCATCTTTGTTTTTGGCTAAGTTGGACATCAAAAGAGGTATATCAGCTTCTAAGACAATATACATGCCTCCTTTTAAATCTAACCCTTGACGGATAATTTTGGATTCCAGTTGTGAAATTTGGCCCGACTCTCTGAGAGATTCTTTTTCATCTTCGTTGAGATTCTGATATTTCCATGAGGGAAGCAAGGCATATAATGCCCAAGTCAGAATGAGACCAATAACGATATATCGTGGTGTAAGATTTTTATTCATGTGTTTATTTTAATTAATAGTATTGTGATTAGGACTAATAAAGCCAAGAAATTTACCTGAAGACTCTTTGATAGGCAATTTCTATTTATTCGAGGAGGCAATCTTTTCTATCTTTCGAAAATCGTTTTAATAAAGCCGAACAAAAATATAGTTCATTAGGGAATTTGAAACACTTTATTGGATTAAATGGATTTGGATAACAAAGTCTTAGATTAAAGTTTTTTACTTTTACTTGATAAATTACGGTCAAATCACTTCAAACTTTTCTCCAACTTTTACAAAAGCATCAATCGCTTTGTCCAAATGTTCTCTTTCCATTGCGGCTGAAATTTGCACTCGAATTCGTGCTTCTCCTTTGGGAACCACAGGAAAGAAAAACCCAGTAACATAAATCCCTTCCGTCAAAAGGGAAGAAGCCATCTTTTGGGCTAAGACTGCATCATACAGCATAATGGGAACAATAGGATGAATACCTGATTTCAAATCGAAGCCAGCTTCAGTCATTTTTCCCCGAAAATAAGCGGTATTGTTTTCCAATTTATCTCGAAGTTTGGTTGAGGAGGATAATAATTCAAAGGCTTTAATGCCAGCGGAAACAATAGAAGGGGCCACCGTATTTGAAAAAAGATAAGGGCGAGATCGTTGGCGAAGTAAATCAATGATTTCTTGGTTTCCAGAGGTGAATCCACCAGAAGCGCCTCCCAGTGCTTTTCCTAAAGTGGACGTAAAGATATCAATTTTATCCAAAACGCCATTGTGTTCGCCAGACCCGCGACCGGTTTTCCCCACAAATCCGGTGGCGTGAGAATCATCCACCATGAGCAAAGCATCATATTTTTCCGCCAATTCGCTAATCCCTTTGAGATTTGCAATATATCCATCCATAGAAAAAACGCCATCCGTGGCAATAAGACGAATCCGTGCATCTTGGGCTTCTTTGAGTTTGGCTTCCAAATCGCCCATATCATTATTAGCATAGCGAAATCTTTTTGCTTTACAAAGGCGAATCCCATCGATGATAGAAGCATGATTTAAAGCATCAGAAATAACCGCATCTTCAGGGCCGAGTAATGTTTCAAATAATCCGCCATTTGCATCAAAACAGCTCGTATATAATATGGTATCATCCGTTTTGAGAAAAGTTGAGATCGATTTTTCTAAGGATTTATGTAAATCTTGCGTTCCACAAATAAATCGCACGGAAGCCATGCCAAAACCATGTTCATCCAAAGCCTGTTTTGCGGAAGTGATTAGCTCAGGATGATTTGCTAATCCCAAATAGTTGTTGGCGCAAAAATTGAGCACATTGCCTCCTTCTAGCGTCGCGATATTGACCCCTTGAGGCGTGATGATGATTCGTTCCTTTTTATAGAGCCCTTCTGACTCAATTTTGGAAAGGGTTTCTGTAAAAATGGTTTTGGCTTTATTCATATTTTTTCTACTTTCTTATTTACAACTTTACAACCTTCTACTCATCACCCCATTCTAAAACAACTTTTCCACAATCGCCTGATTCCATAATATCAAATCCTTTTTGGAAATCATCAATGGGAAAAGTATGGGTCAAAACAGGAGAAATATCCAAACCGCTACGGAGCATTTGAGTCATTTTATACCAAGTTTCAAACATCTCTCGCCCGTAAATCCCTTTTACATGAAGTCCTTTAAAAATGATATCATCCCAATTGATTTGAGTCGATTTGGGGAGCAATCCCAAAAGGGCAATCCGTCCACCGTGGTACATATTTTTAAGCATTGATTTGAAGGCTTGGGGATTACCGGACATTTCTAAACCCACATCAAATCCATTGGACATACCGAGGTTTGTAATTGCATCTTCAATTTTATCCTTTTTTACATTGAGAGTCAACGATGCACCCATTTTTTTTGCTAAAGCAAGTCGATAGTCATTTACATCCGTAATGGCCACATGACGAGCACCAACAAAATTGCAGATGGCCACTGCCATAATCCCAATAGGTCCGGCGCCAGTGATGAGCACATCTTCGCCCACCATTTCATAAGAAAGGGCTGTATGGGTGGCGTTTCCAAAAGGATCAAAAAACGCAGCAATTTCCGATGGGATTTCTGGATGGATGGGCCAGACATTGGATTCTGGCATGACAAGATATTCAGAAAAAGCACCGTCTCGATGAATTCCAATTCCAATCGTTTTATGGCATAAGTGTCGCTTTCCAGCACGACAATTTCGACAGTAGCCACACGTAATATGTCCTTCACCAGAAACCCGGTCGCCAATTTTAAAATGCGTAACGCCAGCACCGATTTCTTCCACAATACCACAAAATTCATGTCCAGTGACTAATGGCGGTTTGATATTACGTTGAGACCATTCGTCCCATTTATATATATGTAAGTCCGTCCCACAAATAGCTGTGTGTGTAATTTTAATTTTTACATCATTTGTTTTACAAATAGGAACAGGAACTGATTCCATCCAAATGCCACGTTCGGGAGATTTTTTGACTAAAGCTTTCATGCGTGTCTCACTCTAATATTTTCAGATAATCCTTTGCTAAATTTACAATGAATAACAGGTGAAATTGATAATTAACAATTCACAATTAAACATTAAAGATATAAATTCCAAGTCCGAAAAAATCGGATTATTATTTTATGGGATACATACTATCATTCACAAATCAAAAAGGCGGGGTGGGAAAAACCACATCAGCTGTTAATGTAGCGCTCAGTTTGGGCGTTTCAGAAGAAAAGACGCTTTTGATTGATTTAGATCCACAGGCCAATGCAACGACAGGAGTAATGGATATTACTGATAAGCCAATGGCAACTATTTATGATGTACTCATAAAAGATTTGCCCATCAAGGATGCCATCACCTCCTCAAAATTTCCACATTTAGATTTAGTCGCGTCTACCCACGATTTAGTGGGAGCGGAAATTGAATTGGTCAGTATAATGGCGAGAGAATATCAATTAAAAAAATGTCTAAAATCTATCAAAGATAAATATGCTTTTATTATCATTGATTGTCCGCCTTCTTTAGGTTTGCTCACCATCAATGCGCTCACCGCATCCAGTGCTATCATAATCCCAATTCAAAGTGAATATTATGCATTGGAGGGATTGGGACAACTTTTGAATACGGTGCGACTTGTTCAGAGGCACTTAAATAAAAAATTAGAGATCGCAGGTGTTTTGATGACCATGTATGATAATCGATTAAATTTATCGAAACAAGTTTTAGAAGAGGTGCAAGGTTATTTTAAAGACAAATTGTTTAAAACACTTATCCATCGTAACGTAAGGCTCAGTGAGGCGCCCAGTTTTGGAAAGCCCGCTTTATTGTATGATGCCAGTTCAAAAGGAGCAATGGATTATATGAATTTAACAGAGGAGTTATTACAGCGTGTCAGTTAAGCGATTAGGCCGAGGTTTAGAAGCACTGATTCGGCCCGAACCAGAAACCAAGAAAAAAGCAGCCCCAAAAAAGAAGGGAAAGCCAGGCGTTTCTGCTATTCCATTAAAAGATATTTTCTCAAACCCAAACCAACCCCGACGTGATTTTGATACAGATGCTTTACAGGAATTGATGGCTTCGATCAAAGAAAAGGGAATCATTACGCCAGTGACGGTTAGAAAAATCCCAAAAGGGTTTGAACTTGTTGCGGGGGAAAGGCGTTGGCGTGCCGCAAAGAAATTGCGTTTAAAATCCATTCCTGCTTATATTATTACGGTAACAGATGCTGCAGAAGTCATGGAACTCGCTCTTATCGAAAATATTCAACGAGAAGATTTGAATTCTTTGGAAGAAGCGGAAGGATATGCGGTATTAAACAGCCAGCATAATTTATCCCATGAAGCCATTGCAAAGGCCGTAGGGAAAAAACGTGTTACCGTTTCAAATGCACTTCGTTTGCTGAAGCTACCCCCCGAAATTAGGACAAGCCTTCGAAATAGAGACATCTCTGCAGGGCACGGCCGGGCGATTCTGCAAGCCAAAACAAATCATGCCATGATGCAACTTTGGCAAAAAATTCTACGAGACAATTTATCTGTACGTGCGGTAGAATTCTTGGTTAAAGATTCGGCCAGCAAAAAACAAACTTCTGCAAAAAAGAAAAAAGTTTCTCCCCAGATTCGTGCGCTTGAGAATCAGCTTATTTCGATTTTGGGCACAAAGGTAAAAGTAAAGCCGAAGAAAAAAGGCGGGAGCATCGAAATCATTTATTTTTCAAAAGATGATTTGGAGCGGCTCCTAGATTTAATCAATACCTTGGATTAAAATTTTAAAGTGAGTTCTAAATATACAGCAATTCTTATTCCAGACGATGATGGAAAAACAAGACGATATCGTATTACTGGATTTAGATTAAAAGGATTCATTGTATTGGGCGTGGTCTTTTTTTGCCTCACGATTGGGTTGTTATTATTTTATATTCCAAAGGCGTCGCAATATGAATCGATGAAAATCCAGTTTGAGCATTTTGTGTCGGAGCGATCTCAGATTTTGGAGCTCAGTCGAGATTTAAATCGACTTCATCAAATGGATGAATTGATTCGCAATTCCTTGGGAACAAATTTAGATTTACCTCAAGATTCCAGTGCTGGAGGTAAGGGCGCCTCTAGAAAGAAAGCTATATCCTATATTGAAAACATTCCTTCAGTTCCCCCTATTTCTGGATATATTTCTCAACGAACAGATCAAAATAGTCTCTTTATTCGTAGAGGGCATTATGGTATTGATATTGTTGTCAAAGAAGGAGAACCCATCCAAGCTTCTGCCGCCGGATTGGTGGTGTTTTCTGACTGGACATATGATCAAGGGAATGTTGTTATTTTGTATCATGGGGATGGGTATTTTACCCATTATGGTCACAATAAGAGAAATTTGAAACATCAACGAGAAAGAGTCGCCAGAGGAGAAGTTATTGCTTTGTCTGGAGATACAGGAAACTCCTCGGGGCCTCATTTGCATTATGAAATATGGAAAGATGGAGAAGCCATGGACCCAATGGATTACTTTCCAGCTTTTAAATTGAAAGATTTAACGACAAAAAATGGCTAATATTAATTTTCAAAATGTGCATACGATGATTGGAGCGGATGCGATCGTGGCTGGTTCCATTGATTTACAGGAAGGCATCATTATTTATGGAAATGTTCAAGGCGACGTAACAAGTTTCGGCCCAGTTCGCGTTGCGAAAGGCGCCATTGTTTATGGAAATATATTTGGGAGTGACATCCAGATTAGCGGACAGGTAACAGGAAATGTAACTGCAAAAGGACAGGTGATTTTGGGGGAAGAGAGTGTGTTGAAGGGCGATATTATTTATCAAAAATTACATATTGAAGATGGTGCTAAATTCGAGGGAAAATGTGATCTTGTTTCACCAAATCAAACACAAACGGCTGAGGTATAAAGGTTTATTTTGAAACAAGAACTTGATCAAGAGTTTAGTCAGAATCATACACTAAAATCTTTATCTTATTTTCAAAAGATGGTTCAAAAATCAGGACCAGCAGCGGGTGCCTCTTATGCTTTAATTGGTGGCGTATTGTTATTCGGCGGATTGGGTTACTATCTTGATGGACGATACGATACTAAACCAGGATTTTTATTAGCGGGTGTATTTTTAGGGATTATTTCTGGATTTTACCAACTCGCAAAAACAATTTGGGGAAATAAATGAGACTCTATTTATATGCGTTAGTTGCATGCTTTGGAATTGTTGGAATTGTTTCAGGACTCAAGCCAGAATGGTTTAAAGAAGTGCTTTTTGGATTTCTGGGCCCAGCGAGTGTTGGTTTCTTCACTATTCGACTATTTTCTAAGTTTGATAAAATGTCTCACGACATTGTGCGAAAATGGATGATGATTAGTTTTGGGTTAAAAATGTTGATTTACCCAATTTATTTTATCATAATTATTAAAGTTTATTCTTTCTCTCCATACCCATTTGTATTTAGCTTTGCAGGCTTTTTTATAGGGCTTCACATCTTAGAAGCCATTGTCTTACAAACGAAATCAAAAATAAAATAGAAAATAATTTAGAATGAGTACTGCAGTTTCTGGGGGTGTCATGGAGCAGGTTGGCCCCAACATTATTCACCACGTTACCAACTCGGATATCGCACACCCGATCCTTCATTTGCCAACAATTTTTGGCATTGATTTTTCTGTGACAAAACATGTTTTTATGTTATGGCTTGTCGCTCTTTTGGTTTCAGTGACCGTGATTATACCTGTGCGCCGATATGTAAATGGCAAGAAAATGATTCCCAGTGGATTAGCAAATTTAATCGAGATGGTGATTGTTTTTATCAGAGATTCAATTGTAAGGCCTAATGTGGGGACTCGATGGGTAAATACTTGGTCGCCTTTAATTTTTACACTTTTCTTTTTTATCTTATTTTCAAACGCCATCGGCATGATTCCAATTTTTGATGTTCTGGGTTTATTAGATCGTTTTGCTCTTAATACTCAAGCAGATTCAATGGTCAATCATTTATTGCATGGCGGAACAACCGCAACGGGGAATTTCAACGTAACAGGCGCCCTAGCCGTGGTTACGTTTTTTACTATCATGATTGCAGGAACAAAAGCACACGGGTTTATTAAACATTGGAAAAATTTGGTGCCACATGGACTTGCCTGGCCTGTTTATATTATTCTAATTCCCATTGAACTAATGGGGCTCATCGTAAAGCCATTTGCCTTAACCATGCGTTTGGCAGCGAATATGACTGGAGGGCACATTGCCCTTTTAGCTCTTTTATCTCTCATGGCCATTTTTGGCGAAATGTTTCATAGTACTGCTGCTGGCGTTGGTGTCGCATTTGTCGCCGTTCCAATGGCTGTAGCAATTTCGGGTTTAGAAATCATTGTTATATTAGTACAAGCATATGTATTCACATTGCTTACAGCGGTATTTGTAGGTATGGCAATTAACGTTCATCATTAAATAAAGAAAAAGGAAATCAAAATGGAAATGCAAGCAACTATATTCCTCCCAATTGGTATGGGATTAATTGTTATTGGCGCTAGTCTAGGTATTGGGAAATTTGCATCTGCAGCAGCAGAGAGCATCGCCCGTCAACCTGAAGCTGCTGATAAAATTACAGCTGCTGTGAACTTGCCACTCTTCCTCTTGGAAGGTGTTGCGATTCTCGCAGAAGTGTTTACTTTCTTAATGTTAATTCTGTAAAACAGAAACATTAATAAAGTATGATGGAACAACATTCGGGAAATCACGGAGCGCAGGTGCTACATGAGACGACAGAAGCTCATGGAACATCTGATGCTCCGAACCCATTGGTTCGATTAGACCCAGGTCTATTTATATGGACTATTATCACCTTTCTCATTTTATTTGGTGTTTTGGCAAAGTTTGCCTGGAAACCCCTTTTAAAAGCGTTGGAAAATCGAGAAAACTTGATAAGATCCTCTTTAGTTGATGCAGAGAAAGCACAAAAAAAACTAGAGAAACTAAGCCAAGAGTCAGACGAACAATTAGCAAAAACACGGGCAGAATCTCAATCTATATTGGCTGAGGGTAAAGTGGCTGCGGAAAAAGTAAAAGAAGATACCATCCGTCAGGCGCAAGAAAAAGCAAAAGGGATTATTGAATCAGCAGAAAAACAAATCCAAATCGAAAAAGAAAAAGCGATTACTGAAATTAAAAGTGAGGTTGCAAATCTTGCGATTCAGGTGGCAGAAAAACTGATTCAAAAAAACCTGAGCAAAGAAGACAATCAATCTTTAATTGATGAGTCTTTGCAAAAGATTAAAGGATATGAAGCCTAAATTTACCGCAAAGCAGTATGCCAATATTTTGTGTGGAGCAGCAGAAAAGATAGATGCTTTAATTGCGCTGGATGAGTCCTTTTTTCTTGTAGAAAAGTTGATTCAAAGCCATGCGCAATTTCGATCTTTTGTTTTATCGAAGCGAATTTCGGCGGATCAAAAAAAGCAATCTTTGCGTGCCATATTGGGGGACGATTGTCATCCAATTATGATTGAATTTATAGGAATGGTTTCAGGCGTCCAGGCGGGGAAATTGATATTAAATACGGGGAAATTGGTTCACGCAAAGGTAAAAGAAACGCTAAATAAAATTTCTGTAACAGCACACGTGGCGGATGAGATGAATGACGTTGAAGCTGCTAAGCTTAAGACTTCGTTGGAGTCAATCTTAGGGAAAACAACAGACTTAGATTTTGTAATTGATAAAAAATTGATGGGTGGAATTAAGTTAAGAATAGATAATATATTTTTGGATGCATCCATTCAAAATAAACTGAATGGCTTGCGCTCTAATTTAATGCAATCCTAATGCTTAAGGAAGAAAATGGAAATACAGACAGATAAAATAACACAATTAATTAAAGAACAAATCGAAAAGTATGAGGGTGCCATCGATATCACAGAAGTAGGTGAAGTGATAGAAATTGGCGACGGCGTTGCACGCGTAAGCGGTTTAGAAAATGTAATGAGTTCAGAACTGGTTGAGCTACCCAACGGTGTATTTGGTATGGCTTTAAACTTAGAAGCTGATAATGTTGGCCTCGTGCTCTTTGGCGAAACACGTCTCGTAAAGGAAGGCGATCTTGCAAAACGAACAGGTAAGGTTGTTGAAGTCCCTGTGGGCGAAGCGATGCTTGGACGTGTTGTGAATCCTTTGGGTCAACCCATTGATGGAAAAGGACCTATTGACACACCTCACTCTCTTCCTATTGAACGTAAAGCTTTGGGCGTAATGGCTCGCCAACCGGTAACCGAGCCTTTACAATCAGGCATTAAGGCTATTGATAGTATGATCCCTGTGGGTCGCGGTCAACGTGAATTGATTATTGGCGATAGACAAACAGGTAAAACTGCGGTCGCCATTGATACGATTATCAATCAAAAATATACCCATCAAACAGATAAACCCGTTTATTGTATTTATGTTGCGATTGGGCAAAAAGCCTCAACTGTGGCGACTTTGGTAGGCGAATTGGAAGCAAACGGAGCGATGGAATACACAACCGTTGTCGCTGCAAATGCATCTGATCCTGCGCCGATTCAATATATTGCACCTTATGCTGGTGCGGCTATGGGAGAATATTTTAGAGATGGTGGAAAGCATGCACTTATCGTGTATGATGATTTGTCAAAACAGGCAGTTGCCTACCGACAAATGTCCTTGGTTTTAAGAAGGCCTCCAGGACGTGAAGCTTTCCCAGGTGATGTATTCTATCTTCACAGTCGCTTATTGGAACGCGCGTCTAAACTTTCAGATGATTTAGGGGGAGGTTCTTTAACAGCACTCCCAATTATTGAAACACAAGAAGGAGATGTTTCTGCTTATATTCCGACCAATGTGATTTCTATTACAGATGGACAAATTTACTTAGAGACAAATTTATTCAATTCAGGGATTCGTCCTGCGATTGATGTGGGATTGTCCGTTTCTCGTGTGGGTGGAAATGCCCAAATTAAAGCGATGAAATCTGTGGCAGGAACACTTCGATTAGATTTAGCTCAATACCGTGAATTAGAAGCATTCGCAAAATTTGGATCGGACTTGGATAAATCTACTTTAGCCCAATTGACTCGCGGTGAGCGAATGGTAGAAATTTTGAAACAAAATCAATATGTTCCTATGAATGTGGAAAAACAAATTGCAATTATTTTTGCTGCTTCCAAAGGGTTTTTAGATGACATAGAAATTGGAAAAGTAGCAGACTTTGAAAAAGGGCTCTCTGATTATCTTGAAGCCAATGTTTCTAAAGCACTTAGCGCCATTGTGAGTGAAGGTAGTATTAGCGAAGAAACGGAAGAGGCATTAAAAACAGCGATTGGTGATTTTAAAAAAGGATTTACTGCATAAGTCATGGCAAACCTGAAAGACATTCGGGATCGGATTAAATCCGTAAAAAGCATTCAAAAAGTGACGAAAGCCATGAAGATGGTTTCTGCTGCTAAAATGCGTCGTGCGCAAGAACGTATGGAGCAAGCACGTCCCTATAGTCAAAGCTTAGAGGAAGTGATTCATCATATCTTACCCGATGTGGATAGAGAGATATTTTCACTATTGGATGTGCGAGAAATCAAACGAAAAGCCTATGTTATTGTCGCGGCCGATCGAGGATTATCAGGCTCTTTCAATGCAAATATTCTGAAGGCTGCTCAAAACGAAATTGATACTTTTGGGAAAGAGAATGTAGATTTGTTCTGTATCGGAAAAAAAGCAAGAGATTATTTTAAGCGTCGAGAATATACAATAATCGAAAGCCACGTTGATTTTTGGTCGGATATGGAATTTGATAGCGCCATGAAAATTGGACGAAGTATTGTGGATCATTTTGTAAGCGGCAAAGTTGATGAAATCCACGTACTCTATAATTATTTCATCAGTGTGGGTCAGCAAAAAGTAAAATCTGAAGTTTTACTCCCGCTAAGCTATGATGAAAAAGAGTCATCGATTTCGGATCGTTTATATGAACCTTCAAAAGAAATATTGGTCAAGTCTCTGATTCCTAGACATTTAAATGTTCAGATGTGGAAATATCTTTTGGAATCTTATGCCAGTGAGCAAGCGGCGCGAATGATGGCCATGGAAAATGCCACAACCAATGCGCAAGATATGATTAAAGATTTAACATTACAATTCAACAAAGCCCGTCAAGCTGCGATTACAACCGAAATGCTCGAGATTGTAAGTGGCGCGGAAGCTTTATCAGATTAAACGAAAAAAGGAAACGAAGTTTATGTCAATGACAGGAAAAATTTCACAGGTTATGGGTGCAGTGGTTGACGTCTCTTTTGCAGGCGGACACCTCCCCAGTATTTATAATGCGCTTACCGTTGATCGTGGCGAAGAGGGTATCTTAGTTTTAGAAGTAGCCCAGCACCTTGGAGATGGAAATGTGCGGACCGTCGCCATGGATTCAACAGATGGATTAGTCCGTGGACATGAAACTGTTGATACGGGTGAGCCGATTATGGTTCCGGTTGGACAAGAAACTTTAGGGCGACTATTTGATGTTTTGGGAAACACCATTGACCAAAAAGGCGAATGTAAAACAGAAAAGAAATATCCGATCCATAGAGCTGCTCCGAAGCACGAAGATTTATCGACTTCAACTGAAATGCTGGTAACAGGTATAAAAGTTGTGGATTTAATGGAGCCTTATACACGTGGTGGAAAAACAGGTTTGTTTGGTGGTGCGGGTGTTGGGAAAACGGTTTTGATTCAGGAATTGATCCGAAATATTGCCACCGAGCATGGTGGATATTCTGTATTCGCTGGTGTTGGTGAGCGGACGAGAGAAGGAAATGATCTTTATAACGAAATGACAGAATCAGGTGTGATTAATAAAACCACCATGGTTTTTGGTCAGATGAATGAGCCACCTGGAGCCCGTTTGCGTGTAGCCTTAAGTGGTTTGGCAATGGCAGAGTTTTTCCGAGATGATGAAGGCCGAGATGTGCTTCTGTTTATTGATAATATTTTCCGGTTTACCCAAGCCGGATCAGAGGTATCAGCACTATTAGGCCGTATGCCTTCTGCTGTGGGATATCAGCCCACATTATCGACAGAAATGGGTGATTTGCAAGAACGAATTACTTCTACAAAAAAAGGATCCATTACTTCCGTGCAAGCGGTGTATGTGCCTGCGGATGATTTAACTGATCCTGCTCCTGCGACGGCTTTTGCTCACTTAGATGCAACGTCGGTATTAGAAAGAAAAATTGCTGAGTTGGGCATTTATCCTGCGGTCGATCCTTTAGCTTCAACCTCTCGAATTTTGGATCCACGTATCATTGGCGATCGTCATTATAATGTTGCTAGACAAGTTCAAATTGTATTGCAGCAATACAAAGATTTACAAGATATTATTGCAATTTTGGGAATGGATGAATTATCAGATGATGATAAAAACACGGTGGCAAGAGCACGGAAAATGCAAAAATTTATGTCCCAGCCATTCTTTGTTGCAGAGCAGTTTACAGGAACCCCTGGACGATATGTTAGTTTGGAAGATACGGTTTCTGGTTTTGAAGCCATCTTAAATGGTGAAGTTGATGAACTCCAAGAAAATGCTTTTGCTTATGTTGGATCATTGGATGAAGCCATTGAAAAACATAAGAAATCTGTTGCATAATGAACGTTTTTCAACTTGAAATTGTAACTCCCACAAGTCTCCTGGATCAAGGAAAAATATCCTATTTACGTTGCCCCGGCTTGGATGGTTCTTTTGGTATTATGCACAATCATCGTGAAGGCATTATTGCTTTAGGTGTGGGTGAGATAAAAGTAGAAACGAATGGAAAAGTGAAGTGGCTTGCAACCAGTGGTGGATTTGTAGAAATATCACAAAATCGAGTCAAGATGCTTTTAGAAACGGTAGAAGCATCAAAAAATATTGATACAAAACGAGCTGAAGAAGCCTTGAAACGTGCTAAAAATAGACGAGTAGGTTCAAATAAAAATATTGACGAAGCAAGAAGAGATATAGCCTTATTGAGAGCTGTCAATCGATTAAAAATTTCAAAAAAATAAATTACAATTCAAACTGAATCCATTAAAAACCGCTCGTAATTTCTGAGCGGTTTTTTTATATGAAAAAATAGGAACATTATGTACAAAAGAACACATCACTGCGGTGAACTTCAAACATCAAATATTAGCGAAAAGATACAATTAAATGGGTGGGTAAATACAGTCAGATTGCATGGACAAGTTGTGTTTGTGGATTTACGAGATCGGTTTGGCAAAACACAATTAGTATTTAATGCCGATTCTTTTTCCGGAGATTTTGATGCGGTTAAAAAATTATCAATGGAAGACGTTTTATCCATTAAAGGAAAAGTGCAGGCGCGGGATGAATCAGCAATAAACCCAGAAATGAAAACAGGCGAAATTGAAGTAAATATTTCGGAATATATTATGTTAAACGAGGCTGCCCCCCTTCCGTTTGTACTAAGCAATCGTGAAAATGCAGAAGAAAATCTGCGCTTAAAATATCGTTACCTTGAGCTCAGAATGGAGGAACTGCAAAAGAATATGCTAATTCGTCATGAAACATATCAGTTCGTAAGAAGCTATTTATCTGAGAAAAACTTTATTGAAATTGAAACGCCAATGCTTATGAAGTCCACGCCAGAGGGTGCGCGAGATTATTTGGTCCCAAGTCGAATTCATAAGGGCAAGTTTTATGCACTTCCCCAGTCTCCACAGCTTTATAAGCAAATTCTTATGATCTCGGGCTATGATCGATATTTTCAAATTGTAAAATGTTTTCGCGATGAAGATTTACGCGCAGATCGCCAGCCTGAATTCACACAAATTGATATGGAATTATCTTTTGTGGATGAAGAAGATATTTTTGAAAAGATGGAGGGCTTAACGAAACATGTCTTCAATAAAGTAATAAATATTGATTTGCCAGATTCTTTTCCAAGAATGACTTATGCCGATGCCATGGAAAACTATGGTTCTGATAAACCAGATCTCCGTTATGAAATGAAACTTTTGGATGTGAAATCATTTACAGATGCTTCAGATTTTAACGCATTTAAATCAGCTGAAAAGGTGAAAGCTATACGGGTAAATGATGGCGCGAAATATTCTCGAAAGAATATAGATGAACTCACCGATTTTGTCAAAAAATATAAAGCCAAGGGTTTAGCCTGGATGAAAGGTGATGATGGAAAATTTGTCGGTGGGATTTCTAAATTCTTTTCTGAAGATATTCAAAAATCCATGTGGAAAAATTTGGGCATGAATGAGGGCGATATCCTTTTTATGATTGGGGATGAATCTAAAATTACTTTAAATGCGCTAGGACATTTACGGGTGAAAATAGCGAAGCGAGAATCTCTTGCAAATTCGGGTGATTTTAAGCCAGTTTGGATCACAGAATTCCCCATGTTTGATTATGATGATGAAGCAAAAAGATTTGTCGCTATCCACCATCCATTTACAGCACCGAGAGAAATAGATTTAATACTATTGGATACTGAGCCAGGAAAAGCACTAAGTCGTGGTTACGATTTGACCATGAATGGTTACGAAATTGCCGGTGGTTCGATTCGAATTCATTCGCCAAAAATACAAGAAAAAGTTTTTTCTCTTTTGGGCTTAAGCAAGGAAGAAGCTATAGAAAAATTTGGCTTTTTAGTTGAAGCACTCAGTTATGGTGCCCCACCTCACGGGGGAATTGCTTTTGGTTTTGATCGTTTGGTTATGTTGCTAGCTGGGACTGAAAATATTCGTGACGTGATTGCTTTTCCAAAAACAACTTCTGCAACATCTCTCATGGATGAAAGTCCTAGTAATGTGAATACGATTCAATTAGATGAGTTAGGTATTCAGATAAAAAGTATAAAAAACTAAAAACGGGTCTAATCGATTTTTGTTATTTTGCCTTTACTATTAAAGCGTCATTTAAATAATAGATAATAATAATTATACCTGTGATTTATTAAAATGGATATTGTATTAAATACTTTAGTTTTGTAATTCCAAAATAGTTTTTTTCGTACACATGAATAATAAGATTAATCTAAAGTATTATGTAGTTTTGTATTCATGATAAAAAATATTCAACTCCAACTCCTACCAGAAGTCGCCGCTAAATCTGATTTATTATTAAAAGTGGTATCAAAAGAATGCGGTACAGAGATATCTGATATAAAACAAATCGTTATTTTAAAACGTTCAATTGATGCAAGGCAAAAGGTAACAAAAATCAATTTAAGCGTTGCTGTTTATATCAATGAAGTATTTAAAGAAAAGCAAGAAAATAGTCCTGATTATAAAGATGTAAGCAATCAGGATTCTGTTATTATTGTTGGGGCTGGTCCTGCGGGACTTTTTGCTGCATTGAACTTAATTGAAAAGGGGTTAAAACCCATTATTCTTGAAAGAGGGAAAGATGTTAGAAGCAGACGGATTGATATTGCGAAATTAACTAAAGAACATATTGTTAATGAAGATTCGAACTATTGTTTTGGTGAAGGAGGCGCTGGAACCTTTTCTGATGGGAAATTATATACAAGAAGTAAAAAGAGAGGCGATGTAAATAAAATATTAGATATTTTAGTTCAGCATGGCGCTTCACCTAACATTCGGATTGAAGCACATCCTCATATTGGGACCAACAAATTACCTAAAATTATTCAAGCTATAAGAGAGACCATTATTGAGTTTGGTGGTCAAGTGTTGTTTAACAGTCGTGTCATAGATATCCTGATAAAAAATAATGCTATTTATGGTGTAGAGTTACAAGATGGCACAATCATTGATGCCAATAAAGTAATATTAGCCACAGGCCATTCTGCTAGAGATGTTTTTGAATTATTGTATAAAAAAGAAATTGAGATAGAAGCCAAAGCATTTGCTCTTGGCGTAAGGGTTGAGCATCGTCAAGAACTGATTGACCAAATACAATATAACTGTAAAACGAGAGGGGAATATTTACCTCCTTCAGCTTATTCCATTGTTAAACAGATAAATGGCAGAGGTGTTTATTCATTTTGTATGTGCCCGGGTGGAATTATAGCACCTTGTGCAACACAACCAGGTGAAGTTGTAACAAATGGTTGGTCTCCTTCGAATAGAGATTATGAAACGTCTAATTCTGGGATTGTAGTTGAACTCACTCTTGAAGATTTTGCTCAATTTTCAAAATATGGACCTTTAGCAGGAATGTATTTTCAAAAGAAGATCGAGCAAACTGCATGGGAAATAGGTGGTGAAACTCAAAAAGTTCCAGCGCAAAGATTAGTCGATTTTACTCAAAATAAATTATCATCTGATATTCCTAAAACGTCCTATTTCCCGGGAACAACTTCTGCAAAATTAAAAGATGTTTTACCTTCATTTATCTATCAAAATTTACAAGAAGGGTTTAAGCAGTTTGGGAAACAAATGAAAGGCTATTTAACCAACGATGCAGTCGTCCATGCTCCAGAAAGTAGAACATCATCGCCTGTTCGAATTCCAAGAGATAGAGTTACTTTGGAACATCCACAAATAAAGGGATTATTCCCCTGTGGAGAAGGTGCAGGATATGCCGGTGGAATTATTTCAGCAGCGATTGATGGTATTAAATGTGCTGAGAAATGTTAATATTTTTATTTTGTAGAGTGTGAATATCCTACTGAACCTGAATATCTCCATAACCATTTGCCGTATGGAATGAAGAATCAATCCCCCAATAGAATTCCCAATCATAAAAACATCGATACATACCGGAAGGGACTTTTTCCCCATCATCATTTTTTAAATCCCAGGAATATAACCAGTATCCTGGTGATAAGGTGTCGTTATTAATAATTTTAATTATATCACCCAATTCATCTTTAATGAATATATTGATATGGTTTTGGTTTGGCCAAGTTAATTGGATAAAAGTGGTATCGGAAACAGGGTTTGGAAATGCAGGCCCAATTTCGATTTCAGTTGGAATAGGATGAGTGTATTCAATAAGTGGTGTAATTTCATATTTCCAGTCATTTGTGTCTTTACTCAAAATGATAAATAAGCCTGATGAGTCAATAACCGTTTCCGTAATTCCATTATAGACATACCCATTATCTTGATAACCACAATTTGCCATCAATAAAAGAATAAATGAAAAGGTAAATGTGTTGAGTGTCGATTTCATATTTTTTTAAGAATCAAATATTATAAATAATCTTTTTTAAATCCCACACTAATTTCATAATCATCGAGGTTTGGCTTAACATTTGATATTCGCATGGCAAAAGATGTAAATAATACTACACCTGCTAATAAACTATCGAGCATTCTATATATTCCTTAAAATTCTAACACGGTAAACTATAATTGATAATATAATATTCTAGGTAAAATTTTAATCTCATATTATCTGAAATTGAATACTCATTGAATGAAAATTTATCTCATTGACGAAATGCTATATGTAAATTCCAGAATGATAATTGATACCCATTGCCACCTTTTTTACCCTGAAATCAAAAATAATTTGGACGAAGTGTTGCGCCAATCTGAAGAAATGGGTGTTGGGCAATTTATTTGTGTAGGAACAAATTTGGATGATTCGAGAGAATGTTTAATCTTATCGGAAACGGATACGCGTATTTATGGCACGGCTGGAATTCATCCACATGATGCGAAAGATGCTCCAGAAGATTATACGGACCAAATTTGCGATTTAATGTCTTTTGAACGCATGGTGGCTTGTGGCGAAATGGGCTTAGATTTTTTCAGAAATCACTCCGACCCAAAAGTGCAAGAGCGGATTTTTATTGAACAAATTAAATTGGCACAAATACTAGAGAAGCCCATTATTTTCCACAATCGAGATGCTGACGAAGCGACGATTCGTGTATTAAATAAAAATGGCAATGGCAATGGGGTTGCTCATTGTTTTTCCAGTGATTTGAAAACGGCCCAGGATTTTTTAGACATGGGCTATTATATTTCATTTTCCGGGAATCTCACTTTCAAAAACAGCCACCTTCCAGATATTGCTAAAATGATACCTTTAAATCGTATTCTTGTTGAAACAGATTCTCCATATTTGAGTCCCGTTCCTTTTCGAGGAAAACCAAACATTCCTGGGCGAACACGACTTGTTGCAGAAAAATTAGCAGAGATTCATCACGTTTCTTTAGAAGAAATTTCAGAGAAAACGAGTGAGAATACGAGAAAGCTATTTAGCTTAGACGCTTAATTTTTTCTAAATCAGCTTTTGTATTCATATTTATAAATCGATCATCGGCGCCAAAATCGATAAAAGTTGTTTCTATCATTTCCAGTAATTTATATAAACTATAATGTTTTTTTTGAATTTCGGATTCTAATTTTGGCAAAATTCGTTTATGGTAAAATCCGCAGGTAACTTGTGTTTTGTTATTAGCTTTTGGAATGACGATATCACAATTATCAGTTTTTGATTTCCAAAGTTTTTCAAATATTTTGGGTGTAATTAAGGGCAAATCGCAGGAGAGGAATAAAACCCAATCTGACTGTGCATTTTTTAGAGCTGTATAAAGTCCATTAATCGGCGCATTCATTTCAAGCGCATCCCGAATAAAAGGTTTTTCAAAATATTTTGGTTTTTCTTTTCCAATCACGAATCGATTTTCAAAGATATCACAGGCATCCCAAATATGGTCTAAGATTAATTTATCATTAAGGATTGCTTGCCATTTGGGCGAACCAAACCGTTTGCTTTTACCACCAATTAAGATAAATACACTTGATTTATTCATGCCCTAATTTCCAAAAGAATTTTCTTTTTTATAAGCCAATTTTAATTTTCCTACATTTGGGGTTTATTTATCTAAATATAGTATTTGTATTATATAGTAAAATTACTATATTTCCAGCCATATGGTAAGCAATCAAACAAAGATTTCCCCAGAATTTATCCAAAATGCA
>JABHGY010000127.1 GCA_018671775.1 Fidelibacterota bacterium
ACTATACTTGATCCGTATTTATGTTTATGTTCACTATACATTACAATTTTATGGTTCATTTTGGCATATTTTGACATATTTTGTCAATTATAAAAAAAGAAAACCCCCTGAAATATGGGGGTTTCTCGTCGAGTACCCGAGGCCGGACTCGAACCGGCACGTCCTTACGGACAATGGATTTTAAGTCCATAGTGTCTACCAATTCCACCACCCGGGCAATCCATTAAATGTGTTTATGCGAGGCGTCGGCCGGATTCGAACCGGCGAATAACGGTTTTGCAAACCGGCCCCTTAGACCGCTTGGGTACGACGCCATCATAAATCTGTCAAAAAAAGCTACGAAATTTACAATGCACCTTTCGCTTGTTCAATCGCTCCTTACGAATTTTTGAATATTTTTCCATTTTTTATTACAGTATCAATACAATCCTTGCTGACAGAATATGGAATTTGAACAGGATCCACTAAATCCCAAATGACAATATCCGCTTTCTTCCCTACTTCTAAGGAGCCTTTTTCGTCCTCAACTTGCAATGCTTTTGCCCCCATCACTGTTGTCGCCTTGATGGCATCCAAAATATCCATTTTTAGATAAATACAAGCCAATGAAAGAATAAATGGCATGGATTGTATGTGGCACGAACCCGGATTAAAATCAGTCGCTAAAGCGATATCAAGACCAAGGGCTTTCATTTTCGCATAAGGTGCATATTCTGTTTTTCCTAAGAAAAATGTTGTGCCTGGCAATAAGGTTGCGATTACATTATTTTCCTTCAACGCTCTTATGCCTTCGTCACTAATTGCCATAAGATGATCTGCTGATACTGCATTTAATTCCCCTGCTAAATTTGCTGCTAAAGAGTTCTGAAATTCATCTGCATGAAGTCTAATTTTTAAACCATGCTCTTTCGCAGTCAAAAGGATTTTTTTGGACATATCACTGGAAAAATATCCATTTTCACAAAATACATCACAATATTCTGCAATACCTTGTTTGCGAACAGCTGGAAGCATTTCCTCACAAATTAATTGAACATAAGCATTTGGATCATTTTTAAATTCTTGAGGTATCGCATGAGCACCCATAAATGTTGGATGAATATCAATCGCATGAGCTTGATTGACTTTGTCAATGACAGAAAGAGATTTTAATTCTGAATCTTTATCCAAACCGTACCCACTTTTCGCTTCGATGGTAGTGGTGCCTAAAGATAAAAATGTATCCATCCGTTCTGTCATTTTTTTAATGAGCATTTCTTCACTTGCTTCTCTGACTCCAGAAACGCTCGAAACAATACCGCCTCCAGCACGTGCAATTTCTTCGTAGCTTACACCTTGCAATCGCATGGAAAATTCTTTTTCTCGTCCCTCTAAAAATACAGGATGAGTATGAGAATCAACAAAACCGGGCGTCACCAAGTTTTTTGAGCAATCAATGGCATGATCAGCTGAGCCTAAATGAGCACCCATTTCAACAATTTGATCTTTCTCAATTGCAATATCTATATTTTCATGGATGAGCATACCTCCACGCTCTGAATCCCATGTTACGCAATTTTTGATATTTTTTAGGATGAGACTCATATTATTTTTGGTGACTCGGAATATCAATGCCCCAATTTTTTGCATTCTCAATTGCATCATTATATCCAGCATCCGCATGACGTATGACACCAGATCCAGGATCATTGGTCAAAACCCGTTGAAGACGCAGTTCCATTTCGGGTGTTCCATCAGCAACAATCACTTGTCCAGCGTGAATAGCATAACCCATGCCAACGCCGCCACCATGATGAATCGACACCCACGACGCTCCGCTGGCCGTATTACTTAAAGCATTCAATAATGGCCAATCAGCTACCGCATCGGATCCATCTTTCATCGATTCAGTTTCTCGATAGGGCGACGCAACAGAGCCCGTATCTAAATGGTCTCGTCCGATCACGATAGGAGCAGATATTTCTCCCGATGCCACAAGTTTATTTATCGCCACACCCAGTTTAGCGCGACCGCCATATCCTAGCCAACAAATCCGCGAGGGCAATCCTTGAAACTTAACCATTTTTTGCGCCATGTGAATCCAATTATGCAAAGGTTTATCATCTGGAAATAGTTCCAATACTAACGCGTCGGTTCTGTATATATCATCAGGATTTCCAGATAGAGCTACCCAGCGAAAGGGTCCTTTCCCTTCACAAAATAAAGGTCGGATATAAGCTGGAACGAATCCTGGATAATCATACGCATTTTCAATGCCCGCTTTTTCTGCTTGTGCTCGTAAATTATTTCCATAATCAAACGCTATTGCTCCTCTATTTTTTAAGGCTAATATTCCTCGAACATGTTCACCCATGGCACGAATACTTTCCTGGACATATTTTTTGGGATTTTTTTTGCGAAGGCTTAATGCGTCTTTTAACGACATTTCATTAGGAACATAGCCATCTAATTCATCGTGGGCTGAAGTTTGGTCTGTAACTATATCCGGAATGACACCTTTTTTTGCAAATAGAGGCACGATATCTGCAGCATTTCCAAGCAATCCAATACTAAGTGCTTCTTTATCTTTAACCGCATTTTGAGCCCAATCTACGGCTTCATCAAATGAATGTGTCGTTTTATCAAGGTATTCTGTCTCTAATCGACGTTGAATTCTATGTGGATCAACTTCTATGTTGATGGACACACCGCCAGCCATTTTCACTGACAAAGGTTGCGCCCCACCCATTCCACCCAATCCTGCTGTTAAAACTAATTTTCCTGCCAAATTTTCTTGATTGAAGTGAGTTTTGGATGCTGCAATAAATGTTTCGTATGTGCCTTGAAGTATGCCCTGTGTCCCAATATATATCCAAGAACCAGCGGTCATTTGACCATACATCATCAGTCCCTTTTTCTCCAACTCATTGAAATGATCCCAATTCGCCCAATTGGGGACTAAATTAGAATTGGCTATTAAAACTCTTGGACTCCACGTATGGGTTTGCATTACACCAACTGGTTTGCCAGATTGAATTAACAATGTTTCATCTGGATTTAATCTTTTTAGCGTTGAGAGAATCAAATCGTAACATTCCCAATTTCTAGCTGCCTTTCCCTTTCCGCCATAAACAATAAGTTCATCTGGGTCTTCAGCTACATCAGGATCTAAATTATTTTGAATCATTCGATATGCGGCTTCAATCTGCCAATTTTTACAGACAAGATCAGTGCCAGTCGGTGCATGAATTATTCTTTTTGTCATTTAATTTATTCTCCTCAATTATTAATTAGGGAATCAAATGTTTTTTAATTTGTCCAAAATACCCATCTGAATCTCTGAATACATTATAAGAAAAAAGACAAATATTTTTAAAACCACTTTGTTGTGTAAATTTAATTTTTTCCTCTACTTGATCAGGATTTTGATTATACGTTGCCAAGCCCATCACAATTTTCGATCGATATTTCTTTGGTAGATTATCATCAATGATTTGAATATTGGTAGAAAATATTTCTAATTCTGGCAAGTAATTCATAGGAATTGCCCAATCTAAATAACCGGCTAACAACCAAACATCCCATTCTTGACCAAACTCATTTTTCGCTTCATATAAATTAGGCTTTACCGCTGCAGACAATATACAATTTTCATTTTTTTCTTGAATGATATTTGAAATGCCTTTAACCAATTTTGTGACGGATTTTCGCTTAAATCTATTCCAATCAATATTTTGCATACTTCGCATTGATAGGCTCAGATTCATGGGCTCTTCTCTATGTTTATTATAAAATGCTAATCCAATTGGATTCTTTCCATATTCAAATTTATGAAAACGAATATAATCGAGATGAATGCCATCTACAGGATATTTTTGAACAAGTTCTCGAACAACATCCATTAAATATTTTGAAACATCAGGGTGAGTAGGTGCTAAATAAAATCCCTCATTCCCCTTATTTTTTAAGGTTCGTTGAAGGCCATTATTTTGCGATGAATCTTTGTCCAACCATTCTGGATTCGTATATAACAAATGTTTTTTTTGTAGTGGCATTGTAGAGGCAGACCATAAATAATACATATTGAGCCACGCATGAATCTCAATATCTAAAGATTCAGCTTTTGAAAGAATATAGTCCAAAGGATCAAAGTCATCTTTGATAATCAAAGTTGAACGGGGAACAAATTCAGATTGATAATAAGCATCTCCCCGACCCCGAACTTGCACTAAAAGATGATTGAAATTGTTTTCTTTCGCAAATGAAAGCATTTCATCAATGGATTCTGAGGAGGTCATGGCATCACGCACTACCCATAATATTCGTTTATCGAATGTGCTGTTTGCCGTCAACCATTGTGGGATAAAAAAAAGAAGGGCAACATAGCATGTTACCCTTCTTTTTTGGGATTTGAATATTTTTCGCATCATATTCAAAAAAAATATTTATTTTTGAGACGATACTTCTTCAGTTCCATTTTCTTTTACAAGATCAATAAATTCGATTTGCGATACCGAAGCGCGGTCATTATCCCTAAAGCCTAATTTAGTAATTCTTGTATATCCGCCATTTCGATCAGCGCAAGCAGAAGCGATTTGGTCAAATAAAATATTGACTATATTTTTTCTTGGAATTTTCTTAATGACTTGTCGCCTTGCATGAACATCGCCACGTTTTGCAAATGTGACCAGTGGCTCAATGAACATTCGAAGAGCTTTAGCTTTTGCGTCAGTAGTTTTGATTTTTTTATGAAGAATCAAATTTGATGCTAAATTAGCAAGGGTCGCTCGTCTATGAGCGGGAACTCGTCCAAGTTTTTTACCTTTAACGCGATGTCTCATTTTAGCCTTCTTCCACCATAATACTTTCAACGTCCATTCCAAAATGAATGCCCATTGAATCTAATTTTTCAACCAATTCAGTGAGCGATTTTCTACCAAAGTTTTTGTATTTCAACATTTGATTTTCTTCTTTGCTTACCAACTCATGGATATATTTAATTCCAGCAGCTTGGAGGCAATTATAACTTCTAACAGAAAGCTCCATTTCATCGATCGTTTGGTTCATTATTTTTCTGAGCGCCATAGTTTCCTCAGAAACGCCCTTGGTTAATTCCAATACTTCTGGATTACTAATCGCCTCAAGATAAGCCAAATGCTCTCTCAAATATTCTGCAGAATAAGCGGTTGCATCTTCAGGTGAGATTGATCCATTTGTATGCACTTCCATGGTTAAAATCTCAATGGGTTCTTTCGCGCCCGGAACTGGCTTAACATCAAAAGCAACCTTTGTAACAGGATTGAAAATACTATCTATGGCATTGGTTCCAAGGGTTGTATTGGGCAATATATTGTCTTCCGCAGAAACATAGCCTTTGCCGATTCCAATTCGTAATTCCATTTCTAATTTTCCATTAGATTTGACTTCTGTGATATAATGATCTGGATTCAATATCTCATATTGATCACTCACATTTTGAAGATCTTTCGCTGTAAAAACTTTTTTCCCTTTAATCGTTAAATTGATTTTATCAGGATTATTATCCATCAATTTGAATTTGACTTCCTTTAAATTCATAATGATATCAGCTGCATCTTCTTGTACACCTTTAATGGTTGAAAATTCATGTTGAACACCATCAATCTTTACATGGGTAATGGCTGCACCCGGAATACTGGTCATAATTACCCGACGCATTGCGTTTCCTAAAGTGGTTCCGTAACCACGTTCCAAAGGTTGCATGGTAAACTTACCATAAGTATCGGTTAATGATTTTTCGTCAAATTCAATTTTAAATTTTGTTTCTTGTGCCATGTAATTATTAGCTCCTAATTATTTTTATTTGGAATACAGTTCAACAACTAACTGTTCGTTAACAGTTAAATTCATTTCGTCCCGATCTGGGATAGCGGTAAAGATGCCTTTCATTTTGGCTTTATCCAGCTCTAACCAGCCTAAATCCATATCACCTTTTATTCTCCGCATTGCTTCGAGGATAATATCCATTTTTTTACTTTTATCTCGGACTTCAATAATGTCACCAGGTTTAACACGAAAAGATGGAATGTTTACTTTCTTTCCATTAACGAGAAAGTGCGCATGACTTACCATTTGTCTCGCAGAAGGTCTAGAAGGTGCGAAACCAATACGATAGACAACATTATCCAAACGACACTCTAAAAGTTGCATCATATTTGTTCCTGTTTCACCCTCCATTTTATCTGCTTTTTGGAATAGATTTCTAAATTGTTTTTCCAACAAACCATACGTGAATTTAATTTTCTGTTTTTCAGCCAACTGAATACCATAGTTGGACAATTTCCTTCTCCGTGCTTGTCCATGCTGACCTGCTTGATAAGGTTTTCGGTTTAAAAGTTTATCATATTTTGGATTACCAAAAATATTTTCACCAAACTTTCGGACCAATTTCCCTTTTGCTGTTTTTGTTTTAGCCATAAATCATTTCTCCAGATTAGACGCGTCTACGCTTTGGTGGACGACAACCGTTGTGAGGTAAAGGCGTTACATCTTTTATAGATGTAATTTGTAATCCGGTTACAGCAAGAGCGCGAATAGCCGATTCACGACCAGCACCTGGGCCTTTAACTCTTACTTCAATATTTGTTAATCCCATTGCTAATGCACGTTCTGCAGCTTTCTCTCCAGCTTTTGTCGCTGCATAAGCAGTGCTTTTTCTTGATCCTTTAAAGCCTGAGGTTCCTGCTTTTTCCCAAACAAGTACATTACCCATTTGATCTGTCAACGTTACATGTGTATTGTTAAACGAAGACTTAACATGTGCAATCCCATTAGGATCTGAAACTTTCTTTTTCTTTTTTTTAGTTGTTTTATCAGCCACAATAATTCCTATTCTTTTTTACCAAGCCCAATTGTTCGCTTTTTACCTTTGCGAGTGCGGGCATTTGTTTTCGTCCGTTGACCATTTACAGGTAGCCCACGACGATGTCGAAGTCCCCTGTATGAACCAACATCTTTTAATCTTTTAATATTCATCGCAGTCTGGGACCGCAACTCACCTTCAACATTTATACCCAGAGAACTAATCGCATCTCGAAGTGCAATCGTGTGTTCCTCAGTCATCTCCTGGACACGCATGTCCGGATCAACTTTCGCCTCTGCACAAATGTTGTTTGCTGTACTTAAACCTATACCATGAATATATCTCAGAGCATAAGCTACTTTTTTATTTCGAGGTATATCTACACCGACAATACGCGCCACTCGAATCTCCTAACCTTGTCTTTGTTTGTGCTTTGGGTTTTCACAAATTACCAAGACAGTTCCTTTTCTCTTGATAATTTTGCATTTCGCGCACATTTTTTTTACTGATGGGCGAACTTTCATTTTCTATTTTCTACCTTCTGTTTTTGATCAACCGTTACTTCGTTTTTAGTCAGTTGACTTAAAACTACCGGTCCATTATTTGTAATCGCAAGTGTATGCTCAAAATGAGCTGAAGGTTGACCGTCTTTTGTATATACGGACCATCCATCCTTGCCTGTAAAAATTTCTTTTTTACCCATATTAATCATGGGTTCGATTGCAATTACCATTCCCGCTCGTAATTGATAACCTTGCTTAGCTTGACCATAATTTGGAATTTGTGGTTCCTCATGCAATTCCGTGCCAATACCGTGACCTACCAATTCTCTCACAACTGAGTAGCCATGATTTTCCGCATGATTTTGAACCGCATTTCCAATATCGCCCACGTAATTTCCAGGGA
>JABHGY010000128.1 GCA_018671775.1 Fidelibacterota bacterium
AAATAACTCATATCCCAAACTTGAAATCATTAAAACCACCGATAATTGCATACAAGCTCTTGTGCAATTCGCATCGGCAAGAATAGCATCGGAATTCAACGCATTCCCAACGATTCTTTTTTCTCGAATCAGCCACCACATAACCCCAATGGATAATCCTGAAATAATGACACCCCAAAGGGTTGTCTCAGGATGTGAGCCAGTAAATAAAATACATATGGATGGAATCGCTAATCCTATCGTGAGCAAGTAAAATGTTGAACCTGTAATTTTCAATGCTCTTTTTTCAAAAGTATCCTGCTGTTCATTCCCATTCTTTTGAATCCGCAATACCATGTGCCAAATTCCGATTCCGGATATCACTTCTACAAAAGAATCTAAACCAAACCCGAACAAGGCCAATGTTTCATCTTCTAATCCAAAATAAATGGCTGAAACACCTTCCAAAATATTATAGACAACAGTTATGATTGCCAAAATGACGGCATATTTCAAATAGGATTCTTTTGTTTTCATTTTTTGTGCGTTTAAAATATTGTTTGTGGTTTAAAATTTTCAAATAAAGTTAAACAAAAAAGGGACAATAGTTTTTGGAAGGGACTGGGGTTTGGGGAGCAGGAACGGACTCTGGAAATATTTTTATAGTGATTTGTATACTTTATTTCAGATTTAATTTTCGGAAGGGACAACTGCCAGCCCTATGGCTAATTAAGGGAAATAGAAGTCAAACCTTATTTTGCTTCAATCTTGTGGCATAATTAAAATGATCAAAATATTTATTCCACAAATTGTCCGAAGATGAGAACTCATTGTTACCAAAAAAATAATCGTTTATGGCTTCTCGTAAGCGGGTTAATTCTCTTAAGTGAGACTTGACTGTGTTCGAGTCGATTGTAAGTTCGATGAGTTCTAAAGAACGAATAACTGCATTTTCTGTATATTTTATATTATTTTTATTACGCCAGTGAATAGCTCGACTTATTTCACTGCCAATATTCGCTAGTTGTTCTACAGTGGACATTTTTATCCAGCGTTCATTCGCAAGTTCTTTGGGCCGAGTTGACATTATATTGTTTTAATCCACTTTTTAGAAATTTCTATAATATCTCTACGCATATTTTCATTTTCTACATATCGACTACGATTGTTTTGAGAGGGTCTTAAATTAATCATTGAATCAAATTCAATGAAATCTTCTCCGATCATTTCTGGATAATAATTAATTCCCCATAGCGCATTTTGACTAGAGCCATTTTCAAGACAGAGTGCTTCAAGGTCAGAATGTAATTCCGCATCAATAGCGATAATTTCTTTATCAATATCTACAACAGCTTTTACTAAATCCCCAAAACTTTTTTCGGCAATTTCCAGTAATTCTTCAGTTGTTATTATATCGCCTAAAATCCTCAATTACTTAAATCCTTTATTTAAATAAATGCCCTATTCATTGAAACTTAATTCATTTTTGTACGCCCGGGAGGATTCGAACCCCCAACCTTCTAGTCCGTAGCCAGACACTCTATCCAGTTGAGCTACGGGCGCATATTTAAATTTCACACAAAATGTGAACCGTAGCGAAACTGCCTGTCCCGATTTATCGGGAAGCTACGGGCGCATATTTAATGCTAGAAAGAATATATATCTTTCCAATAAAGCCCGTGAATTTATGAGAGGATTCCTCTCAATTCAACTGACTATTTCAATAATAAAGCTTTTTTTGTATCAAATCCGTTTGCCGTTTGAATCTGCACAAAATACATGCCTGAGGGGTGAGTGCTTGCATCCCATTGGAATGTATGATTCCCTGCTTGCATCATAGGATTATTTGCCAAGACAGCCACTTCTTCTCCTCTGAGATTATAAACAGATACACGAGCTTGCGCATCAAAAGGAATGGAAAAAGAAATAGATAAGACTGGGTTGAATGGATTCGGAGATAGTGACCATATCTCAGGATGATCCGGCAACGAAATCGGAACAATTGGGCTTTCTTCAATCTGTTTTAAATTAATTTTTTGTCCAGCTGGATTACTAACAATGAATTTTTCCATTTCTATATTTTGAATGGATGGATTCATATTAAATGAAATTTGATGAGAAGCGTTTTCACTCGTTTCATCAAAAGCTAAAATGGTGATGGCTCCATTATTTTCCGTTGAATGCATTGACCATCCTGTGGGTATTTCAAATTGAAATGCTTCATCTAAAGAAAAATCAGTACTCGCAATCTCAAATTGAAATCCTGAAATCTTTTCTTCACTGCTTAAAGTGACGATTTGGGTAAATTCATTTTTTTGAATTTCATAATTTCCATCATTAGCTCCATTTGACGTATTGGATGTAGCCCAAGTATTATTCATGATAGCATTAATCAAGGTTATCACGTCCATTACATTGATCATGCCATTCGCATCGCCATTGATATTGGCTACTGTCGCATCACAACCGTCCATTACGCCTGGCGAGAGAGTTAAATCCACTAATGCCAAAACATCAAAAATATCAAAAATAGGTTCACCAGCCCCATTCGTATCTCCATTGATATTTCCAAGAACATAAACATTATTATTACACTGATCACAAACGTCGCCAATCAAATCGTCATCCTCATCAGCTTGGTCTGGATTTGGAATTTGCGGACAATTATCCTCAACATTTAATATTCCATCATCATCAATATCAGGATTCATATCATTGATGCGAACAGAGCTAACTTGATAGATTTTTTTTGTGCTTGTATTTTGAACCACTGCAACAATTTTCACATTGTCCTCTACCCAAGAGCTTCCTAAAGAAAATGTTCCCGTAAAGGATTCTGTTTCTCCAAAGTTAGAAATACTTACATCGCTTGGGTCTAACCAATCCCTCACAACATTTCTAGCATTATGCCATTCTTGAACAGCACCCCAATAAGAATAGATTTCATCTTCCACCACAAAAGCATGAACAACCTCATTGGTCGAACTATGATCAGCATCCAAAGTAATGGCTACGTCATAATCAACATAATCAGAGCCAACCATACCATTGATGGTGATTTCATAAGGTGTATCCAGATCTACTTCATTGTTATAATACGATAAAAATGTAGGGTACATTAATTCCCAATTTGCGTTGGGGTATCCGCCTGCTGCTGGGCTAAAATCGCCATTCCACTGAGAGTCTGGTATGCCACCAATTCCATAATATCCCGTTCGCTGACTGTATTCTGTAGGAAGATCAAAATCAGATGATCCTGGTGTATAACTTGGACTATGCCATTCTATGCTAATTAAAGTATTGGGGAACTCGTTCATCAAGGTATCGAGTGCAAAACTTGCACTTGGGCAGTA
>JABHGY010000129.1 GCA_018671775.1 Fidelibacterota bacterium
AGAAGATTCCACGTCGCAAGCGGCTCTGAATGACTTGGAATTTTTGGATAACAAAAAAGGCTCCCCGCCTTCCTTCCATTACGGCGGGCAAGCGGTGAGCCTTGATGATAATCTATGTAAATTGAGATTTAGTTAAATATTAAACGACTTTTATTCAATCCTTTTTATAAAGCGTCCACATAGTTTTTAATAAGGTATCAATATGAGAATGCTTCGCATCCCAACCTAATAAATCACCTGCTTTTGTTGATATAGCAATTAATTCATCGGGGTCGCCTGGTCGTCGATCGACTATGTGGTAGGGGACCTTTTTTCCCGTTACTTTCTCTGCGGATTTAATTACATCCAAAACAGAATATCCCACACCCGTCGCTAAGTTGACGGTTAGATTCTCTTCTTTCTCATCAATATACTCTAACGCTTTTACATGAGCATCGGCCAAATCAGTAACATGGATATAATCTCTCACGCCGGTTCCATCGTTGGTTTTATAATCATTTCCAAAAACCAACATAGATTCTCGCATCCCCGAAGCAACTTCCATCACAATAGGCAATAAATTCGCAGGATTCTTTTCTTTGTTGGGAACACGACCATCTGCATCATAACCCGCTGCATTAAAATATCGAAGCGCTGCAAAAGAAATGCCTTTGAGTTCAGAATACCAATTTAAAGTTTCTTCCACCATTAGCTTAGTGTATCCATAATAATTAATAGGCTGAAGTGGATGATTCTCATCTACAGGTAAATACTCCGGATACCCATAAACGGCCGCCGTAGAAGAAAAGATAATTCGCTTTACATTCGCTTTTGTCATAGCGTTTAGTAAGTTGAGTGTCCCTGTCATATTATTAGTGGAATATTTTTCAGGATTAGTCATGGACTCGCCAGCCGCTTTGAATGCGGCCAAATGAATCACGCCATCTATCCCTTGGGACAAAGCTTGATTTAAATCAGACTCACTTAAGGTAGACCCCTGGATAAAGTCTGCCCTTTTATCTACGTTACTTTTGAATCCCAAAGATAAATCATCAAAAACGGTTACTTTATATCCTGCATCTAATAAAGCTAAAACTACATGGGAACCGATGTATCCTGCGCCACCTGTGACTAGTATTCTCATATTATTCTTCTTTGGTTTGATGGTAAAGAATTGATATTAGAAGTCAGAGAGCAGAATTCAGTCGTCAGAATACGGAAAGTAGATTTCAAATAATTATTCATTGTTTTTTATTATGAATGATTTTGAGTTATTAATCATCCCACCCAACATTTTACCGACTTCACCACTTAAACCTGTTAATATTGTATGTTTGGATTTTGTAATATAGTTACAATCTTTTGCAAAATCTAAAGATGAATCCGTTTCGCTATTTTCTCCGTCACAGTCTGTTAGTTTGCTAATAAAATGAGCTTCATATCGTCGTTTAGCCCATGCTTCTCTTAAATTTAAACAGACAGATCTGGATGAACGCCTAATTTGACTTATTAGAGAGAACTTTTCTTCCGAAGGAAATGATTTACTAATCTGAAAAATGTCCATCGCTAGTCTATACGCTTTTTTATACACTTCTAAATCTTTTGCTGAATTTATACGCATTTTCTGACCTTTGCCTTCCGATTGCTGAAGTCTGAAAATCCTGCGCCACCTGTGACTAAAATATGCTGCTTGTTATTGTTCATTTATTTTCTTCTCTCACTGATTTTAACGGTTTTCTCGACGCTCATGAAGTTCATCTAACGTTGGAAGGCCAAATCCTTGTTTAGATTTAAATTCTAATTCGTATCCCAAGGTTTTTATAATAATATCCAATGTTTTAATAGAAATAGAAATCACACCTCCGTTTTCTAATTTCCCTAAAGTTACTCGGCTTATACCCGACAATTTTGAAAGGGTTTTTTGCGTCAGACCTTTGTCTCTTCTGAGATCTTTAATTTTAGGACCAATTTCGTGTAATTTCATTCTTGTATTCCTTTTTTTCAACGAACGACACGAATTATATTAACTTTTTTTACTATATTTTCTGCTTTTGTTCGCTTTGTCAGTTCTTGCTCGTCGATAATGCTTTTATTTCTTTACGCCATCTGCTTTAAATACTTTTAAAATCGTCAACCAAATAATTTTTAGATCCAACCAAAATGATTGGTTTTTTAAATAATATTCATCCATTTTAACTTTATCAGGTGTATCTTTTTTCATGGTGCGGAATTTATAAATCCAGAAATGGGTGTTGTTTCGCCCCACTCTTTTTTGCCTGAACAATATAGGGGAACCATCATCTAAAATTATAACGATTGCAAGAAGAGCTAATATTGGAGAGATGCAGATTAGAAGGATTAAGCAGAAAATTTTGGACGATACCATTAGTCGTTATATTTTTGGTAGTACTTCATTTATAAATTTATTAAAACCTATGACTCTAATATTTTCATCTATTAAATAATCTTCGTCTTTTGGAATAATAATGAAATTTGTTGATGTTTGCAATGAAGCGATTCCTTCCATAAAGCCTCGGGATATCTTTGGTGCAGACGAAAACTTAATTTCCACGGAACAAATTGGTGTTAAACCTTTTGCTATCACTAAATCAATTTCAGCGCCAGCATGGGTCCGGTAAAAGTATAAATCCAATTCGTCTTTCTTGACCAACATAACCTGGTTTATAATATATGTTTCAAAAATATTTCCCAGTAATGGGTTGCCAAGCAGTTGCTCGTAATCTACTACTCTCAATAAACTATGTAATAATCCTGTATCTCGGATATATATCTTAGGTGTTTTTACGAGTCTCTTCTTAATATTTATGGTAAAGGGTTGCAGTTTCATTGCTAAAAATGCACCTTCAAAAAAACCAATATATCGATTGATGGTATGGTTTGAGACTCCTAGAGACTTAGACAATGAATTTTGATTTAATAGCCCCCCAGTCTGCCAAGCCAACATCTCCCACAAACGTCTGATTAAAACTGGGTTTGCTGTTAGACCAAGCAAATGCAAATCCCTTTCTAGATAAGTCTTAATAAAATTTTCTAACCAAATTTTTGCATTTTTATCATCGGGTGAAAGATAAGAAACCGGAAACCCTCCCAGGAACAAATGTTTTTCAAAATTAAATTTCTCATATATTTCAGGAATTGAAAATGGACCTAATTCTATATACCCAATTCTCCCTGCTAAAGTTTCTGAACTTTGTTTCAACAACGTTGGCGATGCAGACCCTAAAATAATGAAGGAGCCTACTCTTTTTTGTTCATCAACTAATGATCTAATTAATGGAAATAAATTGGGTTTACATTGTATTTCATCCAGAATAACGCATTTATTTTTATGCCTCATTAAAAACAATTCAGGGTGATCTAGCTTTGATAAATCAGAAGGCCGCTCAAGATCAAGGTAAATTACATCTGTTTTCATTGATGGAATTAATGCTTTAACTAATGTCGTTTTCCCTACTTGTCGAGGCCCAACAATGGCAACAACCGGAAATATCTGACAATATTCAATTACTTTTTTTGATATGGATTTTCTATTTATCATTGATATTTGGAATTTGTGCTTCTATTTTACTATGTTAGTATAAGCGATAATAAGGAAAATTTCTATATAATTTCTCAAAATGAGACACTGATTATTTTCATATTATGCACCCTTTTTTATCCGGCGATACACACAGATTCTTCGCTGGATTTGTTTTTAACATTTACAATCCGATTTATTCGTTAAATCCGTGGCACCTGCCTATTATAAATAAAAAAGAAGATTCCACGCCGTGCCAGATTTGAATGACTTCCATAAGGAGGAAAGAATACGGGAAAAAGAAGATGGGACGTCATAGTTTTGTCATTCCTGACGGAGTGAAACCAAGATCAGGAATCCATGCTTTGATTTATCAGTGGGGTAAGTGGATACCGGATCAAGTCCGGCATGACAACAATTCCACGTCACTTCGTTCGCAATGACATTGGATATGGAAGGGAGATTCTTCGTCGCAAGCTCCTCTAGAATGACAGGACAAAGGAAACAGCGTATTAATCCCGACCCATTCTACGAGATTGCGTCACTGCGTTCGCAATGACATTGAATATGGAAGGGAGATTCCACGCCGTTCCGGCTCTGAATGACTTGATTGTTAAAATGGCGAAAAACTCATCTCTGTTAAAAATGCTTTAATTATTTCATCTTCCAAGGGCTCACTTACATATTCAACTTTTTCTGTATAATTTATATCATCAAAATAACTCAATTGACGTCTAAATAATTGGCTATTAAATGCTGAGCCAAATATATTATCTGCCTCTGTTATTATTTGTTTAAGTGAGTAATGGTCCTTCATGATAAAATATAAATCGACATAATCTTTCCATTTTGCACGACGATTTAATGCAAATGCTTTCATACCCGCAAGCGACAATAGTGACGGAATGGATAAACCATAAAAACTATCAATACACCGTATTCTATATGGGAATTGCATAAAAGTTACCTTTACATCTGAAATGATAAAATGAATCTCATCGCCAGATTCAAATAGAGTCTGAATGGGCGAATATGGCAGTTTCTCTTTCCAAGCATTGATTAGTCGAGGCTTGATTTTACCCTGTGTAAATAAATCAAAATCTATAGACTTTCTATGACCAAGATATAAAGCAATCGCCGTTCCTCCCACTAAATAATAATCAGATGTGAATGATTCTAAGTGAGGTAGTATTGCCTTTTGTGACTCAGTTAGTATATCCGGGAACATGCTTTTTAAAATATTGATCGTAATAATTAACAATTTCAGACTTGTAATTCGTCCGGCTTCCTTGATTTCCCGCTTTAAATATTTCTGATACTGTCTCCATTGAAACTATCCTGAAAAGTTCGGCAATATCTTGATCTCCTCCAAAATTCAAAATTGCTTCTACTACAGATGATATACTTATTTGGTGCAAATCTTTTTCTCCAACACCCCACCATAATGTTTTATGATTTAAAATAAAGGTTTCCATTTTATCTCCATATCGTGTTATAGCTCCCGTAGATAAAAATGGATTCAATTTATTCCCTGTAGGCACACGTGCTATCGCCACATCATCAAAAACACGACTGCGCGTTTCTATGCTATAAACTATTTCCGGATTCTCGGTATAGTCACCAGGGTAAGCTGTGGATGATTTATTTTGTGATTCCCCAGAAATTGAATCCAAAGAACTTTGGGTTTCTACTTCAATCAGTAGCTTACCTATGGTCAGATCTAAGATACGGGCTATGGCAATAACTTGAGCAAGCGTTACTCTAGATTTCCCCGATTCTAATCTGGCAATGGTGTCACGAGAGACATCCAAGCTTTTTGCAAGATCCTTTTGTGTCATTTTTTGGCCTCTTCGGCTCATTTTTAATGACAGTAGCACTTTATCTTCTATGGATTTAGGTGATTCAATTATATGCATGGTTGGCTCCTCCGCTTATCAAGCTTACCCTATTTCAAGTGACATAACAAGCATAATATGCACATTTATTGTCGCTTGTATGATTTTTATGTGCGTTTATTAATGTTTAATAAACTTTTTGTCGAGGATAATGTTCGGTTTTTAAGACTTTCTATTGGATGATTCAAATCAGGCTTTCTATATTAGGGGCATGAATTTAGAGAAAAATCAAATATTGAGCAAAAACTGCGCCTTGGCGCGCATACAAAAGAGTGCATTTCTTTGATGTCTGAAAAAAATAAATGCACTAAACAGAAACGAATCGAGCCTGTCAATGACAAAACAGGTGAAATAACAAATAAAATAAGGAGTCATTTATGGCAACTTTAATATCAAAAAAACCGGCAATTTTGCTGGAGCAGCTCAGACAGCTAAAAGCTGGCTTGGTTAAGTATTCGGAAGAGTACACACCTGTCAGCCCTTCATTGTCTGATGTGGACGGTGCTATTACAGCATTAGATACAGCGGCTCAGTCAAAGCAGGATGCTGCCGGTGTAGCGGAGACAGCAACGGCAACGATGCACACAGTCCGGGATGATGCAGTAGGCATCGCTCGGCGTACTCGTGATGCTGTGTATGCCTATTTCGGAAAACGCGATCCTAGGATTGTAGAGTTCGGAATGGACACGCTACCAACACGTACAAACAGAAATGGATCTGAAAACAATCCTAACGGATAAGTTTTAGACCCATTTCAAAACGAAAGGAAAGCCTTCAAGCGCAAGCTTGGGGGCTTTCTTTTACAGGATAGTCTATCCTGATGACAAAGTTTAAAGGCGATATTTTATAAGTGCAATGCGTTTTTTCAATTAATATTAACCCTATTCAAGGTCTGGCTATCTATATACTGAAGCTGTCTAAAAGAGGACATAAATACACAGGTTATTTATGAACTTTCGCATGCTATTACTATATCTAAGGAGATGGATTGACAATGAAAGCGTCATGTTTTTCTTAATATGGCGGTGCCTTTCACGTGATGATAAATGGCGCGTTTTTAGTCGCTAAGGATACAACGTATTAATCCCGGGCCATTAAGAGAGATTCTTCGTCACAAGCTCCTCTAGAATGACAGGGTTAAGGAAACAGTAATGGATACCGGATCAAGCCCGGCATGACAACAATTCCACGTCACTTCGTTCGCAATGACATTGGATATGGAAGGGAGATTCTTCGTCGCAAGCTCCTCTAGAATGACTTACATAAGGAGGAAAGAATACGGGAGAATGGAAACAGGAAATCATAAATCGTTAATCCTTGTTCAATATTCAAGAATTAATTTAGAATTCATAGAAACTATCGATTTGAGAACAAGGAAGGCTGATTGAAGAATGTTGAATTTTAAACCCCCTTGTATTCCCCCTATGACAGGGTGAAATGAAATTGTATTAAAAAGAGTTAGACTATAATGGATACCGGATCAAGCCCGGCATGACAACAATTCCACG
>JABHGY010000018.1 GCA_018671775.1 Fidelibacterota bacterium
CTCCTATTCAGCTATCGATGCAAATACAAGTTCTGGAAGCCAAAGTGGATCGTCAATTACTGTTAGAGATAAAAATAGTTTCTATATGCTTGAACAAGAGACAATTGCATTTTTAGTTTTCACTATGACTGGCACATCCACGTCAACAAAAGTTAAGGCTACAAGCCGATATTTTTATAACACAGAATTACAATATGAATTAGATGCAAATTGGTCATCAAATCAGTGGTTAAAGATAGAATCAAATTCCGTATCGTTAACAAATATTGAATCTGAAGCCACTGAATTTATACTTGCAGATGCAAAGGATTTAATCAATGTAGAAATGGTGGTAGGTTCAGATTTTAATCCACAAGCCACGACTTGGCAAACCAATTCATTTGCAAATTGGCCGTTAGATCCACAAACGGGCGAAGAATCACCTTGGGACTATGATGATAGTTCAATTTTTTCAGATCATTTTTTACTAGAAGTTGACGATTCATTTGAAACGCAATTTGGCAGAAGTAATGAAGCCGCTTCTGCTGCAAGCCTATCCTTAGATGGAATTGAATCAACATTAATAAATGAAGGTGCAAACCTAAGATATTCAAAGGATGTTTATTTAGCCTTTCGGGACTATTTGTTGACTTATAAATTTGCTGCTGAAGATATGTATAATTCGGTATTGGGTGAATCAACGGTTGCAAATGTATATTTTACGAATGCGGCCGATGATGAAGGAACCCATCATCCATTTATGGTTATTGCATCTCATAATTCACCTTCTGGTCCCCAATTTTTAATTGATGTTGCTCGTCCACCAGGAGATAACTGTTGTGAAGGTGGATATCCGAATCAAAATATCACTCGAAATGCCGTTTTAGAAGTAAAACTTGTTAAAATTCCATTGCGAGATTATGGTGTTATTTCAAACCTCACAGATAACGATCTTTCATCGTATGGAACATTAGCGAGCGATATGGGTCTGAGTGAGAGTGAATGGACAACTGATAATTATGCAAGCCTCAATTCTTCAGCCATTGCTGTGGATGGAGTTTTAATATACCCAGCTAGTAATAATGTTTTGGTATATGCTAGTTTTGCAGCGGAAATAACTTCTTCAGGAATTCATGTTGGGCGTGGGATGGGATTTCATTATCATGCTGACGGACATAGCTTTAACGGCAATGGAACCAATTTATATAATTTAAGTGATTTTGAAGGGCATACGCATCCACCCATTATTGGTTTTGCCTTTGATGGCTTAGCGCTATTTGGAAAATATGAATCATCTTACAATAGTATGGATGGTTTTGGAACAGACTTAGATGAGTATAATGGACACATCCACGGAGATTATGGTTATCATTATCACGCATTTGCGACTGAAGTAACACAATCTGAGAATAATTCATCAGAAACTTATATTCAGCACTTTTTATTCCGTGGCGCATTTAAAGGATCAGTTAATGAGATTCCCGGATTATTTGAAGTTTCGACGAATCAGTTTATGAACAGCGACATTAAAAGATATGTTGGCGCAGCAGGAACTGTCATGGATACCGATAAAGATGAACTTTCGCAATTTCCGCAGATTTTTAATCTATCTCATAATTATCCAAATCCATTTAACCCGACAACGACAATTGAGTACGATTTAGCAATAAGTGGCTCTGTGGATTTAGCGGTTTACGATTTAATGGGTCATCGTATTCGAACCCTTATGTATGGAAACCAAAAATCAGGAATTAAAACCATTGAATGGGATGCAACCAATGATTTAGGACAATCTGTTTCTGCCGGACTTTATTTTTACCAACTTAAAACACCTCAAGGGATTATTACCAAAAAGATGGTTCTGTTGAAATAAATTTGATTTATACCACAAGCAAGTTGTGCTTCTTAATGAAGTAAACCCAAATTGCTGTTGAAATAAGTAAGATTCCCCCACCTGTGAATGTTGTTATTAAGGCAGTTTTGACACCATTTAACAGAATACTGGGAGCAATATTTACTAATCCATTCATGGATTCGAATGCGGAATTCATGCCTATCCAAGTGGAGAAAATTCCGAAAAATGCAGTTAGGATTCCAAGAAGAATGATGCTATTTGTATAAAAAGGTTCTTTCAAATTCTTAACAGAAATGAATAAGATAGCACTTAAAAGTATCAATAATATCATCATAAATGGGCCACCGTTAATTAGAGTTTGTATCATTGTTGTATCCTTTTATTTGTTAATAATAGTTATTCAAATTATAGGCGTGTCTTGGTTCTCATCAACTCTGTATTCAAGAATGTCCCCAGGTTGACAGTTCAATACAATACAGATTTTTTCTAATGTTTGGTAACGAACACCCCTGACATTTCCAGTTTTTAATAGCGATAAATTGGTCAAAGACATTTCGATAGCTTTGGAAAGCTCTGTAAGAGACATCTTTCTTTTGGCAAGCATTACATCAAGATTTGTAATTATTGGCATGGTAATTGAATAAATACCTTTGTTATTTCGATAAATAATAGAAATAATAAATAGTAAACGCAATATAAAAAATATTAAATAAAGTATATAAAATTTAATGTAATACATAAAATATATAAGATGAAATAATATTGGTTATGCTTTAAATTGAAAAATCTTTTGTTCAGAAGAAATAACAGAATTAAATCAAATAGATTTCGTTTTTCTTTAAAATAGACTTATGTAAAATAATTTATCCCCGTTGGTAAATCCAGACATATAAAATATTTTCATTTTCTTTTAATTAATACTTGATAAACCTATCCTATATTCCTTAATATCTACCATCAGACAAACAGGTCTGATTATCTTTAAGTAAAGAAAACATGTCAAACATACTATCCAAATCGTCGCAATACGCCATTCAGGCGGTCATGTATTTAGCAGGACAACCAAAAAATAGTCCAGTTTTTCAACGAGATATTGCAAGCGCGTTGGATATCCCAAACCACTTTTTGGGAAAAGTTTTACAAATTTTGGTTAAACACGATTTAATACTTTCTCATAAAGGTATCAACGGTGGATTTGTCATCAATCAGAACGGGAGCAAAATCACATTAGATCATATTATACGGATTATTGATGGCGACGGATTTTTAGAAGGTTGTATCATTGGATTTCCGTTTTGCTCGGATGAGAATCCATGTCCCGTCCACCATGATTGGGGTAAGGCTAAAACAGAAATCTCAAAAATATTTGAACAAAAGAACATCAATCAGTTCAGTGGAGAGCTACAGTCCAAGCTGGATATCATTTCTCTCATGAATAAAAAACAAGAGCAGGAAGCATGAAAATAAAACCACTTTCAAAATTCACCTATTTTATTATAACTGTTTTTCTGATTCAGGGTTTGGCTTTTCCCCAAAGCGACCCGGAAGAATTTTTTGAAAAAAATTGTTTCAGCTGTCACACCATTGGTGGTGGGCGACTTACTGGTCCTGA
>JABHGY010000019.1 GCA_018671775.1 Fidelibacterota bacterium
CCTCGAATTAACTCTTGATATTCCCATTTGACTTCCATGTTCATTCCATTTGAAAAATGCCAGGAAAACGCAGTGGGAATGGTAAGGGCTTCTTGTAATTTATATTGCAATTGATGACTTTCATCCGTCTTTAAATTCATGAAAATATCATTAATATCTTTCGTCTTTGCCCCAGATAAAATGTAATGAAATTTATCGTCGAAAGCGTAGCCATTTAATTCCACAAAGAATTCTTCGTAGGGTAAACTCTCTGGTGAGTCACTAGGCTTCCAGGAATAATCGTTATTTTTTGTCCAAGAATAATCGGAAGCCATTTCCCAAATATGGGTACGACTAGATTGAGCATAATGAAGCAATAATGTGGAGCCGAATAAGGCAGGTCCGGTTAAATCAATCTGGTAACCCAAATTATTATTAAAATCAAATTGATGAGAAATACGTCCCAAAAGCGTTGTTGAATGAAGCAAATTCGAAATCGGTGCTTGTTGAAAATCTAAGACCAAGCCATAATTATTAACAAAATCCCAACGAGCAAAAGCATCGGGAGATAAATGAGCAAACGCATATTTGAGATAATCAATGGATAAAGTCCAATCACTTACATAAGTACTGATGTTTGTATAAAATCCACTTCCACTTCGATCAAAATCCAAATCCTTAAACCCTGATGATTGCTTATCCACATATTCAGCAAAAAAATCAAAACTCGTTCCTGAATAATTGAGTCTTGTTCCTAAAACACGATGCGTTATATGGGCAATATCCGGAAAATACCAAGAGGGCAATGTGTGGGCTTCGCGAGACTGAATATAAGAAAAGCCCAATTCAAAGGCATCACGGAACCAATCCACATTTGTGCCCATCAAAGCATGATCAGAAGCATAATTATGGGTGTAAGTATTGTCATCAGGAAAATAGCCAGATGATTTCCAAATGGTCGCATTCCCTGTTAATAGATTCCAACGTAAATCGTCATTCTCATAGGTAAAATATAGACCACGCATTCCATTGTCAAAATCAATGGCTTGATCATCAATTTGATTCAAGACAAGCCCTCTTCCCCAAATTTCATAAACATCACCTAGTTTGAGCGAGATAGGACCTTTTGAATATGTTAATTGTATTTTCCGAAGTCCATCATGCTTAAATCCAAGTTCCGGTGGTTGGCTAAATTCAAACTGGGTCCAAACGGTAAATTCATTCAAATTTATTTGTGTATTGATTAGGGATTCTGAATAGTAAAATCCTGATTTACTTTCTCCATATTTTAGCTGACTACTGCCAGAAAATTGAGATTGTCCCCATAAAATTGAGGTAATATATATGAATAAACCTTTTGTTAAAAGAAAACGATATCGTGTCATTCTATTGCTAGTAAGGATTTTATTTTTGCTTCTATTTCCACTTCATCTCCAGGGATAAATCCTTGATGCCGCCAAACAATTTCTCCCTCTTTATCGATGAGAATCATTGTGGGTAATAAAACCGCATTAAACATTTTCGCAATCTGTTGATTTGGATCTAAACCCACCAAAAAGGAAAATTTTTTGGAACGAATATATCCTTTTACTTTTGAGAGACTTTTTGGCGAATCTTGATTAATCGTGAGAATTTGAAATCCCTGGTCTTTATATTTTTGGTGAAAATATTCTTGATGCACCATTGCTTTTTTACAAGGACCGCACCATGTTGCCCAAAAATCGAGTAATACAGGTCCTTCTTCCAAAATAGTATAGAAGCTTGTTCGTTTTCCGTTCAAGAGTTTCAATTTAAAATCAGCAACTTTTCGGACATTGACTTCTTCAGCCAAAGATATTGAAAACATTGAAAATAATGTGAAAATCAATATAAGTTTTTTCATCAAACTTATTTTATAATATAGATTCTAAGAAGGAACGTAGCTTAGTCTCTCTTACAAATTTCACCTTTACATTCCTCAAGTTCTCAACTTCACTTACAGGTAGAGTAAACTCATAAGTAATCGGAATCTCCACCGTTTCCATGGCAATTTGCATAGACCAACCGCCCATGGTAAAATTAATTAAAGGTGAAAATTGATGGTTTGGAATGTATAATAATTCTGAACTATTTAACGAATGCAAATATGAATCGGGCGTATCTACGATTAAAACAGAAGGATTTTGCGCCTTATCAAAAAATTGAATCACGGGCACTTTTCGATGAGATTCTGTTTTTAAATTATCAATGAGATATTGAGGGAAATTAAATTTATCTCGACTATAATAAAATACGGTTAAAGTGCCGTCTTCTTGGAGACTGGTATAAGGTAAAGTCGTTAACATATCACGAATGATGCTTTTGTCTAAAGAATATTCTACTTTAAACTGAACCGTAATGAGTTTTTCATCATCATGGTAAATAAAATTGGGACGATTGAGTGTAATATGATATGGATTTGAAGTTAGTTGCTTCAAAACAGTTTCTAATAAAACTGAATTTTGCACATTTTCAGGATTCACATTTGCTTTTTTCTCTGCTGAAAAATCTAAAGACCATTCACCATCATTATACGCCATTCCTTCTGATTTTTCTGTTTTCATCCCCCGTGTTTTTGAACCAAGCACGAAATCCATATTCGCTTCCAATTCAGAAATCGCATCATCTAATCCGCTTGCAACTTTTTTTGATTCTACAGAGATTTTGGGCGGTTCCGTTTTTATATTTTGGTTTGCAAATTTTGGGAATGGTGACTTTTTAGCTGGAACTTTTTTGGGCAAAAAGTCAGAGAGCATTTCCAAAACGACGGACCCGACTTTATCTTTTAAAATTGGAATTTCAGAGTATAGCCCCGATAAAGATTTTTTATTCACTTCTTCCCAAGTAGCAATATCAATTAATTGCATGGAAACTTTAATATCGTCCAATTTTCGATTGTATTTTCCTAAAAGTAAAAAATTTCTTGATCCTCTTGCTTGGCGCATCAAATCTGAACGATTGTTCATGATAGATTCTAAATCACCTTTTGATTTGATGCGAATATCAATTTCATTTTTCAATTGATCCTTAACCATTTCTGTGAGTCCAGGACCAATCCATTCGACCGTTGGATCATTTTGTATATTATCAAAGGGCAATAAATAAAAATATATAAGAGACTCTCGGCCAAAAATGGCAGAAAGGAATATTAGATTAATAAGGATTTTCTTCATCAAATTGTTGCTTTCAAGTAGATTAAGTTAATGGAAATACTAGCGTTTATCCACTTCTATTTTTGCCCAGTTTGAAACCCTTTCTCAATCTTTTTCCATGAGTCTCTAAGTGCCACTGAACGATTAAAAACCAGCTGTTCTGGATTAGAATCAATTCGATCCAATGAAAAATAGCCTAATCTTTCAAATTGGTAATATTCGCCATTGTTTGCATTTTTCATTTCAGATTCGATGAAACATTTTTTTCTGACTATCAGTGAATCCGGATTTAATGTGGATGCCAAATCATCGTTTTTCCCTGGATTGGGCTCAGTAAATAATCGATCGTAAAGTCGTACTTCAGCTTCAATATTTTCACTAGCAGAAACCCAATGGATGGTTCCCTTTACTTTCCGTCCGTCTGGAGAAGATCCTCCTTTTGTTTTTGGATCGTAAGAGCAATGGAGTTCTATAACTTCGCCATTTTCATCTTTGATAAAATCTGTGCATGTAATGTAATATCCATACCGCAATCGCACTTCTTTTCCTGGTGCTAAACGGAAATATTTCCGAAACGGCTCTTCCATAAAATCACTTTTCTCTATATAAAGTTCTTTCGAAAATGCTACTTTTCGTGATCCTGCATCCGCATCTTCCGGATTATTGATCGCATCAAGATATTCTATTCTATCTTCTGGATAATTGCTAATCACCACTTTAAGTGGGTCAATAACGCCCATCACACGATTTGCTCGTTTATTCAAATCTTCTCGTAAGCTGTGCTCGAGTAAATTCATTTCTACTGTATTTTCACGCTTGGCCACACCAATTTCTTCTGCAAATTTTCGGATTGATTCTGGGCTAAAGCCACGTCGCCTTAAACCGGAAATCGTAGGCATTCTTGGATCATCCCATCCCGATACATGTCCTCCGTCAACTAGCTTTTTCAACCATCTCTTAGACATGATCGTAAAACTTAAATTTAGGCGTGCAAATTCAATTTGTTGTGGATGGTAAACATCCAATTGCTTCAAATACCAATCATACAATGGACGATGATCTTCAAATTCTAGTGTGCAAATGGAATGGGTTATCCCTTCTAAGGAATCTTCTAATCCATGTGCCCAATCATACATGGGGTAAATACACCATTTATCTCTCGTTCTATGGTGATTTGCATGTAATATGCGATACATAACAGGGTCTCGCATATTGAGATTGGGATGACTCATATCAATTTTGGCACGTAAGGTATGAGAACCATTCGGAAATTTCCCTGCTCTCATTTCAGAAAATAGCTTGAGATTTTCTTCTGGCGTTCTATTTCGATAAGGACTTGCTTGTCCTGCTTCTGTAAGCGAGCCACGTGATGCCCGAACTTCATCACCTGTCATGTCGCAAATATACGCTTTCTCATCTTCAATAAGTTTGCACGCAAAATCATACATTTGGTCAAAGTAATCAGACGCATAATAAAGTCGATTTTCCCAATCAAACCCAAGCCATTTCACATCTTCCATAATGGATTTTACATATTCATCTTCTTCTTTAATGGGATTGGTATCATCAAATCGCAAATTGCACAAACCGCCATTTTTTTCTGCAAGTGTAAAATTGAGGATAATAGATTTGGCATGACCGATATGAAGATATCCATTTGGCTCTGGAGGAAATCGCGTATGAACTTTTTGATTAAATCGCCCAGAGATATGATGCTCCTCAATAATTTTTTGAATAAAATTTGTGTATGTTTTTTCCTTTTCCATTTAATTTACTTTCATTTTAATGGGAGTGTATTTATAGCTGATTTCAATCTCCGAATACAGGTTTTTTTCCCAAGTAAGCTCATGATAGAAAAAAGTGAAGGGCCATTTGGGATTCCGCAAATCGCCAACCTTACTGGTGCAATCACCCCTCCCATTTTTAATTCATTTTTCTCAGCAAATTGTTTGAGCTTCTTTTCAATTTCAGAGTCTGACCATTCAGAGCCGTCTTCTAATATTTTCGTAAAACTATTCATATACTGACTTGTTTCTTCGGTCTTCCATTTTTTCTTCGCCATTTTAGCGTCATACATTTTTGGGTCAAAAAAGAAATAATCGGATAAATCAACAAAATCTAATATCGTTTTACATCGCGGTTTTAACAAAGCTATGATTTGCAATAAAAAATGAGCATCTTTTTCTTTCCCCCAATTATTGTGCAAAGATAGAATGTGAGTATGGATTTTTTTTAAATCCATACTCATTATATGTTGTGAAGATATCCAATTCAAGCGTTGCATGTCGAAAACAGCTGGTTTTTTCTGAACACGATTTATTTTAAACTGCGCAATGAGATCCTGAAGCGTAAAGATATCTTGCTCTGTCCCTGGATTCCAGCCTAATAATGCCAAGTGGTTTATCATTGTATCCGATGTATAGCCTGATTTTTGATAAGCTTGCACACCTGTTGCACTATGTCGTTTGCTTAATCGTTTTTTGTCTTCACCCAAAATCATAGGCAAATGAACAAATATTGGAATATCATAATGTAGAGCTTTGTATATAAGGAGTTGCTTTAATGTATTCGATGTATGGTCTTCGCCTCGAATAAGATGAGATATTTTCATGTCATGATCATCAATGACAACAACAAGATTGTAAACGGGCGTTCCATCGGAACGAGCAATAATGAAATCATCTATTTCAGATGCTTGAACTTTGATTTGCCCATAAATTTCATCCTGAAATGACACA
>JABHGY010000130.1 GCA_018671775.1 Fidelibacterota bacterium
TCAAATTTAGATTTTAATTCTGGTGTTCTAATTTCTTTCACTGTTTTCTTTCTATTTTATAGAACCCTTTTTTGTGAGGGCCAATGTTTTCAATATCAAAAGTTTCTCCAATAATTTCAAAGCCAAATTTTTCATAAAACCCAAACGCTGTTTCTCTTGCGTTGCACCAAAGTAGTTCTGCATCTGTCTCTTTCATTAAACATTGAATAACATAATGTAAAATAGCCGTACCAAAACCGACGCCTTGATTCTCTTCTACGGTCGCCATCCCTCGCAAGCGATAAGCGTTTTTCCCTGGATACTCGTTTAATTCTTCAGGAAATATTGAGGCAACACTTCCAAGTTTCCCCTTTAAATATAGAGCAAAATGGCGTGTAGTTTTTTCGTCATCTCTTGGTAGTATTGTGGTATGAAAGGCTTGTCCAGGTCTTAATATTTTATGACGAAGAGGACGAACAGTTCCTCCGTTCGTTTGTTTAATTTCAATGGATGACATTTAAAAAAAACTATTTTCCAGGGAGAAGCGTCAATTTTCGAAAATGATCAGCCTTTCGAATATAGTCTTCATCAAACCAAGTGGTTCTGTATTCTCCTGCTTGAAACATTTCAGCTTGATCGTCATAATGAGGGCTATTGTATAAGCCAGATTGGCCGGTTGGGAGAATAAATTGCGTTTGGTTTAAATCGTCAAAATCGACAATTCTCCGCATAGATGCACCGGCGGTTTCTTTATAAGGATCGGATGTAGAATAGCCACCCGCTCTTGGCGTTTTATCTGAACCGCCTTGCGGAAAAGGGCCTACATTAAATCCAAATAGCCAGTCCAATATTTTTATTTTTCCTAAAACATGTTCGTGGGTTAGTGTGTGTGCTCTTCCCCACTTCCAATTGGATACATTTTGACCCAAGCTCGCTTCAATTTCAAGAACCGCATCTTTCATAGATTTTCGAAGAATATCATCTTTTGTTTCGATATAGTCTTTTGTTTCCACATCATCAAACCAGCTTGAATTCCCCGAGCTAAGCACCGATCTTAGTTTTCTAGAGTGAATATATTTCAATCCAATGTATGCTTCCAAATATCCTTCGCCTAATAAATCTAATTCATCTCCATATAGGTTTTTTATAAGATGGATGTTGGCCGCATTAAAGATAAGTGCTGGGGCAGACTCTGCCAACTCAACTCCATCCCAATTTTCTAGGTAGTCGTATGCTTTTTTGAGATTCCCTGTTTCTTTTCCTGTTTTCGCATCGAGAAAGTACGGTGTTATTTCTTTTGCAAAGTTAGAGTTTAAATCCAACTGGATTTTTTTCATGTCTGTTACGTTTAGTTGGTCTGATTCCTTTAACATTTCTTCGATGCGACTTGCTCGACTAGGGTCCGCCCAAAGACCTGATATGTAATATGGAAATTCATCTCCAATTGTTTTGTTGTTCGCTGTGGAAATAAATCCTTTTTCTGGGTTGTATAAATATGGCATTTCTTCAAAAGGAACCTTTCCTTTCCAGTCGTAGGATTTATCTTGTCCTGGTCTGGGTAATAAACTTGATCCTTTTTTTCTAATTGGAATATATACGGCAGGTCGCCAACCAATATTGCCTTCCACGTCTGCATAAACCATGTTTTGTCCAGGCACACCAAAAGACTTTACCGTTTCGGTAAAATCGTTCCAGTTTTTCATTTTATTTAATCCTAAAAAGGTGCCCATTTCGTTCGTTTCCCAATGTCCTGTCCAAGCCATTGATACGGTCGTATTACCGTTTTTAAGTAGCGGGTGAATGTCGCTAACAATTGGACCGTGGTGTGTTTTCCTTATAACAATGGTCGTATCTCTTCCGTTTTTGAGTGGGATAATTTCTTCAATAATTTCCATGTCCAACCATTGATTGCCAGACAAATATTGATTAGGTCTATTTTCATCCGTTGTTTCTACAAAAAAATCAACATCGTCGATCATTACATTGGTAAACCCCCAGGCGCAATTTTCATTTTGTCCAATGATAGGGACAGGAATCCCGGCGATACAAATGCCACTCACATTAAAATCGCCACCTTTCAAGTGCATTTCATACCATCGTGGTGGTTGCATAAAGCCCAAATGTGGGTCGTTCGCAAGCAACGGTTTTCCTGATTCAGTTTTTGAACCGTGAACCACCCAATTGTTTGACCCATAAAATGGCGTAGAAAATCCTAATAAATCTCGCACTTTATTTTCATTATTTAAGATGGTGGTATAAAACGGTGAAAGAGATTTGTTTTGTAATTGAGATGCAATGGTGGGTGTAAAATCATTGTCATCTGGATATATTTCCAGGAATTTTTCCATACCAAAGTTTTCGGCGATAGCGCCAAAAACAATTTCCGTCTTCCAGGAGGATTGTAATTCGTGAGCCATCAAACGGGCATAACCAATCACGTCTGATGGCCGCCATAAAAGAGGTTTAAGTCCAATGATTTTGAATTCAATAGGAAGATTCTTTCCTAATTCGTTGATGCGTTGATTGATGCCATCACAAAAAGTGGAAAGGATGTTAAGAGTTTCTTTGTCCAATTTTTGTTCTACTTTTTTTGATACGGCATTAATTCGCCACGTTCTCAAATAAATATCACTGTCGATATATTCATCTCCTAGGGCTGATGCCAATTCTCCACGAACAGCATGCGCCACCATGGTCATTTGAAATAATCGATCTCTGGCTGCTATATATCCAGCAGTAAAGAATAAATCATTTTCATTCTCTGCAAAAATATGAGGCACGCCAAATTTATCCGTAAAAACATCCACCTGTTTTGATAGTTGCTCCATTTTTATATTGCCTGTGTATTTTGGCAATGGGTGATGTAGATAAATTCGAATACCAATATAAGTTAAAATGCTGATGATAAATAGCGCTTGAAATGTTTTTTTCATAAATATGTCTTGTAGATTTTGGTTTTAGAAAGAATGAATTTATTTTGATTTACTTTAAAAAAACTCTCTTTTTTTGATATAATAGCCAATTTTTAGGATCCACTGCTTTAATCTTCTCCGAATTAATGATAAGCTTACCTGTGTGTGTTTCAAATGTATATTTTTGCGTTTGTTTTCCCTTTATCTCTAATTCGATAGGCATTTTAAACTTGGGGTCATCCCAACTTAGAATTGTTTTTTTCCATCGTTTTTTTATTTTCAGCAGAGGAAGTTCTTTTTTATATAGATATTGATTAAAAAACCACCCCAGGTCTCTATTCGAAATTTCATTACTAATGCGAATAAAGTCTTTGGTTGAAACATGATTGTGTGCCATTGCTTTTTCCGAATGTAATACTTCGTTTAATATTTGAAGAAGGGTGTCTTTTCCAATTAAGTATCGTAAACCGTGGAGCATTATCGCTCCTTTGTAGTATGGGTCTAATCCATCAACTTCACTTGCGGTGGCGTTCCGTTTTGGTATAATTGCTTTTTGATTAGATATTTTTTTCCTGACTGTCTTTTGAAAAAAATTATGATACGCTTCTATTCCATAGTTTTCTTCAATAAATAGTGCTTCCGCATAAATCGTAATCCCTTCATGAATCCAAAAATCTGCCCAATCGTTTACCGTCAGATAATTTCCCCACCATTCGTGTCCCATTTCATGCAGTAAAAGAAAATCATATCCCGGTTCACGAATTTTATAATTATTTCCGTAGGCAATGATACTTTGATGTTCCATTCCCCAATAGGGTGTTTGCACCATACCAAATTTTTCCTTATGCCACGGATAACTTCCAAATATCGATTCATAAAACTTTAGATATTTTTCTGCTTCGTTTAAAATATAGTTCGCCCGGGATTTTCCTTCCGCTAAAACAAAATATTGAGCCAATGTTGGCCTGGTAAGCTCAAACTGTCTTTCTATAATATCAAACTTCCCAATGGTAAAATTTATATTATAAGGGCTGATTGGATATCGTGTTTTCCAGTGCCATATTTTCTTTTCTCCTTGATTTATTGTCTCAACCAAGAGACCATTAGAGGCAACGCTGAGCGGTTTTTTTACTACAATATAAACGTCGACACTATCAGCTTCATCGCTGGGGTGCTCTTTGCAAGGCATCCAAATATGGGCGCCATCTGATTGACAAGATAATCCAATCCATGGATTTCCTAAGCTATCAGATGTCCAAGTAAAACCACCTTCCCAAGGGGGTCGTTTTGCTTCTGGTGGCGTTCCCTTATAATAAATCCGTAACTGAAAAGTTTGTGTTGGCGTGGGAATGTGGGTGTATATTTTATGCTTAAGCTGTGTAAAAGGAAGGTTTTTATATTTATACCGAATTTGAACAACCGTATAATTATCAATTAAATCTAATTCAATTTTTGTCCTTGTGCTGTCAAGAAGCTTAATTGAAATATCAACAAAACCGTTAATTGTTTTTTTATCTAAATCAACGTCAAGATGAATTCCGTAATGTTTTATATCCATGTTTAATTGCGTTTGAGAAAGGGGTCCACCAGAAGAAACGCCAAAAACAAATCCCTGAAACCATAAAGCAAAAAAAAGAAGTGTTCTCAAAGAATAACCTCATATTGGTTTTGGTATATTTGTTTTTCTTTATTAGCAAAAATAGATTTAATCAGTTTGAGATTGATTGGTTTTTCTAAGTTTTTGAATAGTGAGATGCCACTCCCAAAAACAAGAGGATGGGGGCTCAAATAAAAATGGGTACAAAAAGGAGCAAAGCGTGTATAGGTTTTTCCGCCTCCCACAACAAAACATGTCTCTGTTTTGATCTTCTTTATTATGTTTTCTGGTTTGTCTTCTCTGTGAACAATAATGTTTTCGCGATCGGGAAGGGGCGCTTTTAATAAGCGACTTGTATTTGACCCCATAATAATGGGGTAACCTGATGTTTGTTTTTTGAATAACGCTTTGTCCAAAGACCAGGCCATGTCGTCTTTGTCGTCTTTGGCTATATATCCATCAGCTGTAATTGCCGCTATTAGGATAATTTTTGAGGGCATTTATTTATAAAGACGACTTTTTTTCCATTGAGATAAAGTGTCAAAAGAAGATTGGATATTATCTTTGTTTTCATGTTGTTTTGCAAACAATAGGTTGGTAACCATTCTTCTGGTTTTATGATCGAGTGTTTTAGAAAGAATATCAACCACTTCTTCTTTTTTGATTTCTTTCAAAGCTGCTATCGTATTTTTATCTCGATTGAAGTCTGCCTCATGTTCAAACACAATCGTTTTATATTTAGACGCTGCTTTGGAAATGCTCTTTGCTTTTTCTTCTAGTTTTTCGATGGCTGCTTGTTTCATTGCTTCGAAACTTTCATCGGGTAGTTCACTGATTAGTTTTGGAAATGTTGCCAATAATTTATCTGCACGTTTTTCCACTTCCGCTGCATCAAAAGCCCCTGATTGAATGGTATAAATCAGAACGAGAGTTTTTTCATAATTTGTGTCGTAAGACCACACGATATATCCCAATTGTTGGTTAGTGCGCATTTCATTATAAAACGCTTGTTGGGTTGAAAGTGTAATAAGATCGCCAACGGCTCTCATTTTAGGGGAATCCATCCCTAGGAAATATTGACGATTAAAACAGGAATTGTTTACCTCAAGCGTCTCTACTTGTTGGACGGATTCAGGTTCGCTTTGCGTTAAAAAATCGACTTCAAATGTTTTTTCTCGTTCAATTGCTTCTGTTTCTGTTTTTAATAAGAGATATTTTGCAGATTCAATGGCCATTTCTTTCGTCATATCTCCATACACAAATCCTTCTAAATAAGTGTTTTTATAAAGCGTTTTTGAAAAGGATTTAATGTCCGATAAAGAAATTGTTTCTGCTTTTTTTAACATATCTGATTGAGAATATCTTATATTTTGCATGATTTCGCTATTTCGCTCTCTTCCAATTCTCCATGCGTCCGATAAAGGAAAGTTTTGATAATCTCGAACAATGTTGTTTTTTAAGCCCTCAAATTGTTCTTCGTTTATTTGGAAATTAACCATGTGGTTAACCACCTCCTTATACAACACAAGAGCGGATTCACTATAACCACCAACAGATAAATAAATTCCCTCATATCCGTCGTCAATCCGATAACGCAAACCTGCGCCTTGAGCTGGGTACGCTAATTCATTTAAAGATTCTCCAACGCAATCTACATAAAAAGACATTTTAACGCGATGATCAAGATTCATTTTATTTTCAGGGAATCGTATTTTGTAGTTGATTACACCTTTTGGGCGAAGAAATTCATGGTCTTGACCAAAGTAAAGCCGAATACCTTTGTCCTCAAGCACTAACTCTGGCAAGACATCTTCTTTTAGTTCTCTCTTGGGGATAGAGGCCTTTTTTGGAATAAAGTGGTTTGGCCCGGGTAATTGAAAATCATCTAAAATTTCTGTGTTGAGTAGTTTTATATAAAAGTCTTTATCTTCCGTATAAGCATAGTTTGCCTGATAAAAATGTTCTGTTTTATCTGTTTTGACTCCTTTTGCCATTAAGACACAAGCCATATTATCTGGTGTTAAAAGAGATAGAATTTTTTGATAGGCCTCTACCGATTCTTTCCTATAAATATAATTTGAACGCCCTGCATCTTCCATTGGATATCGACTAAGTTCGTTTGCGAGACTTACAGCTCGCCAGGCACCCTCGCCTTTATCTGAATAGATTTCATCTAAAGCAGCCATAGTTTTTAATTCATTAAATACAAAAGATTGATAGCCTTTTTCTCGCATCAGTTTGATAAATGAATAGCTTGTTTCAATTACTTTTTTATATTCTTTAACTCCTTTAGGTGTGAGCTCAATGTGTATGTTTGCCCAGCCGTAATCGACCGTGCTAGATCCTGCGCCAGCGCTCAAAGAAATGGCCCAGCCTCTTGATTTTAAGTATGAGAGTAAACTTCCTTTTCCTTCGTGTCCTAATATAAATCCCAAAATACGACCTGGCTTGCTTTCGTAGTATTGTCTTGTAGCAGGAAGAGCGAAGTTGATATATAAATCTTGTAAGTCCTTTATGGGATCAATTGAAACCAAACGAAATGTTTCTTTTTTCTCATATAAGTCGGGGGAATAAGAAGGTTGCTCTGTGTGTTTGTTTTTTATGGGTGAAAAATATTCTCGTGTCCATTTTTCCATTTTTTCTAAACTGTGTGTACTGCAAAGGGCCAAGGTCATTCTGTTTGAACTATAATATTTTTCATAAAAAGCAATGAGCTCATCTCTAGAAATATCTCCCAATGTTTCCAGGTTCCCTGTAGAAAACTTTCTTTCTGGGTGCCCTTCTTTTAAAAACAAACTGCTCACTTGAAACATGCGCCACATATCATTCATAATGTTTTTTTCATGCTCTGAGTTCACTGCGTTTACTTCGCGTTCGGTATATTCTTCTGTAAAAAGTGGTGCAATGAAAAATTGTGAAAATCTGTCGATAGCTCCTTCAAATTTGTTTGGCATAATTTCAAATTGATAATTTGTGTGGTCCCCGGCTGTATAGGCATTTGCATATCCGCCATTTGATTTTAGATACGTCCCATACTCGTCAGAATCTGGATATTTTTCTGTGCCGAGAAAAAGCATGTGCTCTAAAAAGTGAGCTAAACCGTCCCTATCTTCTGGGTTTTCAAGAGAACCAACTTCTACGGTCATTGACGCTGAGGCTTTATTAAAATTTGGATCAGAAAGCAAATAAACTTTAAGCCCGTTTTCTAAAGAAAGGGTTTTTTGTTTTGATTTGTCAAGTGGGTGTGTTTTTGTTTTTTGTTTCATGTGTGTTTTTTCTATAGCGTTAGGCGAACAACTTAGTGTTATTAAAATTAAAGCAAGTAACGATGTTATTGTTTTCATTTTTATCCTTGTTTGGGGTTTTGTTTTTTTAATAAATACTCGAACTACATTTCACCCGCTCCCACGGAGCTATGATCCTTATCTAGCCATTCTCCTATAAAGATATAGGCGGAGTAGATATCTTTTAGGGAGGCGGTCATTATAACCATGTCCTGTTCTTTGCCTTTTAAATCGTGGACATAGTCTGGTAAAACGCCCTCTATTTTAAAGCCAATTTTTGTATATATATCCAATAAATCTTTTTGAGGGCGCATAAATTTTGTTATGATTCTTTCTATGTTATTTTCTTGGGCTATTTCATACATGTCTTTTGCTATGATGTATTGAATCTCTTTTCCTAATTGTTTTCCGTGCACTACAAGTCGAAGATGAGACGCTCCGTTTTTCCAACTGTCTGTTTCTGCTTCGAGTGAAGCATCCCCAATAATTTTATTTTCTATAAGCGCAATCCTCCTTATCATTTTTCCTGACTCGGATTGTTTCGCTCTTTCTTTTAAGTGTTTTTTGTCGATGACGTCACTGCGAAAAAACCTTCTCTTTGATTCGGGAATAGTGGTAAAAAAATCATATAATTTTTTTACGTCTTTTTCGCCTAGGTCTCTAATGATAACTTTATCGTTGTTTTTAAGATGATATGTTTTTTTATTCATTTAAATAACTCCAGCTAACTCTTGAAGAAGGCGCCAGTTTGCCAATCGGTCTTCTTGTGCTTTTTGTATTATTGGATCTGGGTTTCCTTCTTTGTTAAAGTGTTTTGCGAATCGACCTTCTGTTTTTGCAAACGAAATAAAATCTGTCGCTTCTCCTGTTTTTGGATTTACATACCAATCTTTATTTTTAGCTGGGTTTCCTTGTAGGGATAGGCGTTCAGAAAATCTTTCCCCCTTTGTTGGGTCATAAATAAACACGGGAAACGCTCGTGAATCTGCTGCTAGTTTTGCTTGGTGCATTGCCATATCATCTGCAACGCCATGCTCGGGTTGACAGGTTGTATACACATTAATCACCGATGGGCCTTTGTATTCATTCGCTGCCATAATTGCTTTATAAAAATGATTTGTATGCGCTGAAGTTGTTTGCGCTACAAAGACATCAGGATGCATCATGCATAAATTTGCGATTTCCTTTCTTCGTTCGGTTTTTCCGCCAATCGCTTTTCCTACTAACGACATTTTGGCATCTTGCCCAGTGAAGGTCGCCGTAGATGTTTGTCCTCCTGTGTTTGAATAAACCTGTGTATCTAAAATAAGTACATTAATATCCATGCCTGAGGCTAACATGCGAGATAAGGCTTGAAATCCAATGTCCACCATAGCGCCATCTCCACCGATAACCCATAGTTTTTTATCTTCCCAGCCCATTTGATTCCAACGCGCACGGATTCCCATGGCATCGGCAGAAACATTTTCAAAAAGAGAGTTTGTCCATGGAACCAGAAATGGATTATAGGGATAGGTTGAGCCGTACACTGTGTTGCAACCCGTTGCCGCCGCAAGGCCGATGCTCTCTTTGCCATAAACAAAACCCGTTGCCGCCAACATCATTCGAAGCGCTGTTACTTCTCCGCAACCCATGCACGACCCCGCTCCGCCAACATAGAGTAAAGAATCGCTTGCGAGCATCATATCAACCAAAACGCGCTCATTAATATATTCTGATGGTGTTTCGCCTAAATCATTGAAAAAATCAAACGCTTTTTGGTAAGTAGGAATTGTATCGTCTTTTTTTGTAATCATAGAAAGGGCCTCGTGATCTCCACAAGCATCTACACACTCAGCGCATCCTTTACATTTTGTTGGGTCAATAAATATGCCAAATTTCGCTGGTTCTTTTCCTTGTTTCGCTGGCGTTTGATGAAATTTCTTCGTGTCCGCCCATTGATTTGATATCCAACCTTTTATTTCTCCAGATTCTAATTTTTGGATTGTTTTATCTAATTGGGACTCAGGAATAGCTTTACCTAAAATTGCTGTATCTGGGCATTGAGTTACACACTCCATACATGCGACACAGTTGATTGAGTTAAACTCTGGAATATCGGGAGCAATATAAGAAAAATCACGAAGACCTGCGGTTCCAGCTGGGATTAAACTTCTCGCGACAGATGCGTCTGCAGGTAAACCCTCTTCTGCTGTCCCACTGTTATATGCACCGACAATTCTCTCGTTAAAATCTTGAACGTCTAATACATCAAATGCTGTGTTTTTATTTAATTCCGATATTTGTGTGCTCATTTTAATTCTCTTTTCTTTCTTGTGTAACTTCAAAAACCTCGTTGAATCCACGTTTCACCGCATTTAGGTTGTCTTGAACCACTTGCTCTCCACGTTTACCAAAGTATTTTCTTAGCGATTTTTCTACGCTAACCATAAGTTCTTTTTCTGTAATCCCAGATGTCTTTAAAAAGGGAGTGGCTTTCAAAAAAATACCCAAAAGAACAATCCCTTGCATTCTTTGGATAAGGTCTACTTTAGATGAAACTTCTTTTGCTATTTTTACTGTATCTAAAGCCAATATTTTTATGTTTTTTTCTTGAATTATTTTTTTGGCCCACTTTGGAAAATCATGCCATATTTCTTTCGAATCTGTTTTTGAAGACTGAACGAATAACATTCCACCTGGCATTAACCCCTTAAGGGGGTTTGCTAAATTAAAAGCATTAACGTCGTTAAGCGGAACAAACTCAACAAATTCAAGCTCATTGTGTGTCTTTACGCGCTTGGGGCTCACAGTTAAAAAATAAGTCGTAGGAAGTCCTTTTTTTTCTGACCCGTATTTTGGATAAGCTTGGACATACATATCAAAAAGATCGGCAACGATTGTGGCAATAATTTTATTTGTTGTTACAGAGCCGTATCCCCCCACGGAATGACCCCTCATTGAGAAAGTTCCTTCGCAACGAATGTCTGTGGACTCTCTTGAGGAAAGGGCGACTTCGTGGTTGATGCCAATCACAAAATATTTTTTATCTTTTTCGAGCATATTTTCAACCACCGCTGTGATGTCGTCTGGTCGAACATCTCGAGAACCCAGGCCAGCTGACCCTGAGTAAATATTTGGTGTTTGAATTTTTCCGTTTTCATCTGCTTGTAAATAATCTATAAAAGCCGCTTTTATTTCTATGGTAAGAGGGTTGCTTTCCGCTAATGGATTATCCATTCTCTCTAAAACGGAAAAAGCTTTTACATTTTTAAGTGCTTCTACGATTTGCTTCCCTGGAAAAGGCCGAAAAGATGTAATGTGTACAACGCCAATTTTAAGGCCTTTTTCTTCTCTAAGGTAATCTGCTGTGGTTTCTGCTGTTTCAATCATAGACCCAAAACCAACAATCGCATACTCTGCATCTTCCATTTTATATTCAGAGATGAGCCCATATTTTCGACCTGTTAGTTTATAGAAATCCTCCATTGTCTGCGAGAGTGTTTCTTCAATTTTATCTGTATAAAGTCTTTGGGCTATTTTACCTTTCATATAAGAATCTTGATTTTGAACTACGCCCGACATTATTGGATGATAAGGATCCATCATGTTGACGAGCTTGTCTTGGGGTTTACCCAAAAACTCATCCATCATTTCTGGTTCATGAAGCTGAACGTTTTCAATGGTGTGGGTTGTTAAAAACCCATCCATAATATTTAAAAATGGCGTATGAGTGTCTTCTGCGACGCGTCGAGAAATTAAGGCAAGATCTCCTGTTTCTTGAGCGTTTTTAGCAAATAACATTCCCCAACCAACGTCTGTAACAGCCATTACGTCGTCGTGTCCTGCATGTACATTTAAAGAATGAGATGTAAGCGCTCTTGCTCCAATATGAAAAACAACAGGAAGGCGTTTCCCTGAAATCGTATAAAGAACCTCTTTCATTAAAACTAAGCCCTGACCTGATGTGAAATTCGTTACCCGTCCCCCTGCTAATGCGTAACCTTCGCAGGCAGAGGCTGAGCTATGTTCGGATTCTGATTCAATGAAAGTCATGCTTTCGCCCCAAATGTTTGTGCCGCCATTTGCAATAACCGCTTGGTAGCCTGAACCCATTGTTGTGGAAGAGGTAATCGGATAAGCGCATGCGCCTTGCGTTACGTGTGTTTCAACCCAAACAATCATTGCTGCGCCATCGGCCGTAGAGTTTATTCCTGGATATTTAGACATTGTTTTCTCTTGTTGAATTATAAAAATTTAGTGCTCAATTAGACACCAAATTTATAAAATAAACTTGTGTTTTTATACCTCTATATCTTTCCAGTCACCTTTATTTATTTTAATTGCCATTAAAAAAGCAAATGACACAATCATTATAAAAACAGCGACCCAGGGAGCATAAAAGCCGTATCCCAGAACAAGCCCAAAATAGTAACTCGCGGGAAGCATAAAAACCCAAATCAATATAGATTCTATAATTGCTGGATAAATTGTGTTTCCTGCGCCAGATAGGGCAAACCAAAGCGTCATTCCCACCGCATCAAAAAACTGTAAAACGCCAATAATTTTTATACCGGCGATGCTTAATCGCTGTACCTCTGGATCTACAGTAAAAAGCGGTGCTATCCAATGAGGAAAGAAAATAAAAAACAAACCCACGGTTCCCATAATCATTTCAGAAAACCGAACGCTTTCAACAATGCTTGCCTCTGCTTTGTTGATCTTTTTTTCACCCATATATTTTCCAACAAGGGTTGAACAGGCTTGACCAACGCCTATCGCTGGCATAAACGATGCATGCATTACTTGGAAAGCTATTTCCGTAGCCGCCAATTCAACGATGCCAATGAGAGCAACAATTTTATAAAAAATTGCCCATCCAAAACTATTGATGACTTCTTGTGTTCCCATGGGGAGGGCAAGGGTAAATTGTTTTTTCATCATGGTTTTGTCGTAAGAAAAAGACAGTGTGTTATATTTCTTTTTTATATCACTTGAAAAAATATAAATAAAATATAAAGTGAAAGACACAATGGACGCAATCACCGTTGCAATCGCTGCGCCTTTTACGCCTAAGGCAGGAAAGAAATACCAACCCCAAATATTAGACAACCATCCCACTCCAAAAGAACTAAAAAAAGAAGAAAGGCCCTCTGTGCCATAAATTAATCCTGCGTTTAAATATATGTTTATTAGATTGCTGAAAATGGAAACCTTCATAAGGATTTTTGTTTTTTCTATGCCGGCAAAAAACCCTTGAAATATAAAGGACAAGCTTGATGTTATTACGCTTAAAAATACAACTTGAGTATAGTCAATACAAAGCTGTCCTGTTTCTCCCCCTACAAAAAATGGAACAAATTTGTCTGCAAAAACATATCCAAAAAATGATGCTGGTGCTCCATATATTAAAGCCATAAAAAGACCATTGTGTAGTGCGGTGCCACATTTGTTAAATTTTTTCTGACCCAGTCTTCTTGAGGTGAGGGTTTGTGTCCCCGTTCTAAGTCCAATCGCAAAAGCAATGGCAGACCAGCTTAACATCGCACCCATTCCAGTTGCCGCCAAAGCGGATGCGCCAAGGTGGCCAACCATTGCCATGTCAACAAGCCCCATCATTACACGAGAAATATTGCTAAAAATAACGGGCCACGCCAAGATAATAACTTCTTTTGAAATTTCTGGGTTCTTTGATTTGATTCTAAAAATTGATTTAAGCATAAATTTCTTTGTTCGGGCTCTTTTTGAGCGGGTCAAATTTAGATTTATTTCAAAACGAATTAGAAAGAAACTTTTTCTTATAATAACTTTCCTACTATGAATATTAAATTTTCCAAGCCAGTCAAGATTGCTTTAGAAAATAGTGCGCCTATTTTAGCTTTAGAGTCAACTATCATTGCCCATGGGATGCCCTATCCTGATAATCTTATTTTCGCGGAGGGGGCTGAAAGCCTTTGTAAAAAACTGGGTGTTGCTCCCGCAACCATTGCAATTATTAAAGGAGAAATTTGCGTCGGGCTTTCTAAAAATCAACTTACGCTCATTGCTAAAAATAAAAACGTTAAAAAAATAGCTCGACATGAAATTGGTTTCGCTATTTCGCAAAAATGGACTGGAGCGACAACGGTTTCTTCCACGATGCATATTGCAAAACAAGCTGGGATTTCTGTTTTTGCAACAGGGGGAATTGGAGGTGTTCATCGCGGGTCGGAATATTCTTTTGATGTTTCTCAGGACCTAATCGCTTTATCTCAAATCCCTATGATTGTTGTTTCGGCTGGAGCCAAGGCAATTCTAGATATTCCAAAAACTGTAGAATTATTAGAAACATTGGGTGTGCCTATCTTGGGATATAAAACCAAAAATTTTCCGGCATTTTATTCTAGGGTATCTGGCGTTTCTTTGACCTTAGAACTAAAAAAACCTCAAGATATAGTTGCGTTTTATTTCTCTCATTTAAAAAATGGTTTATCTTCAGCAATTTTACTCGCAAACCCCGTGCCTAAACCAAATGAAATCCTCGCAAAAAAAATGGAAGATTCCATTAATGTGGCTATTGAAAAAGCTAAAAACTTGGGCGTTAAAGGAAAACAACTAACTCCGTTTTTATTAGAGCAGATTAGAAACGAAACAAAGGGGAAAAGTCTAAAAACAAATCGTGTGCTTGCACTGAACAATATAAATCTTGGAGCGCGGGTTGCTCTTGAGGTATCAAAAAAGCCTCGTTAGGCGTTAATTGGTTTTCCTATAGCAAAAACCTGAACTCCGACATAATGCCAAACAGGAGATATAATTCCAACTGTTTTTGAAATGATTTTTTTGCTGTTTACTGTCTCAAATTTATCGGGACCAACGGTGTATGTGTTTTCCTGTTTTAAATTTTCAAGTGCGTGGTAAATTTGGCTTTGGTCTGGAAAGGTAGGGTAGTTTTTGTAGGGCGTTTCTCCTCGTAAAAAATTGATGCCCGATTTATTAACATGATCTGTAATGCAAATAGGTTCGCTTGCGTTTTTGATTTGATCTTCTATTAAAATCGAATCTATTGAGTATAAGTTTTTAAGTGCATGAAGTGTTTTTGGGTTGATGTGGCTTTGATCAAAGCGTTTTGGGTACAAATACGTATTGCTGTTTTTTTGGTAAATTAAATGCTTTTGTGTTTCTTTTGTGTTTGAAAAATTCGCGTGCTTTTTTTGGGGGCCCGTTGGGAGATAAATAAAACCCATTATCGATTTCCAAAAAGTGCTGAGCCAACTCTAACCATTGTGCTTCCCTCTTCAATGGCTACTTCAAAATCACCGCTCATGCCCATAGATAGTTCTGTTAATTTGTTTCCTGATTTTTGAGTATTTATTTTTTCTTTAATTCTTCTTAATAAGGCAAATGATTCTCTAATTTTCTTTTCATTTTGTGTTAAAGGACCAACAGTCATTAAGCCGTGCACTGAAATGTTTTGAGTGTTTGCGGCTTCAATCATTCCCTCAATGTCGTTTGGGTTAAAGCCGTGTTTTTGCGCTTCGCCGCTTGTGTTTACTTCTAATAAAATTTGGATGTTTTTTCCTTTAGAATCAATTTTTTGCGCAAGATTTACAGAGTCAACAGAGTCAATAGTATTAAACAAATCTAAACATTTATTTATTTTATTTGATTGTAAATGGCCGATGAATCTTTTTGTAAGGTTCGGCATATTAGCAAATGATTCAAATTTTTCTGACGCCTCTTGAATGCGGTTTTCACCAATAGAGCGTATACCTAAAACATAGCTTTCTTTTATAAATGAAAATGGGTGGGTTTTTGTAACAGCAATAATTTGAACGCTTTGGTTTAAACCTAGTTTTTGTTTGGATTCTTCTATGCGTCCAACAATTTTCTCAAAGTTGCTTGATAGACTCATTTTTCTGGAGTGTCGCTTGTCGGATCCCCAATACTAAGTTGTTTGTCTTCTGGTTTTTCTTCTTCTGTCGCTTCTTCTTCGCTAATAACGCGCGTGATGGTTGAAATACTTGTCCCGCCATCTAGTTTTACTAAACGAACGCCTTGTGTAACCCGCCCAATTGTTCGAATGGCGCCGACGGGCTGTCGCATGAGAACACCTGAATCTGTTATGACAATAAGATCGTCTGAGTCAACCACTTCCATAATTTTAACCATTTTACCTGTTTTATCTGTACATCGCATGGTTAAAACACCTTTTCCGCCGCGGGTTTGGGTGCGATATTGGATGACATCTGTCCGCTTACCGTACCCTCTTTCTGTCGCAACTAAAATGGTTCCTTCGCGTCTTACCACAAGCATTCCCACTACATAGTCAGTTGTTGAGCTTAGTGTTATTCCTTTAACGCCCATTGTTTTTCGACCGCTTGGGCGAACATTCCCTTCTGAAAAGCGAATAGATTTTCCTTCATGTGTTCCTAAAAGAATATCATGTTCTCCATTTGTAATTCTTGCTTCAATAAGCTTGTCCCCTTCTCGAACTTCTATGGCATAAATCCCACCTTTTCGTGGGTTGCCATAAGCTGAGAGCATTGTCTTTTTAATAATTCCTTTTTGGGTTGCCATCACAATATAGTGATTATCGTCAAACTCTTTCACACTAACAAATGCTTGTGTTTTTTCCCCGGGGCTACATCCAATAAGATTAACAATCGCCCTTCCGCGAGTGGCCCTTCCGCCTTGTGGAATATCATAAACTTTTAGCCAATAACATTTTCCTTGGTCTGTAAAGAAAAGCATATAATTATGCGTATTTGCAATAAATAAATGTTCAACAAAATCTTCATCTTTGCTCATGGCGCCCTGCACGCCTCTTCCGCCACGTCTTTGTGTCCTGTATGTATTTAGAGCTGTTCTTTTAATATAACCTTGATGGGTAATAGTTAATACAACCTCCTCTTCTGCTATCATGTCTTCCATAGAAAAATCTGCATCTACGGGTAAAATTTCTGTGCGTCTTTCGTCGCCGTAATTGTCACGGATTTCCATTAATTCGGATTTAATTATATCCATTCTTTGGTTTTTGTTTTCGAGAATTCCTTTTAAGCGAGCAATGATTTGAAGCACTTCTTTGTATTCGGCCACCACTTTTTCAACTTCAAGGCCTGTAAGTTTTTGAAGGCGCATATCTAAAATCGCCTGACTTTGAATTTCTGAAAGATTAAAATTATCCATCAGGCCTTCTTTAGCCTGTTTTGGGTCTTTGCTCCCGCGAATAATAGCAATGACTTCATCTATATTGTCTAAAGATATTTTTAAACCTTCAAGAATGTGAGCCCTAGCTTCAGCCGCTTTTAAATCGAACTCTGTTCTACGAACAACTATTGTGTGTCTAAAGTCAATAAAATGTTGAAGGATTTCCCTGAGAGTCATTATTTTTGGAACATCATTAAAAAGCGCCAAAAGAATAATTCCAAACGTTTCTTGGAGCTGGGTGTGTTTATAAAGTAGGTTTAAAATCACCTCGGGAACGGCGTCGCGTTTTGTTTCTATTACAACGCGAATTCCGTCTTTGTCTGATTCGTCTCGAAGGTCAGAAATACCTTCTACTTTCTTGTCTCGAACAAGATCGGCAATTTTTTCGATTAATTTTGCTTTGTTTACTTGATAGGGGAGCTCGGTAATAATAATGCTATCTTTTCCACTTTTTGCTGACTCTATGTGGGCGCGGGCGCGCATTTTAATTATACCGCGACCTGTTTCGTATGCTTTTTTAATTCCGTCCATCCCAAGAATTAATCCCGAAGTTGGAAAGTCTGGTCCCTTGATATGTTCTTGTAGTTCTTCTACTGTCATGTTTTTATTATCAATAAGCGCCATAAGACCGTTGATAATTTCTGTCAAATTGTGTGGTGGAATTTTTGTTGCCATCCCAACCGCAATGCCTTCCGATCCGTTGATAAGGAGTGTTGGCACCATACTGGGAAGCACCGCCGGTTCTTTGAGGGTTTCGTCAAAATTTTGAACCCACTCTACTGTTTCTTTGTCTAGGTCTTTTAACATTTCTCCCGCTAAGCGCGTCATGCGAGATTCAGTATAACGCATTGCAGCTGCGTTGTCTCCGTCAATAGATCCAAAGTTTCCCTGACCATCAACAAGCTCATAGCGCATTGAAAATTCTTGCGCCATCCTAACGAGCGCATCATAAACAGAGCTGTCGCCGTGGGGGTGGTATTTACCTAAAACATCACCAACGATCCTTGCGGATTTTTTATAGGCTCTGTTCCAGTGAGACCCTAAGTCGTTCATACCAAAAAGGATTCGTCTGTGGACAGGTTTTAGTCCATCTCTGACGTCGGGTAAGGCTCTTGATACAATTACTGACATTGAGTAGTTAAGATAACTTTCTCTCATTTCTTCTACAATGTCGCGGTTTATTGTGTTGTCGCGGTTAAAATCAACCATGTTTATTTTTTCCTAATTTTAATTGTTTTTATTCTGTTAATGCTTTGGCTTAAACGTCAAGGTTTACAACAAATTTTGCGTTTTTCTCAATAAAAGTTCTGCGAGGCTCTACATCGTGCCCCATTAAGTCTTGAAATGTTTCGGCCGCTTTCGCTGCATCTTCAACTGTGATTTGCATCAAAGTTCTCCGCTCTGGGTCCATGGTGGTTTCCCAAAGCTGCCCTGGGTTCATTTCGCCTAAACCCTTATAGCGCTGAACTCCGATTTTTGTTGTTTTGTTATCTTTTTTCATTCGCTCCATCGTTAGCTCTCGTTCATTGTCGTCATAGACGTAAAACTCTTTTTTGCCCTGATGAAGCCTATAAAGTGGGGGAAGCGCTAGATAAAGATTTCCATTGTAAATTACTTCCGGCATTTTTCTAAAAAAGAACGTGAGAAGGAGGGTTCTAATGTGTGAACCATCAACGTCTGCGTCAGTCATAATAATTATCTTATGATATCTGAGTTTTTCAATATTAAAGTCTCCCGCAGAGCGCTCTCCTGTGTCTTCGTCTGTTCCGCCAAATCCCGCGCCTAAGGCGGTAATGATTGATTGAACCTCGTTATTAGATAATAATTTGTCTATTCGTGCTTTTTCGGAATTAATGACCTTTCCCCGTAAAGGTAAAATAGCCTGGGTTCTTCGGTCTCTCCCTTGTTTGGCGGAACCTCCCGCAGAATCTCCCTCAACTAAATATAGCTCGCTAAATGCGGGGTCTCGATTGGAACAATCTGCAAGTTTACCTGGAAGAGAAGACCCCCCAAGTGCGCTTTTTCTCCGAATCAATTCTCTGGCTTTTCTGGCTGCGCTTCTACTTCTTGAAGCTAGTAGCGCTTTTTCGATTACCCGCCTACCAATGGATGGGTTTTGTTCTAAAAAGTCGAGAATTCCCTCATAAACTGCCGCATCCACAAGCCCCTTCACGTCGCCATTTCCAAGTTTTGTTTTGGTTTGGCCTTCAAATTGTGGCTCCTGAACTTTTACACTGATAATTGCGGTTAACCCCTCCCTAAAATCTTCCCCGGATAGGTTTATTTTTTCATTCTTTTTGGCTTTAATTAAATTGTTTTTTGCCGCGTGATTATTCATGGCCCGCGTTAGGGCAGACCTAAAACCCGAAAGATGTGTTCCGCCTTCGATGGTGTTGATATTGTTTACAAAGGTTAAAATGTTTTCGTTGTATGTTGTTCCATATCGAAAAGCAACGTCAATCGGGACTGTCCCCGTTTCTTTTGAAATTGTAATAATTTTATTGTGAATCGGATTGTTGTGTTCGTCTAAATATTTAACAAAATCACTTAAGCCACCTTTAAAGTTAAAAACATCTGACTGTCCGTCTTCTTTTCTCTTGTCTGAAAGCCTTATTTCCAGGCCCTTGTTTAGGTAGGCCAGCTCTCTAAGTCGGTCTGTAATGATATCATATTCAAATTTTGTGGTGTTAAAAATTGTGCTGTCTGGGAAAAAACAAACCTTTGTTCCTGTTTTTTTTGTGGTGCCGGTCACTTTTAATTTATTTTGAACAATGCCTGTTTTATAGTCCTGCCGGTGTATTTCTCCTTCGCGCTTCACTTCTACCCATAGGTGTTCGGAAAGTGCATTTACAACAGAAACGCCAACGCCGTGAAGCCCACCAGACACCTTATAAGACCCTTTGTCAAATTTCCCCCCAGCATGAAGGATGGTCATTACAACCTCAACGGCTGGCTTGTTTTCTTCTTTGTGAATATCAACGGGAATGCCTCGGCCATCATCTTCTACTGTAACCGAGCCGTCTTTGTTTATGTTTACTTTTATTACAGAACAGTGTCCTGCAAGCGCTTCGTCTACAGAATTATCAACCACCTCATAAACCAGATGGTGAAGACCCCGTTTTCCTACGTCGCCAATATACATGGCTGGTCTTTTTCGGACCGCTTCTAATCCTTCAAGAACTTTTATGCTTTCTGCGCTATATTGTTGTGTTGTCATAAAAATAAAATATCCTTAATTATGTTTTGATTTAATGCTTTGTTGAGTTTTTCTATAATTTCTTTTTTTTTAAACTGAAGCTCTTGTCTCCAGCTTGAGTTTGACACTTTTACTTTTATTATTCCGTGTTCTACGCTTTCAACTTCTGTGTTTTTTCCTACCATTTCACCAACGGTTTCGCTCCAAATTACAAGCGCCCGTTGTTGTGTTACGCCTTTTTCTAGGCCGGCTGATTTTAGGTAACTTTCAAGCGCTAAGCCTAGGCGTTGCATGTTCTTTTTAGGTGTAGCGTTTTTGTGTTTTTGGCTTGAGTGTCTATGCCGCTTTTTTCTAAGCTTATTAAATCTGTGGTTGTTATTATTGTTTGTATTTTTGTTTGAAATTTCTGTTCAAATTTTTTGATAAGCTTTACTATTTTTTGACTTCTATCTGAGTCTAGTTTTGCAAAGAGATCGTCTAATAAGAGCGTTGGTGTTGTTTTTGTTTTTGTTGCAATAAAAAATAACTCAGCCAGTTTTAACAATATTAGTGTTATTTTATGTTCTCCTTGGGATCCGAGTTTTTTAAGGTTTTTAGTGTCCCAAATAAGATTAAAATCATCTCTGTGTGGACCCGCGTTGGTTTGGCCTGTTGTAATGTCTCTTGTTGTTGTTTTGTTGAGTTTTTGTAAAAATGTATTTTTTTTCAGTGTTGGCGCTTGGTATTCAAGGTTAAGTTTTTCGTCGTCCGAAAAGCCCTCTAAAACTTTTTTTAGTTCCTTGTTGTATTGATTAAACAGGTCTTGTCTTTTTTTCCAAAGACTTATTGCTTCTTGCGATAGGTGTTCGTCCCAAATTTTCAAACTATCTTGTTTTTCTTTCTTATCTCTGATTTGAATCAGTGCAGCATTTCTTTGTTTTAAAATTTTGTGATATCTAACCAGCGTTTCTGCGTACGGCCTAGAAATAGATGAAAACATTTTATTAAAAAATTGTCTTCGCTGTGCGGGGGCTCCTTTAGTGACGGCTTGTTCTTCTGGCGACAAAACAACAACCGGATTTTTTCCTATCAAGTCTTTTAGGCCAAAAACGCGCTTATCGCCGACCCTAAAGCGCCTTTCACCTTTTTTGTTTTGATGGAGCGTTACTGTTTCTTTTGTTTCCTTTTGGCTAAAATTTCCTTTTATTGTTAATAGTTCATCGCCTATTGTTAATAGTTCTTGGTGTTTGCTTGTTTTAAAGCTTTTACCAAAAGACAATGTGTGTATCGCCTCGAGAACGCTTGTTTTTCCTGATCCGTTTTGTCCCCAAAGAATGTTTAAACCTGGGTTGAATTTTATTTGGGTTTTGAAATGATTTCTAAAAGAATCCATTTCAATTGTTATAATGGCCATTAATGATTGCTTTGTATTTAATTGTTCAGTCTTATTGGCATTAACAGCATTGTTGCTTCTATATTCTTGTCTGTTTTTGCGGAATTAAATAAGGCGGCGCTAATGGGGGTGTTTAGGTTTATAATGATGTCTTCACCCTCTGTGTGGCTAACAATGTCTTTTAAGTATTCTGCGTTATACCCAATCGTTAGTGCTTCTCCTTTAAATTGCGCGACAATTTCCTCTTGTGCTTTCGATGCTTTTTCCGGGTCTTCTGTTGTTATTAAACATTGTGTGCTGGAAAGATTAAGCGCTACTTGCCTTGTTGTTTTGTTTGAAAAAATGGAAACGCGGCGTATGGCGCCCAACAAATCGGATTTCTTTACGGTTAGCGCTTTTGTATTGTCGTTTGGTATTACGCTTTCATAGTCAGGGAATCGCTCATCGATTGTTCGGGTTAATACTGTTAGTTTCTCCATTGTCGCCGTTGTGTGGCTTTTTCCAATTGTTAGTTTTAATGTGCTTTCTTCTTTTCCAAGTTGTAATAACATGTAGTTTAAAAATTTTCTTGGGATAATCACATCACCGGTATAATCGGACGATTTAAAATCTTTTCTTGTGTATTTAACTAACCTGTGCCCATCTGTAGAAACAGCTGTTAGGTTATCCGATTTAAATCTAAATAAAACGCCGGTTAGCGCCGGTTTTAAGTCGTCCCTGCTTGCCGCAAAAACCGTGGATTCAATCGCTGTTTTAAATAAAGGAGAGTCTATAAAAAATTCATCACCATCCTTTGTGTCTGGGGTTGCGGGAAATTCTTCTGCTGGTTTGCCCATTAAATCATAAACGCCCATTTCCGTTTGAAGTTCAACTTTGTTGTTTTTATCCGATATAAGGGTTATCCTCGTTTCGGGTAACTCGTTTGTAATGTCCAAGAGCGTTTTTAAGGGAATAGCCACAGAACCAGCCTCTTCTAGGCTTACGGGAATTTCTGCAATAATTGTTATTTCAAGATCTGTTGTGCGTAGAAGCGTTTTTTCACCTGAGGCTTCAAATAAGACACATCCTAATATGGGAAGGGTAGAGCGAACAGGAACCGCTTTTGAGATTTTTTGTAAAACTTTTTGTAATTCTGTTTTTGATGTAGAAATCTTCATTTTTTATCCGTCGTTTTATGGATTGAAAAATATGTATTTTCACTTAGAAAATAGACAGGGAATTTTACCTCATTAATTGGATTTTCTCAATAGATTTTTATAGTAAGACCATTAATTAATGGGATATTTTTTTTAATGAAAAAAAGACTATTATTTATATAAGAACCCATATTGTGTATAAATCTAAAAACAAAGCAAACAAAATAAACAAAACAAGGGGATGGTCATTGGCGTTTAAAGAAAAACTTTATGTGAACAAAATCTTAAAAACAAAAACAGACGTTAAAAACACAACTATTTTTAAGTGATTTAAAAAAAAACAGCTTTCAACGTCAACGGTTTTACAGGTGTGGATAACTATTGTGGATAACTATTTACCCTCGTTGACATAAATATAGAAATTTTTCCGCGCATCCGCGATCCAAGAATCATACCACTTCATTTTTTTATAATTTAAAGCCATTTCTTCTATTTCTGACCAATGAGTTTTTAAAGTTGGCTTTCCACCGGGTTTTATTTTTTCGACCCACAACAAATGAAAGCCAAGCGAAGAGTTAATAGGCGGACTACAGGCACTAAGATCTACATATTTAATTGCTTGTCCAATTTCTTGGACTGGATAGTTTTTTGGATCTATCCACCCAAGGCTTCCCCCAGAGGAAGAGCTTGATTTATCATCAGAATACCTTTTAACAAAACCCATATAGTCTTTTAAAGTTTTAGACGAGTCCTTTAAAGAAAGAGCCAAATTGAAAGCGCGACGCTCATCCTCTTTGTTCACTTTTGCCTGTATAAGAATGTGGCGCACCTTTATTTTATCTCCTTTTTTTTCTAAGGTTTCAATAAGGTGGTATCCAAACTCAGTTTCAACAGGTTGGCTCACAAAACCAATAGGTTGAGAAAAAGCCACCTGCTCAAAAGGCTTTACAAAAGAACCGCGATTCACAAAACCAAGACTTCCACCCTCAACGCTAGAGCCAGGATCAGCGGAGTGTTTTTTTGCAAGAAGCGCAAAAGACGCCCCCCCAACAACTAAAGACCTAAGACTATCTAAAAAAGAATATGCGTTTTTTTTAGATTCTACACTGGGGCTGGGCTTTATCAAAAGATGACGAAGAAGCACAACAGAAGGAACAATGGGGAGGCTATCCTGAAATTCAGAATAAAAACCAAAAACACCCTCTCGGGAAACAGCAATACGAGAAAGCAATTGTTGTTGATATCTTTCTGAAATCATTCTGTCTTGCATGTCAAACCAAAACTCACGCTTAAAAGACTTCAGTGATTGGCCGAGCATTTCTTCTGCTTTTTTTTCACCACCCGATTGAGAAACAATATTTGAAACCTGCTGTTCAAGCGAAGCTGTTACCTCCTTTTCATCAACCGTCACAGAATCTAAAGCAGCCATTTCGAGGATAATTTTTTGATCCACCATTTGTTTTATAATGTTTTTCTGTAGGCGAACAAAGGCCTCAGGATTTGTTTGTGGGTTAATCCGCGATTGAAGCGCAGACATTTTTACAAGCTGAATAAGATCGCTTTTTAGTATAATGTAGTTTTCCACCTGGGCAGCAACACCATCAACAACTTGTTTTTGTTTTATTATATTATTCTGCCCAAAAAGAACAAAATATAACACAAAAAAAACAAACACCCTTTTATTTTTTATCATAAACAAACTCCTTATTAACATAAACCGTGGATATATTCTTTAGGCTATCCAAAACCATAGATATTTTTTTGTTTTTTTCTATTTGAAATAAACGACTATAAATTTCATCATGAGCCTTATCTAGACCAATCAAAGTTCCTTTTGCGTGTTTTTTAATGATGCTTATTATATGATAAGCACCCCCAGAGAAGACAGGGCCATGTAACGATTTTTTTGATTTAGAAAAAACCATTTTATCAAGCCCCGCAAGCAACTGTCCCCGCCGAACAACAAGGGGCTCAACGCCATATTTTAACAAAAGTTCCTTTCTTGTGACGCCAGAGCCACCGCGAGAAAAGGTCGATTTTATTTCACTCGCCACTCCCGCACCCTTAACAACAAAATGATAAACCACCGCCTCATCAAAACGCCTATAAAAAGAATCTTTGTTTTTATTATAATAAACCCTTATTTGTTGGTTCGAAATATCAACTCCCCCCGCAGACGCTATATCAAGATACGAAGAGATCAATAATTTATCATAATAAACCCCAACCTTAGCAATAATTACACTATCTTTATTTAAGTGACCATTAAAAGCTGCATCTAAAACCACCCTATCATCAACCCAACGTTGAAGAAAAAAAGATAAATCGCCACCAGAAAACGAAGACGAAAGCAGGTCTCCGCGAGTTAGTTTTTTGTCGTTAACCCGCGCAATCACAATATCCTCGTTCTTTTTTTGTAAAGAGCACGAAACAAAAAAACAAAGAAGCCCGCAAAAACATATTTTTTTCATACCCTAAAACTAACCATAGAAACCCGACAATAACAGAGGAACAGATCTATTTAACAAGGCCAGCGCCTCCCAAGTAGACCGACAAGGAACAACAACACCTAAATTGCCATTTCTTTTTTCAGAGAGCTTTATTTCACCGTAGCGAGAACCAACAACAGAATAAAACAAAACAACAAGGTCGTTTACGGTTTCAAGTGCCCCCAACCCCGTTAAAACAAACTCAAGAGCGCTTGATTTAATAGAAACAACAGACACAATATCACCGCCAAGCAGAATTTTATTTTTTGTAATATCCAACAAAACGCCCACCTCTTTAGGCGGACCACCAAAACGATCTTTTAATTCATCTCTAATTCGATCCACCACACCAACAAGCCGAGCCCTAGAGAGCCTATCATAATAATACAAACGCACACCTTCTTCTTGGATATAGTCTTTTGGAATTAACAATTCACCGTCATACAACATAGAGGGAAAGGCAACCGAAGAAACGCCCTCACCAACAGCATCTTTGAGCAAATCACAATATAACTGAAAACCAACAGAAGAAATGTGGCCGCTTTGCTTATACCCAAACAAAGCCCCAGCCCCACGTATTTCTAGGTCTTTTAATGAGATTTCATAACCAGACCCTAGTGACGTATGTTGCTCAATTGTTTTTAACCTCTTATGTGCGTTGCTATCTAATTGTTTTCTAGGAATAAGCAGTAAACAATTTGCCTTGCGGTGCCCCCGCCCAACCCGACCCCGTATTTGGTATAACTGAGATAAGCCAAAGTTTTGCGCATCGTTTATTATGATACAATTCGCATTAGAAACATCTAAACCAGACTCAATAATAGTTGTGCAAATCAAAACATCTATCCCCCCAGAAAAGAAAGCTAAAATAGTTTTTTCTAATGTTTTTGCATCCTGGCGCCCATGGATAAATGCCACAACGTTTTTTGAAAACCGATGTTTGATTTTCTCATAATAATAAGGTATACCATCAATAGAATTATTAAGGAAATAAACCTGCCCCCCGCGAGACAGCTCCCTATCTATGCGCTCAAAAATCACACCCATGTCAAAGTATTTTATGTCTGTAGAAATAGGCTGGCGAGCAACGGGAGGCGTTAGTATTTTGCTGATTTCTTTGACACCAGATAGCGCGTGTTGCAAGGTTCTTGGTATTGGCGTGGCAGACAGGCTTAATAAATCCACCCCCTCCTTAATAAATCGAATTTTTTCTTTATGCCTTACGCCAAAACGATGCTCTTCATCCACAATCAACAAAGATAAATCCGGCAAATAAACGTCCCCACTTAAAAGACGATGCGTACCAATCAAGACATCGATTTTTCCCCTAAGCGCCCTTTCGAGAATACCGACCTGTTCTTTTTTAGTTTTAAAACGAGACAACAATTCGACCGAAACACCCAATGGCTCAAATCGCTCAAAACAACTAATATAATGTTGGTCAGCCAAAAGCGTTGTGGGGCACAAAAACATAGCCCTTTTCCCAGAAAGAACAGCAAGCATTATAGCTCGAAGCGCCACCTCTGTTTTTCCAAACCCCACATCACCGCAAATAAAACGATCCATAGGCTCCTCTTTTGCCATATCAACCAACACATCACTTATCGCGCGAGATTGATCTTTTGTTTCCAAAAAAGGAAACGAATCAACAAGGGAGTTATAAAACTCATTAGGAGGATCATAAACAAACCCCCGGCCGGTCTTTTTACTTGAATACAAACGGAGAAGTTCTTTAGCGACAACCTCGACAGACTTTTTTGTTTTTAAAACATCAGTGGACCATTTTTTTCCACCAACAATCGACAGCGTGGGCGCTTTATTTGTAGCTAAATAACGATGCACAAGAGTCATTTTATCCAAAGAGACAGACACCCTTACATTATTAGCAAATTCTAATTCAAGAGATTCCTGTTTGTTGTTATTAAAAAAAGACAATCCCCTATAGATACACACACCAAAAGGCGCGTATACCAAAAAATCACCCTCCTCCAGGCCTGACAAATCAACTAAACCATCACCTTGATTAATTTTTTGATTAACAAACCAACGAGGCCGCTTATTCATTACAACAAAATCGCTTTCCGACAAACAACAAAGCCCAAGAGACAAGGAATAAAAACCTGAAAAAAGTGGTTTTTTAATATGAATAAAGTCTGTCAAATTTAAATAAGGAGAAACAGGACGAAGGTCTTCTCCAAAATAGTAAACGTTTTTAGGGGTAAACTTTTTCACCAACAAAAGCAAAGCTTCTTTTTTAGCGACAGGGCTTAGCTTTTTTATAAACACATCAACGCTATCAACAGAAAGAGCTTTTGCTTTTGATTTATAATTTAAAAACGTAAGGTGACGATTAATTGAGCTATAATCCAAAACAACCCCCGCCGAAAACAACCCTACAAATGATTGTTTATCATCAAAGCACACCACACTCTTTTGTGGGGGGCTTATCGAAATATTGTCAAAAACCGATACCGTAAGCTGGGTAGATTGATTAAAAAAACGCAGAGACCGTATAGCCGTAAAATCAAACTCCACCCTTATGGGGTTAGACAAATATGCAGGAAAAAAATCTATAATATTTCCACGGATCGAATACTCTCCAGGCGACCCAACAGCGTAAACGCTCACATATCCCCAATCAAGTAAAAAAGAAACAAGCGAGTCTTTTTCAATTTCCAACCCAACACTTAAATCCAACAAAAGACTTTTTGTTTTTTTTTCAATATCTACGATATTTGCAACAGAGCGCGACGTAACAA
>JABHGY010000131.1 GCA_018671775.1 Fidelibacterota bacterium
GGATCACGAAAATCTCCAAGCCATTTTATATTCATCTTTTTCTTTAATTTACTCGCTATGAAGTGGCTTGAGTGAGGTGGCCCACTGGTAAATACTACCTCGACGCCATGTGTTTTGATTATTTTCTCAGCCATTTTCCTAGCAAAAGGAATCCAACCTATTCTCGCATCAGGCAAAAATAAGTTGAGTCGAACCCAATTCGATACTCTTACGATTAACCCTTCCTTTGATTGTTTATTGAGCTGATAAGTGGGCAATTCTTTCGTATTGCTTATCCACTTGAATATTCGAAATGGCTCTAAGGCAAATGATTCATACACTTTGATATTTAATGTGTCCAATTCTGCTTTTAGACTCAAATCTGTGGACGGATACTCACCATTTTTTACAGTAAGAATTATTGGCTCCCATCCATATTTTGGAAGATATTTTGCAAATTTTAAAATTCGTTGCACGCCAGGACCGCCACTTGGCGGCCAATAATAGGAAATGATTAAGACTTTCCTCAATGCGTCACTTCCCGAACAGTGATTTTTTTCCCACGGATAAAATCTGTGCTATCAATAAACATGTTTTGCCAAATTGCAAGACCAGTCATCATCCACAATAAATTATAATGCCAACGTAATTTGGGATGTGGGCGAGCATCTATGATACTTTTTATATAATCATAATTATATATATTCTGATTTTTTATAAAATCTTCGTTTAATATTTCAGTCGCAGTTGATTTTAAATCTTTGGTAAATTGAATGTAAGGATCGACGCTAAAGCCCCATTTGGGTCTATTTAAAATTGATTCTGGTAAAATATCTTTCATGGATTTTCGAAATAAACTTTTTGTCTCCCCTCGTTCCATTTTCATTGAGGCTGGAATTGAAAATGCAAATTCCACCAAATCTTTATCTAAAAATGGCACTCGTTCTTCCACCGAATGAGACATGGACATACGATCTTCAGTTAAAAGATAATCATTGACCATTTTACTCTGAAACTCTATGTCTAAAACAGTCTCCAATGATTGAGGATGATTTGATTTAGCCAAAATTTGTTCAAACTCTTGCTTCACAGAACCGGATCTTTGCCTATAAAATTCCTGTGAGTATATCTGTTTGTTCATGCTTGATTCAAAATCCCAAACATTCCGAATCATTAATAATTGTTTCAACGGATTGCCATTTGCCATTGCGATTTGGATGCCTCGACGAACTTCGTCCCATTTCAAAGAACTTACTTTACGCTGAACGCTCCCCAATCCTGAACTGAATGGGGCAGAGATATATTTTTCAAATTGACTTGGCGTCAAGCGATTAAACCATTCAAATGGTTTCAACAATCTATGAATATCATATCCTGCGAATAGTTCATCACCACCTAATCCCCCCAAAACAACTTTAACGTGCTTGCCAACAAATTTTGATAAATGATATCCTTGAAGTAAATTTATTTTGGATTCTTCTGCATGCCAAATGACCTCTTCCATTTGAGATAATGGATCCAGACTTAAGGCAAGTTCGTGGTGTTGAGTCGAAAATTGCTTTGCCACAATTTTTGCTGGCGTAAACTCGTCCGTAGGTTCGTTAAATCCTAAAGTAAAGGTCTTCAGGTCTTTCACACCCAATTCACTCATCATAGCCACAATACTTCCACTATCTAGTCCACCAGACAGATAAACACCCATAGGGACGTCACTTACGAGCTGACGCTTAATTGCTTGCTTCAAATGAAAACGAATACCTTCTATGGCATCATTTGTAGAAATATTTTTTCGCTTTACATTAATCTTATAAAATGTTTTTATTTTGCTCTGACCTTTTTTCCAAATCATAAAGTGTCCGGGTGCTAAGCGGAATATATCTTTAAATAATGTTTGTTCGGATTGGATATAACGAAGATTGCTCATTAAATGCACAGCCCAATTATTTGTTTCTCTGGGAACATTTGGATGACTGATAATGGCTTTAATCTCTGAAGCAAAAATTAACTCTTGCCCCTTTTGATAATAATGAAGTGGCTTCACGCCAAAATGGTCACGAGCAAGGATGACTTCCTCTTTTTTCATATCATAAATTGCGATGGAAAAAATGCCATTTAATTTTTGAAAACAATCTACTCCATCTTCTTCATATTGATGAACAATAACCTCTGTATCGGACTCCGTTCTAAACTGATGCCCCTTTTGAATAAGCTTATTTTTTAATTCACGATAATTATAGATTTCCCCATTAAAGACGATTGCAATAGATTTATCTTCATTGAAAATGGGTTGATCTCCCGTATGAAGATCAATGATTCTTAAACGATTATGGCCTAACCAAGTGGCGTTCTTGTGAAAGAAACTTGCAGATTCAGGTCCTCGATGATGAAGTAAACGGCACATACGTTTAATATGAGCCCTTTGATCTCCTTTTGCAATGATACCACTAATTCCACACATATTTGCTACTGATAATACCTTTTAGTAAATCCGCGCCACGCGTCCAAGCCGAAAATATATCTTTTGATAAAATTGAGAATAAAGCCAAGGCCATATCCTAAAATCTGTGCTGGAATAACAATCAGCAAATAAAAGAAAATACGAAAATCTTTTTTTTGTTTTGCGCCAAACAGTGAGAGCAAAGCAAAAGGAATAAATATACAAGCAAAAATATATTCAATTGAAATGCCACTCAAAAATGCGGTGCTA
>JABHGY010000132.1 GCA_018671775.1 Fidelibacterota bacterium
AAATAAATTAAGGAACGCTTTTAGAAAGACATTTTGTCTTTCTAAAAAAAGTAAACACAATGGTCAATCATCGGTCTAAAAAACAGAACCCCATTCTCTGGAAGAGGATGATTGACAGAAAAAAAGAAAAGGAAAAGAAAATGAAAAATACATTACAAATGACCCTATCATTTATCTTGATGACTGCATTAAGCTTTGGCGCAAGTCTAAGTGGCATCATCACAGACACTGAGACTGGTCTTCCTATTGAAAATGCACAGGTGTCTTTGCATCTGGCAGATTCAAGCCATTCAAATTGGGATTGGAATGAAGCATCTACTGACGAAAATGGAAACTACACCTTTGACAGTTTAGCTGTGGGGAATTACAACCTTTTTGCTTCGGCGGAAGGGTATGAAGGATTTTTTGCTACACTAACACTCGATGGAGACATGACATTTGATATGGCATTAAATGAACATAATACATCGGGAAGCGGCTTTGTTGTTTCAGGATATATCAATGATGCTGAAAGTGCTGATGGTGTTCCATACGCTGTGATTAAAAGAGAAAACAATTTTGGACATTGGTTTCCGCTTGCGTGGGCTGATTCTGTAGGATATTATTCCTTTAATGCTGAAGGTGATTTAAATATCAAAACCATGGCATGGGGATATAACTCTGAAGAGATGAGCCTAAATATTGATGCGGATACCACCATCAATTTTGCACTTACAAGTTATGGCCATACCCTCTCTGGTTTAGTTACTGACGTTGAAACTGGAGAGGGCCTCCCTTATGCTGCCATCAAAAAAGAGAATGAAAATGGACATTGGTTTAGATTGGCTTGGGCGGATTCCAATGGATACTATTCCGTTGACCATCTTGAAGGCGATATGAATTTGAAAGCCGTGGCATGGGGATACACTTCTGAAGAAACCAGTCTTACCCTTGATGCAGACATGAGCCTTGATTTCGCTCTTTCGGCAATCGTATATGATGGTTCGCTTTATGGGACCGTAAGCAATAGCGAAACTGGAGAAGGTTTTGTTGGAACAACGGTTCGTGTGATTACTGCTAATAATAATGATGGTTCCCATGATAGTTGGGGACATCATGTTTTCACAACAGAGACTGATGAAAACGGGAATTATGCATTTGATAATCTCGCAACAGGTGAAGGAAATGTTCGTGTTTTTGAAGCAGGATTTGAATTTTTTAATCAGACAATCGATATTGGAGATTCCACTTTATTTGATATTGGGCTCTCTCCTTTAGCTGGGTTTGGTTCTATCTCTGGAAACGTAAGTTACGATGATGCTGATGGTCCAGGTTATGCTTTTATCCGACTCATTCGCGAAGAAGGTTGGGGTTGTGGATCTAATTTGGGAGTTTGGACAGATGATAATGGTCATTATGAACTCACCGTGCCCGAAGGAAATTATTATGTGGCTAGTATCGCAACAGATAGAAATAGCGACCACGGACAAAACGACCATTCCGATTCTTCATCCTTTTTCTATATGGAATATTATGATGACGCAGAAGATATCGACAATGCAATCATCGTTTCCATTGTAGAAAATGAAGAAACAGCGAATATCGATTTTTCTATTCCATTTCAAGGTGATACACTTATTACAGCTCGCGTGAGTGGAATCGTCTCTAGCGAATCTGATGTTCCATTAAATGAAGTTACAATGTCCGTTTATGATTTAGAGGGGAATCTTGTCGGTTCTGCTGTTTCGAACATCAACGGTTCGTTTACCATTAATGGTGTGGATGTGGGATCAACTTATAACTTGATTGCTCAAGCAGATGCTTTTGAAAATGCATCTCAACTTTTTGAGCAAGATGGTTTTGTAACGGTTGCAAATCTTCAATTAACAACGCAACTTTCAGTTGACCCAATCCATCTTCCAAGCGAAATATCACTTGGGAACAACTATCCAAACCCATTTAATCCAAGCACGAACATTTCCTTTTCTTTGGAAAGAAGTCAAAGTGTTCAGATTATGGTTTACGATATTTTGGGAAATCAAATCGCTGAATTAAGCAATGACCATTATGCAGTTGGTACGCATACCGTCAAATGGAATGGACAAAACCAAAAAGGTTATAGTGTCGCAAGTGGTGTTTATATTTATACACTTACAAGCGAAGCAGGTTCTGTTTCACGAAAAATGCTTTTAAGCAAGTAAACTCAGTTCATGCCGTGTGGAAAAAATCCACACGGCATGAAAAAATAGTGAGGTAATTATCATGAAAAAAATCTTCATATTCTTAAGCACGCTTATGCTAGGAAGCGCTCTATTTGGCGCTACATTATCTGGAGAGATTCGTGATGAAACAACAAACCTGACTGTCCCAAATGTGAGTGTTCATATTTGGTATTTGGATTGGGAAATAGGTTCGGGCATTCCCAGGCATCATGTTTCCTTTACAGATAGTTCTGGCTTATACGAATTTCTTGATTTAGCAGAGGGTCTTTATACTTTATCTGCTTGGCATTTTTTGAATTATGAAAATTTTAGCTTGGATGAAATTACCATCACAGGAGATCTCACGCTCGATATAAGCCTAAGTCCATTGCCAGGTATGGGAAGCATTACAGGGCAAGTAACGGATGAGATTTCTGGCGAAGCACTGGCCTCTCATTTTTTAAAATTTATTCCCTTGAGCGAAAATCAATTTTGGCATTCAACCTGGACAGATTCAATGGGATATTATTCTGTTAATCTTACAGCAGGCAATTATTATGCTATGTGTTTTCAATCAATTCAAGATTCTACAACGGATCATGATAATCGTTTTCACCATGATTCTTCGTCGTGGCATTTTAATTATTTTGAATTATATGATAATGTGCAGGCGTTTCACTTAGCAACACCTATCGCCGTGCAAGAAGGGGAAACGATTTCTGGTATTAATTTTACTTTACCTACCAATAGTCAAGGAGCAGAAACGGCTCATTTTACAAATATCCTAAATGGCTTTCTTGATGAATATATTTCATATCATGAGGAAACAGGGCTAGGATACATTCAATATATCATAATTGATCAATTGGATGGGGGAGATATTGGCGATGAAATTGGTATTTTAGATTATCAGGGTATTCCTGACCTAAATGACTGTGGAAATACGAATCAAGATAATGTACTTGTAGGCGCTGGAGTATGGATAGATGAATCACTTATTATCCCTATTTATGGTAGCGTGGAAGATTGTGATGGGAATGGAATCCAATATCCTGGTTTTATTGATGGCAACCAAATTGAGGTCCGATTTTGGGATGCATCCGAACAAACAGAAACAACGATTTATGTAAATTTTGATTATGGCTCTCCTACTCCTGATGCTGGTGGAATGTATGCTCCTTCCCTTTTTGGGAATGATTTTATATTTCTGACCATCCAAACAAGCTTAGGTTTGTCACAAGGGCAAATGCTACCAAATGATATTGTTATAGAAAAAAATTATCCAAATCCTTTTAATCCAAAGACAAGCATCCAATTTTCTTTAGAAACACAACAAACTATATCTATTAAAATTCTTGATCTTAACGGACATTTGGT
>JABHGY010000133.1 GCA_018671775.1 Fidelibacterota bacterium
CAATATTTTTCCACTTTTTAGAGCTGTCACTTTTAGGCTCATATTCACATCTAAGTGAGATTCTACAATGAGTGTATTTATTTGTTTCTTAAGAGAGGGTGAACCCGTATTATGAAGTAAAAGGCTTGGTGGCGCACAAGAAATGCCAATGAAAGCGAAAAAGATGATTGTCTTGGATAGGATTTTGTTCATTGTCATTGGGAATTTAAGAAAATTTCAAAATAAAAATTATGATTAACTATATGCGAACTAATAAAAGAATTATGAATTAATATGAGAACGATAAAATGCTTAGTTTCGATGTCATCTTTTCATACAAATTCGATTAATTACATGAATACATTTACGTCTGTTGAAAAATCATTTTTTCAATTATCCCGAATCAAAGCATTCTCCACGAAAACGCCTTACATTGTAGTAGAAAATTATCCTAATTTAGGATTAATAACTGCCCTACGTTTCTTAGAATGGGCACACGAAAACCCTGAAGGTGTGATGAGTTTGCCCACAGGAAAAACGCCAGAATATTTTATTAAATGGGTACAGTATCTTTTAGAAAATTGGGAGAAGCCTTCTTTAGAAAAAATCCGCCAAACTCACGGATTGAGTATCAAAGCAAAGCCTGATTTATCTCAATTACAATTTGTTCAAATTGACGAATTTTACCCCATAAATCCAGCTCAAGACAATAGTTTTTACAATTATGTTCATCGATATTATGTAGATGGGTTTGGGCTCAACCCCGATCGGGGTATTTTTATGAATTGCCACGAAATGCCTAAGGGAAGCGAAAAGGCTTTGTCGGAAATATTTCCAAACGACAAAGTTGATTTAACTTTACGATGCCGAGAAGCAGACTCTGCTTTAGAAACCGTTCAGCAAAAGACAATTTTCGCTGTGGATCAATGGTGCAGTGAATATGAAGCGAAAATCCAAGAAAAAGGTGGAATTGGTTTCTTTTTGGGTGGAATTGGTCCAGATGGGCATATTGCTTTTAATGTACGAGGTTCAGACCACAATTCGACGACAAGACTGACGGGAACAAATTTTGAAACCCAGGCTGCCGCCGCTACGGATTTGGGTGGTATTGAATTATCGCGAAATCGTTTGGTCATTACTATTGGATTGCAAAGTATTGTGGCGAATCCTGATGCAGTTACGATTATCATTGCGGCAGGTGAAGCAAAAGCTAAAATTGTCCAATCATCTTTAGAGTCAAAGCCAGACAATCAATATCCAGCATCAGTGCTTCAGCAATTAAAGGCCGGACGATTTTATTTAACGCGAGGTGCTGCATCTCAATTATCAGATATTCAAAAAGAAACATGGATTGGTGAAGACTTTAATCAGGAAAAGATTGAAAAGGCTGTCATTCAACTTTGTAAATCAACAAACACCTTTGGGCATAAGCTTCTGCTGAAGGATTTGAAACAAAGTCCAATTTGTGCCAAAATTCCAAATTTAGATGAATCGACGGTTCCTTCAGTATTGGATTCATTAAAAGTTAAAATCCAAAAGGGAATTACGATTCCTGATGGAAAATCTTTCCTGCATACTGGACCACATCATGATGATATTTTATTAGGCTATTTACCTCATGTGGTACATTTGGTTCGCTCACCAAACAACCGCCATTGCTTTGCCAATATGACATCAGGATTTACCTCCGTTACCAATTCGTATGTCATTTCCATCTTAGAAACGACTCAATCTTTCCTAGCAAATGGAAAAATCCAAATGACTCGATATGATGATTTTTTTACGACCGGCTATCGATTGAAGCAAGATAAAGACATTTATCATTACCTTGGTCGTATTGCATCTCAAAACTTCGAAGGACAAAAACGGGGTTTGAGTCATCGCATCGTTCGGGCTTTGGTGGATATTTATAAACTCAGTTCAGTGGAAGAACTTTCTCAAAAGATTGATATGGTTCTGCGCAAGTTAAAATCATCGTATGATGGACAAAAAAATGAGCCTGAAATTCAAAAATTAAAAGGGATGATTCGCGAATTTGAAGAAGAATTAGTTTGGGCTCATTATGGCGTGCAAGTGAAGGATGTTCAGCATTTGCGTTTAGGTTTTTATCAAGGCGAAACGTTTACCGAAGCACCTGAGCGAGAAAGGGACGTTTTGCCAATCTTAGATTTATTGCGAGAAAAAGAACCAGATATAATCACTTTAGCCTTAGACCCTGAGGGTAGTGGACCTGACACTCACTATAAGGTCTTGCAAGCCATGGCCGATGCTATTCGGATTTGGGGTAAGGAAAAGAATTTATCTCATGTTCGTGTATGGGGATATCGAAATGTTTGGTTTCGATTCACGCCGGCTGAAGCAGACATCATTGTCCCGGTTTCAATTAATTCTATGGCCATGTTACGTGATACGTTTATGAATTGTTATTTGAGTCAAAAGGATGCTTCTTTCCCCAGTTATGAATTGGATGGACCCTTTTGTGATTTAACTCAAAAAATATGGGTAGAGCAGCATGAAGAGATGGAGTTAGTTTTGGGTCGTGATTATTGGTATCAAAATTCCCATCCTCGTCTGCGTGCAACACACGGTCTGGTCTTCTTAAAAGATATGTCGGCCGATGAATTTATTGAAGAAGCACAAAAACTAGAAGAATCTATGGAAGGACAAATTGGATAGAGATGACTAATTTGATAAAATATATTTTTGGCAATAGTCAGATTGATTTATAATCTTGCTAAAGCCTATATTTATTTCTTACTTTCCGCCTTGGTCAAGCAGATATTGTTATCCTTTTTGTTTATCGGTAAGATAGTAAATTAAAGTTTGACTGACATTAAATATGAAAAAAATATTTTTAATAATCAGTTTAATTACACTTTTCCCTTCATCTTTATTGCTTGCCAGTGAAACAGGGAAAATATCTGGAATTATTACAGATCAAGTTTCAGGCGAACCGATGGTGGGTGTGAATGTTTTTATCGAAGGGACCTATCTTGGAGCAGCTTCAGATCAAAATGGTTATTATGCCATATTAAATGTTAATCCGGGGCACCATCAATTAAAAGCAAGTATGATGGGATTTGCTACTGTTTTGATAAAAGATGTCCGAGTTGAAATCGATTTGACTTCCTTTGTTGATATCCAATTGCAGAAAGAAGCGATCGAAGGTAAAGTTGTAGTAGTAATCGCTGAAAAGAAAATGGTGCGGGTTGACGTTGCATCCAGTCAGAAAAGTATATCTTCAGAAAGTATTGCCCAATTGGCTGTTAGTAGCGTTTCGGATGTCATTGGATTACAAGCTGGTGTTTCGGGCTTTTCTGTCCGAGGTGGAAGTTATAATGAAACCATGTTTATGGTTGATGGAATAGCATTGAGTGATGAGCGAACCAGTGATCCCACTACAACGATTCCTTTAAGTTCAATTCAAGATATTAGTATTCAGACAGGTGGCTTTAGCGCTGAATATCACAATGTTCGATCTGGTGTTGTAAACGTGGTGACAAAAGAAGGTTCTGCGGATCATTATAGTGGCTCGATTTCTTTTAGAAATAGTTCTGTGGGACAAAAACATTTTGGCATGTCTCCTTATGATAAAGATTCATTTTGGAATAAACCCTTTTTTGATGATGAAGTTGCATGGGATGGAACAGAAAATAGCACGTGGGATAAATATACTCAGCGTCAATATCCAACATTTGAAGGCTGGAATCGTGTGTCAGAGCAAACCTTATCAGACAGTGATCCCAATAACGATTTATCTCCTTCTGGTGCTCAAAAACTTTTTACCTGGGAGCATCGCAAAAATGGTGCTATTATGAACCCAGATTTTAATATAGATGCGGGCTTTGGCGGACCTGTTCCTTTTATATCTAAAAAATTAGGAAACTTGCGATTCTTCTTTTCAACAATGCAAGAGCAAGATGAATATCTGTATGAAGTCTCGCGAAGTGGATTAAATCGTTCTTCATCCTTTCTGAAATTAACGTCAGATTTGTCAAAGCAAATGAAGATTACCTATTCTCATCTCAGTGGCGTAGTAGAGGGGACAACTTTGTCCAGAGGAGGCGGAACGTCGATTATGAATGATACTTGGGATTTAGCATCACAAGTCAATCGGCGAGGATTTACGATGCCGTGGCGATTATTTACCAATGTTTATTGGTCGCCGACGAAAGTTAACAATCAAACAGATGCTTTAAAATTAAGTCACCAATTGAGTCCAAGGTCCTATTATAAAATTCTGATTAAGCGTGATCGCAAGGATTATTATACTTGGCACGGAGCAAGAAGAGATACGACTAAGAGCAATGAAGTCATTGATGGCTATTTTGTTGATGATTCACCAGACGGTTTTTGGGGATCGCCCTATTTTAGTATAGAAGGTCGTTTGGCCTTTGGCGGGGCAATCAGCACATCACGTGATACGAGTAAGATAAATACATTTACCCTTAAAGCAGACTGGGTGTCTCAAGTCAATTCTCACAATCAAGTTAAGGCTGGTTTTGAATTTATTTCCAGTGATTTGCAATTAGAATATGGTTCGCAAAATGAGTTTCTTCCTGAAGGAAATTATTGGACTTCTATGAATCAAATCCCATTTCGTGCCGCATTTTACTTGCAAGATAAGTTAGAGTTTAAAGGCTTTGTTGCAAATACTGGATTTAATGTAGATTATGTAAATCCTAATGGTGAATGGGTTGATTTGGATGTGTATGATGAAGATTTCTTCTCTACAAATTATCTCCCCGAAAATGAAGATACGTTTAACAAAGAGGTGATAAAACCACGTTTTGTATTTAGTCCTCGCCTTGCCATATCGCACCCAATTACAGATGTTTCAAAATTATATTTTAATTATGGTCATTATCGCCAAATGCCTATTGCTCAAGATTTATATAGGATTCAACGTGGAAATGGTAATGAGGTAAATAATTTGGGTGATCCCAATTTACCCTTGGCTAAAACGATTTCTTATGAGCTTGGCTATGATCACGCTTTAGATAATTCATATTTAGTGCACTTATCGGCTTATTACAAAGATATTTCTAATCAACAAGATTTGACGCAATATATCAGTGCAAATAGCAAGGTGATATATTATCAATTGACAGCCAATAGTTATGAAGATATCCGCGGTTTTGAAGTTGATATTTCCAAAGTGCATGGCGATTGGATAACGGGTAATGTAAACTATGAGTATCGCGTTAATACTTCAGGTTATTATGATGTAAAGAAATATTTTGAGAATCCATCAGATCAAAGAGAATATATTGCTAAGAATCCAAAACAAAGTAAACCTCGCCCGATTCCAAAAATAAAATCGATTCTTGATTTACATACGCCACTCAAATTCGGTCCAAAAATTGCTGGTCAATATGTCTTGGGTGATTGGCATATGAATTTGATTTCATTTTGGCGAGAAGGTAGCTGGTTTACTTATAATCCAAATAGCGTTCCAGGCATTGAGTATAATGTTCAGTATAAAAACAACTATAATGTTGATTTAAAAATTGCAAAATCATTTTTTCTGGGAAATCTACGCGTAAAGCTATACGCAGATATCTATAATGCATTTAATATTAAATCCTTTTCTGGATATGGATTTGAAGATGGATATGATTATAATTACTACATGCAGTCTTTACACATGTCTGATGAAATCGCAGGAGAACTTGGATATCATAATTTTGCCGGCACGGATGCGCCAGGCGATGTGCGTGTGAATGATGCAGATTTTGTGCCAATGGAGTGGACTTCGGGTGTAAACACTATTTCTGAACCTAGCACTAGACCGATTTATTACGATAATGAAACTGAAATGTTTATGCAATGGACTGAAACGGGAGGCTGGAATAAAGTGGAGAAAAGTTATTATGATAGAGTTATTGAGAATAAAGCCTATATTGACATGCCAAACCTGGACCATTATATCTTCTTGAACCCAAGAGACATTTTTATTGGACTAAACATTTCTTACGATTTTTAAAATGATGAAGAAAATTCAAATAATCCTTATCCCGTTTTTAATATATTCTTTTAGCGTTTTATCTGCTGAGGAGACCAAATGGATTGCTATTGGTGATTTACATAATTGGTTTTCTGAGGCCGGGTGTGAAATTGAATTAGGCAGGACAGGTCAATTAACAGACCAACAAGATGGTTTTCGGTGGCCAGCATTTTATTCTGTGCAAGATAATCAAGCCGCGAAAGCCATGTGGCTTGGAGCAGAAAGTTTTTATGATCCAATCGCAGAAAAGAGTTTTGATCAAAAAGTAGTTCATGTGGGACCTAGGTTCATGGATCTAAGAAATGAAATTATGCCTGTGAAATTTTTGTTGTATGGAAAATATGACCACCCGCGTGTATTTGTGGATGGAAATCCTGCAACAAAATTAACATATACAGATGTGGTAGATGTAATTGATGAATCATTGCCATCGGAAAGAATGCTTGTTAATAAAGTTCAAACGTCTATGGGAATAGCAATGACGCGAAAGATTTATGCTTTTGCACATCAAGATCATCAGAATTATTTCATCTATGATATTGTTTTTAAAAATAATGGTTGTTACGATCCTGAATGTCTTACGCGATATGAACAGACAGTTAACGGGTTTATGGCTTATTTCCAATATCGATATGCCATCAGCCGCGAAGGAATGGTTTACGATGGAGATTGGTTACCACAGAGTGCTGCATGGGGACATAATACGATGAATGAAGTTATTGGAGAGACGCCGAATGCTCCGAGCCTTCCTATGGACCAATTTTATGATGATGGCGAAATCATGAGAGCCATGTTCTCTTGGCATGGATATCATTCCAAATCTGATTTTGATAATATTGGTGGTCCAAATGAACCTGGAGATGGTCGTTTAGGAGCGTCTCAATTTACAGGTGTTGTGACTATTCACGCCGATACCAGTCCATCGGATCAAAGTGATGATGTCAATCAGCCTTCAACTACCTGGTATATGCTATCAGATGATCCATTAACAGATGCGGGGAATGATCAGTATAATGCTGGCAGGATGACAAAAGAATATGAGTATATGGCTCAAGGACATCCAGAGAAAACGCAAGCAGAGCAGGTCGGTTCTGGCGATGCAGATGGATTTAGTCCTGGTGGCGTGAGTAATCCTGGAGGAACTTCTCAAGGCGTGGGGTATGGACCCTATAACTTAGCTCCAGGTGATAGTATTCGAATTATTTTTGCTGAAGCAGCTTCAGGTATTAGTCGCAAAAAAGCTTATGAAGTGGGTATCAATTGGAAGAATAATTCAAATACGGATGTTTTTCCACAAAATACATCTGACATTCAGCAGCAGATGATGGCAAATTATAGTGGACCTCAAACAGGCAAAGATGCATACAAAAATGCGTGGATATTTACAGGCATTGATTCTTTAATTAATACCTTTAAACGTGCCCGTGAAACTGTTCGCTCAAATTTTGACGTCGTTTCACCACCACCTCCACCGGAAGAATTTACAGTCAATTCAGGAGGCGATCGCATTGCACTTTCGTGGACAAATAATGCTGAGAGTTATTCTGGCTTTAATGGATATCGACTTACGCGATTAAAATTTAAATCGGATACTACTATTTTTTATTATGACGTTAATACGGGTGAAATTTTGGATATTGATGAAAGCATTGTTCGCATTTGGGAATTTCCACCTGGTGAAATTTCATTTGATGATCGGACCGCCACGAGAGGATTTGATTATTTTTATTTTTTAGAGGCCATGGATGATGGGACTCAAAATAATGGCACTCCATTGATTAGTAGTAAGTTTTTCACCATTACAAATACACCTGCTTTTTTAAAGCGCCCTCCAGGAATTTTAGAATCTTTACGTGTTGTACCCAACCCGTATAATATTGCGAGCAGAGATTTTCAATATGGTGTGTCGGCACCTGATCGATTGATGTTTCTGAACATCCCAGGTGAGTGTACGATTAAAATTTTCACTGAAAGAGGTGATTTAATTAAGACGATTGATCATACCGACGGAAGTGGAGATGAAGCTTGGAACTCAATCACTTCGTCAAGGCAAGTTATTGTCAGTGGTTTATATATCGCCCATATAGAGACACCAGAAGGCGAGAGTGCAATCCGAAAGTTTATGGTAATTAGATAATGAATAATAAATACATGATTTTTATATTAATCGTTGTTTCCATTTTTGTGGGATGTGATGATTTTAAAGAAGAAACCTATTCAATGACGTCAATTGATACAAGCATCTGTAATCAGTTGCTTGCAGCAGATTCGGTAGCGGTCAAGGTCAATGCCATTGGATTAGATACAAGTTTTACGAGTATGGCTGATACAATTAGCTATGTAGCATCTTTAGATTCGAGTCAAATTGAAGTTAGTTCAAATCCTTGGTCTGTCTCACTTAGCAGTGATACCACCTTTTTGAATCTTTCGAGCACGGGTGAAATATTGATTGCGACAAATGGAATCGTAGATTTGACGCTCTATTCAAATGATGGACAGATATTATTACCTGAATCTCAATCAATAGATTTGAGCACTATTTCAGACTGTTCAGAAATGAAGACGCGATATTTATTTAATTTAAGCTCAGACACTCATTTGTTAAGAATGACTGAAAGCAACTCTCAAGAAACACTTTTCGTGGTGATGAATAATGAATAAAACTTTCCCAATAAAATATACCCTATTTGCTCTTATCATAAACGGAACATTATTGATAGGTGCTGACAAAAAACTTGCACAGACTGGTTTCCAGTTTTTAAGTGTGAGTTCCGATGCGAGAGCTGGTGCAATGGGTGATGCCATGACAACGATTTTTGGCAAATCTAGTTCTCTCTTTTTTAATCCAGCTGGAATGTCGCGTCAAAAGAAATTTCTGGATATATCTTTTAGTCAAAATCGATGGATTGCTGGAATTAATCATAATGCATTGAGTGTGTCCATTACGCCATCAAACGGGAAATTAGGCATATTTGGATTGAGTTTTAAACATGTTGATTATGGCGAAATTCAAGGCACCATGGTTTCTGATAATACCCAAGGATTTATAGAGACAGAAAAACTCATGCCGTCCGCTCTATCTATTGGTCTTGGATATGCAAAATCATTATCTGACAAATTTTCGGTTGGTGGACATATTAAGGCAGCATCACAATATTTAGGTAAAAATGTCGTTCCTGATTCTGATACAACCCAATCTGTTGTCAAAAATATTGCAAGTGCATTTGCCTTTGATTTCGGGACAATTTATGAAACAGGTTGGAGAAACTTTGCTTTTGGAATGTCTGTTCGGAATTTTTCTCAAGAAACCAAATTTCAAACGGAAGGATTTCAATTGCCACTCACTTTTACAATGGGCGTTTCAATCGATCTCATGACATTCTTAATGGAGGAATCATCCAAGCGAAAATTGATACTTTCCGTTGATGCTTTACATCCACGATCATACAGTGAGCGAATGAATATTGGAATGGAGTATCAATGGATGAAGCTCATTCATATCCGATCTGGATATTTATTGAACTATGATGAGCAAAATTTAACAACAGGTTTTGGCATTCAAAAAGATATAGGGTCGCACCTTATTGTTATTGACTACGCTTATACGCCTTTTGGTGTGTTTGACTCTGTCCAACGATTGTCATTTAACATTTCACTTGACTAAGACTATGAAACCAATCCCCCTCTATATGAATAAAAAATTATTGTTTCTTTCTATTACAATATTATTTGGTGTTTTCAACGGCTGTAATGATGCCCAATACCCAGAGGATATTTGGGAACCAGATGATCAAGGAAATGCAACCCCTGTTATTACTATGATATCGCCTTCTGATAGTGCGTTTTCTGGTTCTGATGTCATTACGATAACTGGTGAAAATTTCAGTGAAAATATGGATGATATACTTGTGTATTTTAATTCCGAATTAGGCGAACTATTAAGCGTATCAAAAACAGAAATCATACTCAGTCCTCCGAGTTTAATTTCAGATAGCGTTCTGATTAAGGTTGCAATAAAAGGTGCCTTTCTTTTTGGCGAATATGATCGCTATTATAAATTATATCCTCGAATGATAAAATATGGGAATTTTGATCCTTATGAAGAAAGTCTTTGGGGTTTAGAAGTGGATAATGATGAAAATGTTTATGTTGGATTATTTATTCATCCAGAAGGAGATATTGAAAGATTGAGACCGCCTAATGCAGAAAGAGATAGTTCATTTCTTCATTCCGTATTGCCCACACCCTCGAGTATGCGTATTGGCCCTGGGAATGACATGTATTATCTAGATAGTTTTTATCCATATATCGTAAAACACAATTTATCATCAGGTGGTCCATCTTTTGCAGCTGTACCCGGTAATATTGCAGATTTGGATTTTGATATGAATGGAAATCTATATTGTGGTGGCAGTGGTAATGCAATTTATACAGTTCAAACTGATTTAACATCTGTTACGAGTGCTGATTATTCAGACATCAATATATCTACCATACGCGTCTATGATAATTATGTGTACGTAGCAGGAACTCAATCCGCAGGAAATGCAGATGGTTCTGATTTTGTTGGTATTTGGCGAAATCAAATCATATCCCCAGAAGGTGCATTAGGCGAAAAAGAGTTAAGGGTAGATTGGCAAGAAGTTAGTAATACAAGTTCAAAAATAAGTTGTTTTACATTTGATGAAACAGGGAAAATATATATCTCCTCAAATGATGAAACAGGCATTTTAACAATAGATATAGATAGTAATTCCACACTTCTGTATCCTAAAATAATTTCGGGACCAATTACTAAAATGACTTGGGGAGCTGGAAATTATTTATATTTGAATAATAAAGGAAGTTCTAATGGAATTTATCGCTTAGAGTTGTCTGTCCAAGGTGCCCCCTATTATGGTCGCCCTTAAATTTGATAACTAAACATTTATGAGAAAATTTTATTTCTCCCCTTTGAGTATTATTGTACTCTTTTTTTATAATTTTTTATTCGGTGGTATTACAGGAAAAATAAGTGGGAAGGTTGTTGATATAAAATCGGGCAAACCTTTACTTGGCGTAAACATTATCCTTTTAGATACTGATTTAGGAACGATTACGGATCAAGACGGTTTTTTTACACTTATCAACCTTGAACCTGGCCAATATTCCGTTCAAAGTTCTATGATTGGTCACACACCAATTACTATGACAAAGGTTGATGTAGTAATGAACCAGACGACATCATTGAACTTTCAACTTTCTCAAAAATCTATAGAAATTAATGAAATAATTGTTGAGGCAAAAAAACCATTGGTTGTTCAAGATGTCTCTTCCAGTCGAATGGATTATAACGGAAAAGATATAACGCTTTTGCCTGTATCAACTTTTTCTGAGGCAATTGCTTATCAAGCTGGAGTTCAAGGCTTATCCATTCGTGGTGGTGGACAAAATCAGACAGCTGTAATTATGAACGGATTTTTATTGAATGATGAACGTTCAAATAATCCATTTACGTCATTAAGTCTCAATTCTATAAAAGAAGTGCAAGTCCAGACTGGCGGATTTAATGCTGAGTATGGTAATATCCGTTCTGGTGTTATCAATATCATTACTGATGATGGGAGTTATGATAAGATATCAACAAAAATTACGTTGCGACGAAGTCCTCCATCTCCAAAACATTTTGGAAATTCAATTTATAGCCCATCGTCATTTTTTTTACGTCCTTACTTAGATGATGATGTATGTTGGATTGGGACGACAAGTGGAAATTGGGATGATAATACTCAAAAACAATATCCATCATTTGAAGGATGGAATGCAATCTCTGAAGCAACGTTTGCAGATAATGATCCGAATAATAATTTAACACCCCAGGCATTACAACAGATTTTCAAATGGCAGCATCGTCGAAATGGCGCAATCTCAAAACCCGATTATACCGTTGATTTTGCCATAGGTGGTCCCGTACCATTTTTGTTTAAGTCTTTAGGAAAACTCCGATTCCACCTAAGCCATTTTTCCCAACAAAATATGTTTGTTTTTCCTTTATCACGTGATGCTTATAATGATGATGTTACTAATTTAAAACTCACAAGCAATGTCAATGATAAAATGAAACTAACGTTTATGGGACTTGTTGGCAAAACAAAATCGAGCTCACCCTTTAGTTGGAAAACAACACCGACAGGATATGTTCTAAATAGCACATTTTCTGTGGCTGATTTAACTAATAGTAGTAGTGGGAATGCTGTTTTATTCATGCCCGGGTTTTATAGTCCCACCGATATTTATAGGTCTATGATTGGCATCAAATTAAACCACATGCTTAATACGAAAATGTTTTATGACTTTACTTTTCAATATTTCAACAATCAATATGATACCTTTCAACTAGCGGAACGAGATACATCAAAAACAAATGAAATTATTCCTGGCTATTTTTCAGATGAAGCACCTAACGGTTATTGGGGATATAGCGTTAAAGGACTTGATGGAATGATTATGGGCGGATGGATGAATCTGGGTCGAGATCAAAGCACGAATTCAACCGCTATATTAAAATTTGATTTAACCCGTCAAATAAATTTAAGACATCAGGTAAAGGCGGGATTTCAAATTGCCACAAATCATTATGATATTAAATCATATACTGAAAATCCATCTATGAGCACGTGGAATCGAAGCTTAGAATATGAAGCAAGTCCTATTCGTGCTGGTATTTATCTACAGGACAAATTGGAATATGAAGGATTTATTGCAAACTTAGGTCTTCGATTTGATTATATGGATGCCAATTCAAAAAATTATATATTAGATATTTATGATGATTATTTTGAGCAAGGAAAGGGCAATCTGATTGAAACGGAAGTGCCAAGTGAAGACGCAAAGTCGGTAGCGAAACTTAGTCCTAGAATTGGAATTTCACACCCGATTACAGAGTCTTCAAAATTATATTTTAATTATGGACATTTTCAAAGTGAACCTGCGTCTAGCTATCGATTTAGAATTCAAAGAGAATCGAACGGATTGGTAACGCACATTGGAAATCCAAACATGATTTTTGAGCAAACCATTGCGTACGAATTGGGTTACGCCCAATCTTGGAAAGGCTATTTAATAAGTTTATCTACTTATTACAAAGATATAAGCGATGAACCAAATTGGGTTTATTACGGGAATATGGGGCGGTCCGTATCTTATGATAAAGCCATGAATAATGAATATGAAGATATTCGAGGTTTGGAACTGACACTCAATAAAAAAATGGGAAAGTGGGTAACTGGCTTTATTAATTACACTTATATGGTTCGATCTTATGGCTATTTTGGGCTTACTCATTATTATCAAGATCCTCAAGAACAATTAGAATATTTACAACTAAATCCCTATCAGGAACGCCCACAACCCTTACCTTATTGGCGTGGGAATTTTCAGTTTTCCTTACCTGAAAATTTCGGGCCTTATATTTTTAGCAATTTTCAACCATTTGGTGGATGGAAACTCAATCTGCTTGGCAATTATAATACTGGTTCTTATGCGACCTATAACCCAAATTCTATTCCAGGACTTGTTGATAATATTCAATGGAAAAACCAATATAATCTTGATGTAAAACTAAGTAAGTCTCTTGAAAATAATTTTATGAAAGTCAATTTATTTCTTGATATGAAGAATGCCTTAAACTCCCAATTTATGAGTTCCGCCGGGTTTGCAGATTATTATGATTATTTAGATTATATTCAATCGTTGAATTTTTCTTGGGAAGAGGGCGAGCAAAAAGGAAATGACAAGGTGGGAGAGTATCGTGATTGGAGTGTGGCGTATGATTCACTTGAAGATAATCCGGAAAATGATCCCAAAATTAGCACTCGCAATGATAAACGACGGGAAACGAAATCCTATATTGATATGCCAAATATTAAAGCTTTTACATTTCTAAATCCGATTCAAATTACTTTTGGATTAAATATAATATTCTAAATGATGATAAAAATGCTTCAAATATCCCTATTATTATTAAGTGTGGCTTTTAGTCAAGTTGCTGAGACAGAAACGCGCTATGTGAAAATCAGTTCATTACAAAGCCATTTTTCTGCCTATGGTTCTGAGCGCGCTTGGAATAATTCTTATTATGAAGGCTTACGCTGGCCAGCCGATTATCCATATCAAGATAATTCCGTCATTAAACGAACATGGATTACTACAGAAAATTTTGTTAATGAAACGAATTATAATTGGGGGCATTATAGCCTTTATTTTGTCTTAGATTATGTTGGTAGTTCCTTATTTCCTATGTCATTAACACAATCTACGAAATTTATCATTCCAACGGTGTATGTAGATGGGCAAGATATCCATGCTGTAAATGCAGATAAAATTGATGAAATAAATCCAAACCAAATTGCTGATAGAATTATTACAAATGTGGTTAATACGTCAATGGGCTTAACCATGACGAGGAAAATATATGTATTTACTCAGCAATATCATGATAATTATTTCATTAAGGAATTTACATTTACCAATACGGGAAATACAGATTGGGATGATGAGATTGAATTAACCGCCCCATTGAATGGCGTTCGAATTGGATGGGGAACGCGATATAGCTGTGGCAGAGAAGGCACTTTCAATATTGGTGATGGACAATCGTGGGGGAAACATTCTTGGGTAAGTGTTCGAGGCGAAGATTACGCAGAGCATGTAGATGATATTATTGATGAATCGAACCCGATTGTTGATTGGTTGCGTTGTGGGTTCTCCTGGTCGGGGCAATCTAGCAATAATACCTTTAATAATATTGGTGCTCCTGATCTTAGAGGGAATGGGCGATTAACATCTCCCCATCATGTGGGATCTGTCGTTTTGCATGTAGATAAAAATTCTAATGATATGACAGACGATCCTGAACAGCCTACATTTCTTGGCTGGCATGCTGGTGATACCTATCCGAAAGTAAGTAACCTTGATGCAAGTGATGAATTAAATATGTCTAAGGTGTACGATATGTTAAGTGGTTCACCCCACTTAGGATTGGGTGGAATAGATCGACTTGATGAAAGTTCATATGAGAGTGACGATTCATATTTAATACACAACACAGACCCAGCATCCATCCATAATGACGGTGGCGGTACCAATGTTATGATGACTTATGGTCCCTTTGATTTGGCTCACGGAGAAAGCATTACGATTGTAGAAGCTGAAGGAATCAATGGTTTAAGTCGAATCATGTGTGAAACAATTGGAGGTCGATGGAAGCAAGCCTATGATAATCCAAATGATAATGGTCCATTTATTCTTCCTGATGGTAGCGAAACAAGTGATGAATCAATTTACAAGAATGCGTGGGTTTTTACGGGAAAAGATTCACTGCTTGAAACATTTGGTAGGGCAAAACGAAATTATGATATGGACATGCAAATTCCACAGCCTCCATTACCGCCCACTTTATTTGATGTAAAATCAGGTGGAGATCGTATTTATTTATCTTGGGAAGCGAGTCCATCTGAGGGAGAATCAGATTTCGCTGGCTATAAAATATATCGAGCTCTAGGGAAACCAGACACTATTTACGAAGAAATTTATGATGGACCAAATGGTGTGTATGCTTTTGAGGATATGAGCCCAGTAAGAGGTTTTTCTTACTATTATTATTTAGTGGCTTATAATGATGGCTCTAACAATACATCTGGGTTAACAAATCCAACAGGTCCACTCATGAGTAATCGTTTTTATACTAAAACAACAAGACCAGCCTACTTAAAAAGAAAAGCAGGCTCATATTTAAATGAAATTCGAATCGTCCCAAACCCATACCATATTAGCGCAACGAGATTACAGTATATAGGAGAAAGAAATAAAATTATGTTTCTGAATATCCCAGCTCAATGTGAAATAAAAATCTTCACAGAGAGAGGTGATTTGATTCAGACAATCAAACATAGTGATGGTAGTGGAGACGAAGCATGGGATTCGCTAAGCTCAACAAGGCAATTGATTTCCAGCGGAATTTATTTAGCACATATTCGTGTAACTGAAGATATCATTGACGAATCAAGCAGTAATATCTTAATTAGTGAAAACGATTATATCGTCAAAAAGTTCATTGTTATTCGATGATAAAATAACTAAAATTAACGGATGATTTTATACAATGTAAAATCATTCTTAATACAACACAAAAAAAAGGAGTTAGTATGATTAAATGGATATCAAAAATCGCACTTTTACCTTTGTTTATCGTAAGCTTAACAGCTGATGATTGGCAATTCCAAAGTGTATTTAAAGATTATCAATTAGACAGAAGTGATGGATTTGGAATTCATGGAACTGTTGTAACACCCGATGGAAATGTATGGGTTGCTATGCATGGCCCAATTGCTGGAGATACGCTTTTCGTTGGAGGAGATACAGTGCACGTTCGTCCAATCCATGTCTTTACCCCATCAGGTGCACATGCTTCGTTTTCACCCATCCGCTTTCCAGGTGGAGTAGGAGTAGATACACTAACTTACAGTGGTAAGGGAATGTGCCTTGATCCCAATGGTAATATTATTTATGCAACAAATAAACTTTATCGATTCAACTATCAAACAGGTGAATTAATGAATTCGTTTGATGTGACATACGATGCTGATGGTGGAATGAGTTCATTGTCAGCGCCCTCCGTTGATCAAAATGGAAATGTTTTTGTTAGTTGGGTTGGTGGTGCATCAAGACCAGTTGTTAAAGTTAGTGCTGATTTCAGCTCACAAACGACTGTTGCAGCGGCTGGTATTAACTACAATCGTGCGACACTTGTTACACCAGATGCAAATCGTATTTTCTTAGGTTCAACTTGGAATGGTGTTGGTGTTACAGTTTTAGAATCGAATGCACTAGGAACGGCATACGATAGTGTGGATACCTATGGTAATGTCATGGTTTCAGACACAACGGCTACAGGGGCAGATACAACGGTCCAAGCAAATTTGTGGGTTGAAGCTTTGGCGTGGAATCTTGGCGTTTTATGGGCGGGTGAAACAGATCCTGCATGGTCAAGTCATCCACTTGCAGGTCGTTGGGTTGGTCTAAATCCAAATACAGGTGCTATCATTGATACATTTGGAATTGGTCAGACAGTTACAGCCGATGATGATGCATCTGCATTAGCAGCCACAGGGGTTACATGTAACCCTAGAGGTCTTGGATCATCACCTGACGGTATGACACTTTATGTTGGAGATTTTTCAACAAACGTAATCCAGGTTTGGACGAATTCTAATCCAACTGTTTCGATAATTGATGAAAAAGGAAAATCACCAATTATCGCTGAAGGTTATGCTTTAATGCAAGCTTATCCAAATCCATTCAATCCATCTACTACTATTGAGTATGAGGTTGGTAGAACGGGTAATGCTACATTAAAAATCTTTAACCTTAAGGGTGAGCATGTAAGAACGCTTGTTCAAGGCTGGCATTTTAATGGTGCACACAAAGTAGTTTGGAATGGAAGAGATGATTCAGGAATGAAAGTTCCATCTGGAACATACATTTATCAATTATCTTCATCTGATGTTACTTTTTCAAAAAGAGTTACATTGTTGAAATAATTTCATTTTTGACATGAATAAAAAAGCCCCTGTTCTCAGGGGCTTTTTTATTGCTAAGTTACAAGAAGGACAATGAAGGAAATCCGTCATATTAAACTCTTTATTATCAGTATTCTATTTTTACTGATATCAATTTCGGCTCAAGGACTTCCCCTTAGGCAAATTGGACAGTCTATAGCCTTAGAGACAAATGGGCAATTTATAAATCCAATATTTTCTCCAAACGGGAAATATTTAGTTATAACAGAACAAAATTATACGGGTATTTATCTTTATCATATTGAGAGTAGAACACTACATAAAATCACCTCAGATCCTTCTGCTGGATTTGGAATGAATTGGTCTGCAAACAGTGAATGGATACTATCTAAACCAGCTATGTTTATGGGGAAGAGACGATATAATAGCATCGTTACTTATCACATTAGAAATGGAAGAAAAAATGTCATTTTTGAGAATCAAGCTTTTTTACAAGGCATTCCAGAATGGCGAAATCAGGATAATAGTATCATTCTCAATGGAGGGAGAAAATTAAAAATATTTGCGTCAACGCTTACAAATAATGATAGCAATGAAGGAAAAATAATATATTCAATTGGGAATTCAATTGTTGAATATGATTTAAAAACAAAAATTAAAAAAAACCTTTTTTCTGGAGAGGGAGATATTTTAAATCTAAAACGATCGCCAGATAGGAAAAAGCTCATTTTTGAAGTTGTGGGTGGCAAGCTTTGGGTTTTAGAAATAGCAAAACTTAAATTAACAAATTTAGGGATAGGACATGAACCAGCATGGAACCCAGAAAGTAATAAAATTGTTTATATGCAAACGGAGGATGATGGATACCGAATAACATCATCAGATATTTTTGTGATTCACATTGATGGAACAAATCGAATGAATCTAACGCAAACAGCAGATAGAACTGAAATGCGACCAGATTGGCATCCTAATGGAGAATGGATTATTTATGATTTGGATGGACTAGATCCAATATACATGCAGAAGGTCGAGTAAGTTGTGATGCGGAAATATAGTATTGTATTACTAATAAGTGTCTCTTTTTCATTTGCACAAGTAAGCGGATTAAATGGTTGGAACATCTTCCTTGATCCTGGACATAGCCAAACAGATAATATGGGTGTGAATGGCTATTCAGAAGCAGAGGAGGTATTACAAGTTGGCTTGGCTTTACAAGATATATTGTTAAATCAAACTGATATCGATACCGTCTATATCTCTCGAACAAACAATTCACAGCAAGTCTCTTTATATCAAAGAACAAACCATGCTAATACCTTGGGTGCCTCTTGGTTTCATTCTATTCATAGTAATGCAGGAGCATCTGAACATAATAATACATTAATGTTATGGGGGCAATTAGGGAATGGTAATCCAGACCCACCGGTTGGTGGAGAGGATATGAGTGAATATATGATTGACATTTTAACCGATGTAATGCGGATTCCAACTGTGGGCTCATACGGTGATTGTAGTTTTTATACTTGGAGTGATTATTGTGCAAGTTCGGGCGGTCCTTATCTCTATGTAAATCGAAATACAAATATGCCTTCTGAATTGAGCGAAGAGGGATATCATACAAATCCAGAACAAAATCAATTATACATGAATAGTGAATATGCTCGTATGCTTGCTTACTCCTTTTATTGGTCTATTTTGGATTACCACGAGATTAATCGTCCAAGCATTGGAATACTTTCTGGCATCGTCACTGATTTTGAAACTGGTTTGCCTATCAATGGTGCATGGATTACAGTCAATGGACTTTCTTATACAACTGATACATTTGAATCATTATTTCATCAGTATTCAACTGATCCCAATGAATTAGGAAATGGATTTTATTTTTTGGAAGGATTGCCCAACACTAATTTAGAAATTATTGTTTCTGCAAATCATTATGATAGTGATACAAACAACATTTCTATTGACGCTTCATTCATTACTTTTCATGACGAAGAACTTTTATCAAGTCTTCCCCCAATGATTGTTGAAACAAATCCGATTCAGGGAGATTCTTTATTTCCTTCAACGTCTGATATTATTATCAATTTTAGTCGTCCCATGGATGTCTCATCGATTGATAGTTTTATCAATTTTATGCCTCCAATTAATTTTGATTTACAATGGTCAGATAATAATAAGCAATTAAACCTAAGTTCTGAAAATTTAGATTTTACCACTTGGTACACGTTCTCAATATTAGATAGCAGTCTCCAAGATATTTATGGACATATTTTTGATGGAGATAGTGACAGTACTGCTGGCGGCCAATATGAACTTTATTTTAGGACAGGTCCACAAGATATGGAGTCGCCCTATATTGTTAGCATATTTCCGAATAACGTTTCTCAAAATATTGAGCTTCTACCCATTATCAATTTGCAGTTTAATGAACTTGTTGGTCCCGATTCTCTAATTGAAGATTTATTTGTTTTAGAACGATTCGTAGACCATTCTAATCTTGATGGGATTATTGAACATTATATTGTTAATAGTAAGAGTGTCTTTAATTTTTTTCCAGATGAACCATTGCACCCAAATGAAACATATGTTACGAGATTATATCCAGGTCTAGTCGATGCATATGACAATGAAATGAATAATGCTTTATCTTTCAGTTTTCAGACAGGTTCTGTTGACTTAAGTCAAACGTCTATTGACCATTTTGAATCTAATTTTACAACGAATTGGTGGTCGCCAGAAATGTCAGGAAGTACAACCGGTATCATTAGTGATAGCACAAGTATGAATATCAATAACAATATAGTTAATCATCTTACGAATAGCTCAATGTCAATGGCGTTAAGCTATGGTTGGAATTTGACTGCGAGCTCATGGTTGATTAGAGAATATTTGAGTGGTGGCGCAGCTCGCAATGTTCAGTTTACAAAAAGTCATAAACTTCAAGTTTATGTTTTTGGTGATGGAAGTCAGAATAAATTTCGATTTTGTGTCGATGATAATTTGCCCACAAGCTCCGCTGGAAATCACGAAGTAAGTCCTTGGTTTCTTATCGATTGGATAGGGTGGAAGCTTATAAGTTGGGATATGATTAACGATGGTACGGGAACTTGGCTTGGTGATGGTAGCCTAGATGGTAATTTAAGAATTGATAGTTTTCAACTAACTTATGGTGAAAATGGTGCACAATTTGGGGAAATTTATTTTGATGATTTGCGTATTGCTGATGAGGTTTATGTCAATATACAAGATGAATCGGGTAAAGAGATATCAGCAACTAAATTTCATTTGGGGAACGCTTACCCCAATCCATTTAATCCCATCACAACGATTAATTATACTTTAGGACAAAAGGGAAACGCCACGTTAAAAATTTTCAATCTAAAGGGTAAATTAGTTAGAACCCTGAAAACAGGATGGCATATGAATGGTAAGCATACAGCTAAATGGGATGGAAAGGATAATGCTGGTTTAATCGTTACATCCGGCACTTATATCTCTCGCGTAAGCACTTCTGATGGATATAAGTCCAGAAAAGTCACATTTCTTAAGTAGGTTTTTATTTAAGAAAAACCATTTTCTTTGATTGATGATAGTCATCACAGACTAATTGATAATAATAAATACCACTTGCGACTTGGTGCCCAGAAAAATCTAAGCCATTCCACATTTGATTATGGATTCCTGCTTTGAGCCGTTTATTTACTAATGTATTAACATATTGTCCTTTCAAATCATAAAGAGTGAGCTGAACACCGGTTTCATCTTGAATCGTAAATGGAATATTTGTTGAACCATTAAATGGATTCGGATAGTTTTGTCCCAATGAATATTGTATGGGAACGGTTTCTCCACCATTTATCGATAGAACTGAAAGATTAAAATATGCCGTATCTGAAAGTTCTCCCATTCCTAAATCTTTGACTATAATTTGAATTTCAGCGTCACCCAAATAAGCATCACTGGGACTAAGATTGATTCTTGAGCCGGATGAGTGTCCCTGCACAGAAGTTATTATTTCAGCAGTGTTACTTGTAGCGGAAATCAAATGCGAATCGTTGGCATTATCATCAGTAAAGTAAACATTGATAAAAGATGTATTTCCCGGTGCAGTGCTTGAATCTCCAGTGATTTGTGTGATGATGGGCGGGTAATTTGTAGCGAATTCTCCACTTGATTTTTTAACGAACCTTAAATCATCTATAAAAATCTGCCCATCAATGGCACCGGCATCAGCCCAGGTCATATGAAGTCCATCCAAATGATATGATGATCCGTCCATGATGCCATTTCCAATCCAAACGCCCACTTCATTTGCATTTCCTAAATCCCATTCTATGAGTTTCCAACCCACCCAATCTATGCTAAGCCAATTAGAGACTTCAGCCGTATTGGGTCCCGTTTCGTATAAAGAAAATCTGAACTGGTTTAGACTACTATCTCCATATAAAAAACATTGCAGCGTGTAGCTAGTATCAATTTGAAACGTAGCGGGAGATCCAGCATTATGTATTCTTAAAAGATGATCTGAAGCAGTTTCATCCCATACATATTCCAGGGATGCAGATTTTCGCTGGGATGGCTCTATTTCAGAGCCTGGCAAATAGTTATCCTGTGTGTATCCAAATTCGGTTTGACTCACAATAATGCCAACGGTAGAGCCACTTTGCTCTGCTTGCCACCACCCATTTCCTACGGTAAAATCGTCCATCATATTGATTTCAGTATAATGATTGATATTAGTATCGAACAAAAAACTCAAAACATTTGCAATCTCATTGCCAGCTGTATCTTGAATTGATGACAAGTTTAAGGTATAATTTGTTTCTGGAATAAGGGGAGAAAAAGACCGGATATTTAAAATAGATTGATTGAAATATAGACTCGTTAGAACTAAATCTGTACCCAAACTACCTTGGCTTGAATGCAGTGTAATGTTTTCAGCGTTAACCGTTTCTTCATTGATAAGCTCATCAAAAACTACGGTGATGACATCTTCAGTATCAAATGGCACAAAAGGTCCTGGATAAAAATGAAGGACACTTGGTGCCCATATATCATCTTCTGGGCTTGTAAAGGAAAACGTAAATGAATCGCCTCCGATTCCATCATTATTTCCGTCAAGTTGATAGCCTAGAATATCAGTGGCTTCACCGCTAATATCTACAATATATGTTTCATCCATTTCAAAGGAAGAATTGATATTTAAGGTCAACCTTTTATGGAAATCTGACCAATGTTCTGACCAGGTTAATGAAAAATCAAGTGGAGGGAAAATAGCAATCTTATCCTCAAAGTTATTTGCTTCCATTTCTTTGGAAAATATAATCTGAATTGGTTCAGATACGTTAATAATCGTTCCGTCAGTTGGATTTGTAGATAAAATACTTGGGGGAAAAGAAGGGATGTTTTCAGTATGAACCATATTTGAAATACTCGATTCATTCCAAAATCGATTGGCTGAAGTAGCAGCATAATAATAGGAGCTATCGAAGGATTGTAATCCATCGAATGTTTCAGAATAAAGAACAGGCGATGAGTCAAAATAAATGCCAACAATTTTTGACGAATTTATATCAACATTTTCGTCTTCAGATCTATATAAAATTATCCAATCAGTTTCATTTGTATCGGAAGCTGTAATGATTAAGTCATAATTTAAATCATTAATCATATCCAAAGATAGGTTGGGTGCATTAGGGGCAGATTCTGGGAAGGGGTGACTTAATCTTATTTTACTTTTTTGACTAAAAAATGTGTGCCCTGCCTCATCCCAATATAATTGATCTTTCCAGGAGCCATAGCTGAAAAATTGAAATCCGTCTGTCCAATCGACAGTTCTGCAAGTGTTTATAATGGAGGCATGGTTATTCCAAACCCCATTATTTTCTAAGATATAAGACCCTGGCCCAACAGTAAACATCCGTTCGGCATTAATTCCAACTTGAATATATTGGCTCCAACATTGAGGACAATCACCTTCTAGCATATCATGGAATCCAGTTGCATTTGTCCAATGATAATGCATCGGTGTTAATTGATCCACATATCCTTCATTAAACCATAACGCCCCATCTTGATATACAGTGCCATATCCTTGCCAGCTTGACCAATTATATTTTCCAAGAACTGCAGTAGAAAGCCTTACGAATGGTTTAACAGATTGAATAGAATCATGTAGTGTCTGAACAAAAGTTGTTACACTATTACGCCACCATTCTTCCCAAGAATTAAAGCCACTAGGGGTACCGCCAGAATAAGGATGGTTAATATCATACAAATATCTGCCTGTTCTTTCTTGGAGTGCATTAAGCTCGTCATCGCTAATGATGCCATCAAGTCTTTTCAATTCATCCTCGTGAGAAATAGGTATTTGATTATTACCATTAGAATGTTCATTCCATCTTATATAATCTAAATGTAAACCATCGATATCATAATTATTTACAATTTCCATAGCAACAGCAATTGTATAGTTTCTAACGTCTTCCAGCCCAGGAGAAAGTGCTCTGTAAGCATCCATAGGGATTCCACTTCGATCTCTACAAACCCATTCTGGATGCTCAGCTGAGGGTGTTCCAGAATAGGTGCTTGATGTCTGAAATGTATTAAACCATGCGTGTAACTCTAATCCTCTTAAATGTGCTTGTTCAATTGCATAGGCTAAAGGATCATAGCCAGGACTATCGTAACCAGCATAATAGCCCCAAGGCTCAAAAGATGAATTATAATAGGCTGTTCCACTTTGCCTTACCTGAAAGAAAACCGCATTCATATTTGCATCCACATGATTGTCTAGAATTTCTCTTATGCGTGTTTTTCCATCACTAGGGCTATCAGATGGTGAAATATGATCCCAGCTAATGACCCAAGTGGCTCTAAACTCTTCAGACCCAGATTGGGCAGGAGCAAGAGAAAAGATAGTTAAGAAAAAAATGTATTTTCTCATATTTACTTTCAAACGTTGTTAAAGAATGCAATTGATGTTAATCATAAATATAAGAGGAATAGAAGTAAAATTATTATCAATTGGAATTGAAAAGATGGAGCTGCTTATCAAAACACCTTAAGCCTTCTATTGTTTTAAAGATTTAAGAAGCTGATCACTTCCCCATAATCGATTGAAGTGTTTTTCTTTATAGCTTATTTGTTCAGGATACATTGTGTTGAGTAGATGTAAAACTTGAACCCCAACATCAACACTCTCATAAATATCGCGATCAATAATTTTTATCTCGATTCC
>JABHGY010000020.1 GCA_018671775.1 Fidelibacterota bacterium
CGAGACTGACGTTATTTATAATCTAATTTTCTGACTCGTTTGCATATCCTCTTACAAACGTAGCTAAACTTACGAAGTGGTCAAAAGATTCTACAATACTCACAAGTAAGTATTTTTGGCCTTTTTACCTAGTATTTTTGACCTTTTTACCTAGTACTTCCTTTTTTTTGCCATTTTCCACGTAATTTCTTAGGTCATTCAAAGTGAAACTTTTTAATGGTGCATAAAATAAACATTCTGAAATTTAGACTGCTTTGGGCCACGCTTCTGTGCTCAACGTTCTTGCAAGCTTTTGATTCTATTGATTTATCTACACAGGATATCTACATCAAAAAAGGATTTGAAAAAGGGTGGGTCAATCAAAATCCTAAAAGTGAAGACGGATGGCGTCACATTGCTGGCGATCCATCAGGGGAGCGCTCTCTGAGTATTCGTAGACTGAAATTATCTGGCGTTGAAACTCATACTTTTCTTTCTTTAAAAAACCCACCCGCAGAATCTTTTACTTTTCTCATTCCAATAGATTTAAATGAATCACAGATATCTTCGCCAGAAGCACTGGGTTTATATTTAATTGGCATTGCGTATAATTGGGAAATCTTTTTTAATGGCGTAAGTATTGAACGAAAAATTTTTCCTATCACAAATGGACATCTTGATAAACCGATTAGAGGAAAACAGCGGATTATTCCTATTCCTAAAAATTTACTGAAGAAAGGTGAAAATATTTTAACACTTCATATTATGGGTAGTCCTGCCTATCTCGGAACTGGATTGTATTATTCTGGACCTTATTTGCTTGGTCCGATGTCGGGATTTTTAGAAAAAAGATTGCCTCTTTTTCAATATGGTTTAGTATGGTTTTATTTTACACTTGGCACCTTCTGGTTATATATGTTCCTGCGAATTTCTGGAAAAATAAATTATTTATTTTTCACTGGATGGACCTATTGTGTCTCCATGTATAATTTGAGTAGAGTTGACTTTCTAACCCAATGGCTCAATACGGGGATTTTTACTTTCAAGATGGAATATTTTAGTATATTTCTCTCTACATTTTTCTTTATTGCGTTTATTGAACATATCCTTTTCAAAAAACTGACGCACTATGCCCTTTATGGGATGTATTATTTTGGAGGATTGGCCTTTTTGACTATTTGGACACCTGTCTCTTTTATGAATGACCTTCTATGGGTATGGGAAGTTTCTGTGTTGATTCCTATTGTATATTTGACCTATCAAGTGATTCGACATTTTTTTATCAGTCTAAAAGAAGATGCCAAGGATAATGATTTCTTGCGTTATATATTTTTTTCCCAAACTGGAAATCTCTTTCTAGGTGTAATCATATTATTTTCACTCCTAGTAATAGATATCTTTTTTAAATTTTTCTATTTTGAAAATTCCTATTCCTTTTTAAATATTACAGGTTCTCTCTTTTTTGCTCTGGCAGTTTCAGGGGCCGTGTTTAAAAATTTCATTAACGCCCACTTAGAAACAAGTTCCTTTAATGAAGCCTTAGAGAAAGAAGTCCAGAGGAAAACAAAAGAAATCACAGAAACTAAAAACCAAATTGAAACGATTTTTAATACTGCTTCTAGTGGATTGGCGCTGTTTGATCCCCAGATGGTTTTAATCGAATGCAATGAAGCATACTTAGATTTATTTGGCTATACGTTTGAAGAATATAAAAAGCTTGATTTAGATGATTTTTATTCAAAAAAAGAAAAAGAAAAGATATTGGAATTTCGTAAAACTAGTATTCCTTCAAGAACCAAAAGTATTGAAATCTATGTAAAAAGAAAAGATGGGAAATCTTTTTTGGCGATCATTTATGCATCGCTCTTAATGGATGATCAAAAATTACTAAAGGGCTTTGTTGTGGCAATACGGGATATTACAAAGGAACGACAAGCCGAAATAGAATTAAGAAAAATATCTGAAGAATTAATGGGAATTTTTCATGCCATTCCGGATCTCTTTTTTAGGCTTAATCAGAAGGGCGAAATCATTAACTATAAAGCGGATAATTTGGAAGATCTTTACGAATATCCAGAGGATTTTCTCGGAAAAAAATTAACCGATATCCTTCCACCTGACGTGGCAGGGAAATTAATGGACGGGATCGAAGCTACACTTTCTTCTCATGAACTGGTCTTGGTGGAATATTCACTTGCTTTCAAAGATGAGCCTAAATATTATGAACATTATGAGGCACGCATGCTTCCTGTACCTAATCAAGAAGTATTGGCAATTGTTCGAAACATCACTCAAAATGTTGAAGCAAAAAATACAATTCAATTTCACAGAGAACAACTCAAACGCCTTTCCCAAAAATCACTCCAAGCTCTGGAAGATGAACGGGCTCGAATCAGTCGTGAATTGCATGACGAAGTTGGGCAAGCTTTGTCAGCTGTTAATTTAAATCTCCAGCGGATTAAATTGGAAATAGATCAAAAAGATATTAATGCTCAAAAAAATATTGATGATTGCCAACTATTAGTCCAAACGACCGCTGATAGTATCCATCAATTTTCTTTTGAGCTTCGACCCTCTATTTTGGATGATTTAGGATTAATTTCTGCTATGAATGCCCACGCTCGTGGTTTCACTAATCAAACAAAATTAGAAATCAATCTGAAAAAAGATGCCTCAATTAATATTTCAGATGATCACATAAAAATAACCCTCTATCGAATATTTCAAGAATGTTTAAACAATGTAGCAAAACATGCGAATGCAAGCAAAGTGGATGTGATGCTTAAAATGGAATCAAATAATATTTGTATGCATATTAAAGATGATGGGGTTGGCTTTAAAACATCAGAAATACAAGACACTATTTTGCTAAAAGGGTTGGGGATTACGGGTATGAAGGAACGGGTTGATTATGTTGACGGAACATTTCTCATCCATTCTGAACCCAATATTGGAACGGAAATCACAATTAATATTCCCTGTAATAAAACTGGAGTTTCTCATGACAAATAAAAATATAAGCGTTTATATCGCAGATGATCATACCATCGTTCGAGATGGATTGAAATTAGTTTTAGCGTCTGTTCCTAACATAGATATCATTGGAGAAACAGACAATGGACTCAGTGCTTCAAATGAAATTATAAAGCTTAAGCCTGATATTACTTTGATGGATATAAGCATGCCAAACATCAATGGACTTGAAGTAACTCGATCCGTTTTGAAACAAAATCCTAAATTGAAAATTATTATTTTATCCATGTATTCTGATGAAGAATATGTTTTAGAAGCGCTTGAAGCAGGTGTTTCTGGATATTTAGTCAAACAGTCTGCCGCTGATACACTCATTCAAGCCATTCAATCTGTAATGCAGGGAAATCCATTTTTTAGTCCCGAAATTTCTGGTGCTGTGTTAAAGGCCGCAAAGCAAGGAATTCAAAAAGATCCCTCTTTACAAAAAACGCCAAAACAACTAAATGAATTATCCAAAAGAGAACGGCAAATCATAGCATTAATAGCGGATGGACTTTCTTCTCGAGAGATTGCTGAAAAACTTTTTATCAGTACTAATACGATTAGTAAACATCGTCAAAACTTGATGAAAAAAACCAATAATCATACTATTGCAGGTTTAATCCGATATGCAATAGAAAAGGGGATTTCTATCCCTTA
>JABHGY010000134.1 GCA_018671775.1 Fidelibacterota bacterium
ATCCCGGCGTATATCAATTTTTCAATGAGGATGAAAAAATCATCTATATTGGGAAAGCCAAAAACTTGCGAAACCGAGTTCGTTCTTATTTTCAGAAAAGTAAAAACCAATCAGCTAAAAATATGACCATGATTCGTCATATTCGAAATTTAGATTGGATTGTCGTTTCCAGTGAAGTCGAAGCACTTTTGACAGAAGCGAATCTGATTAAAACCCACAAGCCTAAGTATAATATAGATTTAAAAGACGATAAATCTTTTCCCTTTATTCGAATTACGAATGAGGATTTTCCACAGATATTTATCACACGAGATTTGGTGAAAGATGGATCAAAATATTACGGTCCTTTCACCAATGTGAATCAGCTTCGTACCATGCTCAAAGCTTTGCATAAGGTTTTTCCCATTCGAACCTGTTCTTACCGCCTGGATGAGAAAACTATCAAAGCCAAGAAAGTCGATTTGTGTTTAGATTATCATATTCGTAAATGTGAGGGACCTTGTCATGGCTTGGTTTCTCAGGAAGATTATCTAGAGATGGTGAAACGAATTGAGTCATTTTTGCGAGGAAAAACAGGCGATACGGAAAAATATATTCAAGAACAAATGGCCAAAGCATCGAAGGCTTTACGTTTTGAAGATGCTGGAATTTATAGAGACCAGTTAAATGCAATTTCGAGTTTTAAGAATCGACAGAGAAAAATTGCTACTCAATTTGATGATAGAGACGTATTTGCCTTAGCGCGAAAAGATCAACTGGGAATTGTTACGATTATTCGCATCCGTTCTGGACGTATATTGAGTCGGGAAAAAATATCGCTCCAATCCATGGATGAAAATGATAACGGCACTTTGCAAGCAGTAATGACACGATTTTATATGGACAGCGATTTTATCCCGAAAGAAATTTCCCTTCCCTGCAAACCAGAAAATGAGAAAGAATTATTGGCGTTGATTCAAAAACAGAGAGACGGAGCGGTGCATTTTCTTTATCCACAAAGAGGTGAAAAGGCGAAAGAACTTCGGATTTCTTATCAAAATGCGAAACTACTTTTGGGCGAATGGATATTACGACGAGAAAAGCGAAAAGAAATGGTGCCTAAAATGCTCAGTCAACTGCAAGAAGATTTGAATCTAAAAGTGCCTCCACGTCGCATAGAAGCATTTGATATATCCCATTTGGACGGCACAAATACGGTTGCATCTATGGTCTGTTTCATTGATGGAAAAGCCAAAAAATCAGATTATCGAAAATATGAAGTGAAAACCGTGAAAGGGATTGATGATTTTGCTTCCATGCGGGAAATCGTTTTTCGTAGATATGATCGCTTAAAACGAGAAGAAAAGCCTTTCCCTGATTTGATTTTGGTTGATGGGGGAAAAGGCCAGTTGAGTATGGCCGTGTCGGCACTTCGCACTTTGGGATTGGATTATCTTCCTGTGATTGGATTGGCAAAGCGTTTAGAAGAGGTATTTATTCCAGGAAACTCGGAGGCACAAAGTATTCACAAACAATCGCCCGGATTGATTTTATTGAGAAGAATTCGTGATGAAGCTCACCGATTTGCGATTACGTTTCAAAGACAGAAACGACGTCAAGATATTCAGACATCCATTTTTGATTCCATCTCAGGATTGGGAACAAAACGAATTGAAACCTTAATGACACGTTATGAAAATATAGGAATCATTGGAGAAACCTCTCCAGAGAAAATACAAGAAGCAACAGGTATTCCATTATCCATTTGTGAAAAAATCCAAACGATGGCGTTTGATTTCGTCAAATCAAAAAAGAGAAATTGAGCATTTTTCGGCAAATCGTTGTAATATTGGTCGAACTAAAAACCCCAAAAAAATAAATAATGAAAAAATATCTGCCCTTTATTTTACTAATTAGCGGACTCTTGGCACAAAACTTTGTGCCAGGACACATTCTCATCCAAAGCGAAAAAGATGTATCGTTCTCTGAGCTTCAAAGCACTTTAGATGATCAGCGATATCACATCGTAAAACCATTGATGAAACGAGCCAATATCTATCTTCTCAAAATCAAAGATCAGTCGATTTCTGAGTCTTTTTCTTTAAAAGAATTAAGAGAAAATCCTTGGATTAAAAATGCTCAATATGACCATTATATCAAAGAGCGTCAAACGTTTCCAGATGATACAAATTTTGGTTCTCAATGGAGCATGCACAATACAGGATCCAGTGGCATTGAAGATGCAGATATTGATACACCTGAAGCGTGGAATTTTGGCACAGGCGGCACCAACCCCCTTGGTGATGAAATTGTGGTAGCGATTGTGGATGGCGGTTGCATGCTCACTCATTCGGATTTGGATGATAATATTTGGGTAAATGAAGATGAAATTCCAGGGAATAATATTGATGACGATAATGATGGTTATGTGGATGATATTTATGGCTGGAACGCGTATGATTCAAATGGAAATATCCAGGCCTCAGGACATGGAACTCACGTGGCTGGAATTGTGGGAGCAGAAGGGAATAATGGGAGTATGGTTGCAGGCGTAAATTGGAACGTGAAACTGATGACCATTATGGGCTCAACCAGTCAAACATCTGTTGCTTTAGAAGCGTATGGTTATGTTTTGGATCAACGCACTTTATACAATGAAACCGATGGAAGCGAAGGGGCTTTTGTGGTGGCGACTAATTCGAGTTTCGGGATTGATTATGCCGATTGTTCCTCGGGTGATTATCCTTTGTGGGATGAAGCATATACAGCTATGGGTGAAGCAGGTATTTTGAGTGCGGCCGCCACGATTAACGCAAATCAAAATGTCGATAACGTGGGAGATGTGCCCACTGGATGCACCAGTGATTATCTTGTAACCGTAACCAATACGAATTCTTCTGATCAAAAAGCGTCTGCAGGATATGGATTGGTTTCCATTGATTTGGGTGCGCCTGGGAGTAGCATTCTTTCTACGTATGATAATGGATCAACCAGCAGTCTATCTGGCACAAGTATGGCTACACCTCATGTGGCTGGAGCGATTGCTTTTTTACATTCAGTTATGACCAGTGGTTTTAGTAATTTTCAGAAAGAGAATCCCGGCGAAGGCGCTTTGGCATTAAAGACGATTTTATTGGAAGGAACAGATTTAATCAGTTCACTTGATAATATTACAGTAATTGGCGGACGATTGAATTTAAATAATGCCGCACTTTTGGTTTCAGAGTTTATGGCATCAGATTCTCTTGATCCAAATCCAGTTTCAAATTTTATCGGTGAAAGTGCAGGGACGACTATTAATTTGTCTTGGGAAAATCCATTAAACCTTTTTGGGGGTGGGATGATTTCTGCTTTTGAAAATGACTTATATAAAAATGGAAATCTGATTGAATCTCTATCATCTGTAAATACGACCTATACTGATTACCCCGTATTACCAGGAAATACGTATGAATACACCCTCATTACCCGTTTGTTAAGCAATGATTCTTTAAGTGTGCCTGTCAATATTTCAGTCGAAGTGGAAGAAGGGGAATGTCCTTTGGCCGATCCTTCTATGGATGGGAATGTGAATGTTTTAGACATCATTAAAACATTACGATTTATTTTGCAATGGGACACGCCAAATTCTGTTGAATTTTGTGCTTCAGATGTAGATTTTGATGGTGAGATTACCATCTATGATTTATTGCTAATCTCAGATATTATTTTGGGAAATTAGTTAATCGAAGTACTTGTGGACTTTGTTTTGGAACTCTCTCAATCAATCAAAAAACCATTGTCTTTCATCCATTCGTCAGACACAAATTTTCCCATATAATTCCGAATTCCATCAGGGAGAATGGCTAAAACCGTGGAGTTTTCTTTAAGCGATTTTGCTGCTTGGAGCATACCCCAAACCACAGATCCGCTACTGCCACCGCAAAGTAATCCTTCTTCACGAATGAGGCGACGCGCCATGGTAAATGAATTTTGGTCGTTTACTTTTACATATTGATCGACGAGTGTATTATCCAAAACATCAGGGAAAAAATCATAGCCAATCCCTTCCACATGGTAGGAATCAACCTCTGTGCCACCACCTAAAATTGAGCCAAAAGGATCAATGCCCACAACCGTGATATTCGGAATGACTTCTTTGAGGCGTTTTGCCACGCCTGTAATGGTTCCACCTGTTCCTGCACCGATAACAACCATGTCTAAATCTGTGCCAAATTCTGTCAAAATCTCTTCAGCTGTGTCGTAATAATGCGCATCTGGATTATTTGGATTTGCATATTGATCTAAAATATGTGAATTTGATGTTTCCTTTTGTAAACGTTCTGCCACTTTGATAAGACCCTCAGGGTCGTCGTGTGAGGCTTCGGTTGGGGTTCTGACAATGGTAGCACCTAAGGCTTTCAAGACCACTTCCTTTTCCATGCTCATTTTTTCTGGCATGGTAATGATGAGCTTATACCCTTTTACAGCAGACGCGAGGGCAAGTCCGATTCCCGTGTTCCCAGACGTGGGTTCAATGAGCGTGTCTCCTGGTTTGATACGCCCTTCTTTCTCGGCTTCTTCAAGCATGCGAAGTCCAATACGATCTTTGAGCGAACCGCCTGCATTTAAAAATTCACATTTAGCGAAAAGTTGGCAATTAAGTTCAGCGCCAATTTTGTTTAATTTGACCGTTGGTGTATTACCAATGGCTTCTAAAATAGTATTTAAAGACATAAAGTCCTTTCGAGCGTTTGTTATTTTATATGTGTTTGAAAAGTGAAAATAGAAGGATAAATGTTATTCTTCGCCAAGAAAGCCTTCATAAAGCAATTGAAAATCAACGAATCTTACTTCACTCGTGTCGATGTAATCGATGGTTGTATCATTTACCATTACCGTATCAAAAACCACTTTAAGACCGATATAGAATTGATAATATCTATCTTGTCCATCCATGCCATCAGAAATACCAAATCCTGGATCACCTTGACTTGTGCTTATTTCATAGTTTCCATCTAAATCAAACGTATCTTCTTCCCAAAAGTCATAGAATTTTAAGGTGTAATTATAAGTAGAAGGATCAATAGCCAGGTTTAAAATCTTGCCAGTTGAATCTTGTTGCGCAAACGTGTCCCAAGAATCTGAGATGGAAATATAATTTGGGTCTGTGGTCGAAAAATTGACTATTTCTAAACCATAATCAATATCATCACTGTAAAGATAATTGATAAACGCCAGGCCTTCACTACCGTCTTTGCCACATCCAGACAGTAAAAGAAATAGACCGAATAAAGTGGAGATATTTATTACTTTTTTCATAATATTTTCCTTTTGGTTTTCAATATTGTGCTCATAAATTGAATTACTTGAACTAAAGTGAGCCGTTCAACAACCTTTCAATTTAATCAAAATATTTTGGACTCAGTAAGCTTTTTAATACGAATTTGATATTGTCTTTAATGCTTCAGAATGAAATTTGAATTCCAAAGGAAGCTCCGTATTTTTGCCAACAATATTTTACTTAACATTGACTCACATCATTGACCATGGATTCAGTAATACAAAAAATAAAAGAAAATAATCATGTCGCCTTATCTCGCGTTATTTCAAGAATCGAAAATGACGAAAAAATGGAAGATAGTTTTTTTGAGGAAATTCATCCTCTAAGTCAAGACGCGATTCGAATCGGGATTACGGGACCGCCCGGTGCGGGAAAGAGTACCCTGATTAACGAATTTATTTCTGTTTGCTTAAATAATCAGAAATCGGTGGGTGTTGTGGCGGTAGATCCGACCAGCCCTTTTACAGGCGGTGCTTTTTTGGGCGATCGAGTTCGCATGAATCAATTTTTATGGAATGATCAAGTCTTTATTCGATCCATGGGTTCACACGGTGATTTGGGTGGTTTAGCCAAAAAAGCACAAGATGTTGGTGATGTTTTAGCTGCCAGTGGAAAAGACATTATTATCTTTGAAACAGTGGGAGTGGGGCAAGGGGAACACGATGTGGCAAAGGCGGTTGATATTACAGTGGTGGTACTGGTGCCAGAATCGGGAGATGAAATTCAGCTGATGAAAGCAGGACTCATCGAAATTGCAGATTTTTTTGTGATTAATAAGTCAGATAGAGAAGGGGCTGGACGTCTGGCTCAATTATTAAAAAATGTGCTCCATTCTTTTGCCAAACAAGATAAAATTGAACCGCCTATTTTGAATATCACCGCATCCAAAGGTGAAGGGATTTTTGAACTATTTTTAGCATTAATGGGGCATTTAACATCCATCAAAAGTAATAATTACTTATCCCAAAAAAGATTATCTCGCTATAGAGAAAGAGTTCAAGGCATCATTCGAGAAGCACTTGAAAATGCATTTTGGACAGAAGAAAAAAATCAATCCTTAGATCAATTAACCGAAGGTGTTGACTCTATGCTGCAATCGCCTTACTCCCTAGCAAAAACCTTATTTACTGAGGATAAAAATGCCTAAAAAAGCATCAGAAGAAATGGGATTTTTGGACCATTTGGAAGAGCTTCGATGGCGACTGATTAAAATTTTGGGTTCGATTGTAATCGTAGGGGCGATTTCTTTTTCCTTTATTGATCAAATTTTGGCAATACTATTATATCCAACAACGCAAGTAAAGAACAGCCTCAATTTGCAAGTGCTGACCATACAAGGAATGTTTATGATCAAATGGTCTATTGCATTAATTACAGGCATTATTGGCTCCATTCCTGTCCTTACCTATCAATTATGGAAATTCGTAGCACCAGGACTTTATTTAGATGAAAAGAAATACGCCATTCCTTTGGTCATATTCACTTTTGTATCTTTCTCAGTTGGCGTGATTTTTGCCTATATGGTTATCATTCCGTTTTCATTGGAATTCTTTACGTCCATGGGATACGGTGATGTACAAAATAATTACTCCATCAATTACTATTTTAGTTTTATGACATGGATTTTATTGGGTTCAGGATTTATTTTCCTTTTGCCCGTTGTCTCCTTTTTCTTCTCAGTGATTGGGCTTTTGACGCCACCCTTTATGCGTCATTATCGCCGACATGCAATTGTAACTATTATGATTATTTCATCGTTTATTACGCCACCAGATCCAGTAAGTATGTTGGTGATGGCATTGCCTCTTTCTTTGTTATACGAATTAAGCATTGGTGTTTCATGGTTTGTCCTTAAAGGAAAACGGGAAAAGAAAGTTGAAAATGAAGAATAGAAATAAGTTGCTTCAAAATATCAACAAACTGTACAAGTCCAACTTTTCAAACTTTCGATTTTTTAGACTTTTAACTTTATGAAGTTATGCACAAAGATTTGATTACATTAAAACAGATTACAGCTCCCATTTTGGATGATATCAAAATATTTCAAAGTGAATTTGAAGAGGCACTCCGTTCAGAAGTGCGGTTAATCAATACAATCACAAAATATATTGTCAAAAATAAAGGAAAGCATATTCGTCCCATATTGACGATTTTATCGTCCAGAATTTGTGGGGAGCCAACAGGCAATAGTTATCGTGCTGCTGCCATGGTAGAATTACTTCATGTCGCAACTTTGGTGCATGATGATGTGGTTGATGAAGCTAGTAAACGTCGCGGATTTCCGTCAATCAATCAAGTGTGGAAAAATAAAGTCGCTGTTTTGATGGGTGATTTTATTTTAAGCAAAGCTTTAAGCAATATGATTGGGATAAAAGATTTTGAGGCTTTAGAATTAATTTCTAGCACTGCAGAAAAATTAAGCGCTGGTGAAATTCTTCAATTGGAAAAAAACATCACAAAAAGCATGACTGAACCGATTTACTACGAAGTAATCAAGCAAAAAACAGCTTCCTTGATTTCCGCATCATGTGAATTGGGCGCAATTACAACGAGCAAAACGAGGGAAGATCGAAAAGCCATGGCTATTTATGGCGAATCCTTGGGAATGGCTTTTCAAATTCAAGATGATTTGTTTGATATGCTGGGGAAAGAATCGGATACAGGAAAAAAGAGCGGAGGCGACGTGAAGAGAAACTTAAGAACCTTACCGCTTATCCACGCTTTTAGTCAATTAGGAAAATCGGACACAAAACAATTAAAGAAGCTGATTAAACTGAAAAAAAAATCTAAGCAAACCATGAAGGAAATTCAGGGTTTCATCGAAGTAGGTGAAGGGTTTACTTATGCGAAAAGCCGGCTTCAACATTTTTCTGAACAAGCATTAGATGCTATTGCAAAATATCCAGAATCAAGCATTAAGCAATCCATGATTGATTTGCTTGCCTTCAACGCAACGCGCGTAAAATAAAGCAATATCCGCTTGTTTAAACGCTAAGTATTATGAACTGTTTATCCTTTTCAATTCATTTCGAAAAATTTGCTTCAAGCGCATTGGATGTAGAATTTACATCTGGGCTTCATGTGGTTTATGGAAATAGTGGCACTGGGAAATCAGCATTTATTCATACACTTTTGGGTGAAACCAATGAAAAAGGATTTCAAAATTATTCCCTGTCCAATATCAAAATACCTAATTCAGTCTCGGTGGTTTTTCAAAATCCAAATCATCAAATTATATCGCCAAGCCTTGGAGGCGAGTTAGCTTTTAGTTTAGAGAATCAAAGCAAAGATCCAAACTGGATTCAAAAAAAAGTAGAGCGAATGAGCAAGGCCTTGCCATTTGATGCGGATTTAAATCGTAATCCGATTTATCTCAGTGGCGGAGAAAAAGAAATTTTAAATATCATAACCGGCATGAGCACAAATCCGAAATGCTTGATATTAGATGATAGTCTCTCTTTTTTATCAGATGACGCCAAAAAAGATATGGTATCCCAGTTGAAAACATTTGCGCAAGAGAATGAATCCACTATTTTATGGTTTAGCTCTGAAATCAAGGATTTGAATTATACTGAATCTAAGTGGGAAATTACCTTATCTGAATTCAAACAATGCCAAACCAAAATAGAGCGACATGAAATTCGAAAGGAATTCCCAAAAGGTGCCATGGACATTAAATGTAATAATTTGCATTTTTCTTATGATGACAGAACCGTTTTTACAAATCTAAATATTGAGAAAACCTCATTTCGATCATTGGGGATTTCTGGGGAAAATGGATCAGGGAAAACCACCATTGCAAACTTGATTCAAAAAATAATCTCAGCAGATGAGGGAACATTTTCCATAAGTCAGAAGGGCGTCAATGTGGAAAAACTTGCCTATATAGATCAATTTCCGGAGAATTTGTTGATGGGGAGAACACTCTCATTTTTATTTGAGGAACTGATTGCGCATAAATTTTTTAACCCACATTTAGAAAGGACGTTTAAAAAACGTTTGGAGCGATTTCAAATCCAATGGGAAGCAATAGCGCATAAAAATGCAATGGATTTATCCTGGGCCTCCTTGCGAATTTCTCTCATTGTTTTGTTGACCCATTGTGAGTATAATTTATTGATTTTAGACGAGCCGAGTTTTGGATTAGGCTGGGAACAAAAACGTGCTTTGACTCAATATTTAATGGAAATTATGAAGAAAAAACATTTTATCATCATCTCTCATGATCAATCATTTTTGCGTCAAAATTGTGATCAAGTTTGGCATTTAGAACAGTCAACATTAACAAAAGTAAACTACCAATATGAATCAGAAAAAAATTAGAAAGAAGCTGACAGATGATCCTACACGGATTTTGACCTTAGCAAATATCATCTCTTTGTTGCGTGCCTTATCGGCCATACCCATTATTTACACAATGCTTGTGCCTGAATATAGAGGGTTAACGGCGGTCTTGATTATCCTAGCCGTATTATCCGATGCCTTGGATGGTTATTTTGCTCGGCGAGCTCATGAGGTGACAAATTTCGGAAAATGGTTGGACCCTGCGGCAGATTTTATCGTCATTACAGCTGTAGTTCTTACCCTCGTGACGATGGAGCTTTTTCCAAAATGGTTTTTTCTTTTTTATGTGATACGACATATTATTATTGCAGTACCTGCTATTTATTTATTGAATTATGATTATCATATTTTGAGCGCAAATATGTGGGGGAAATGGGCAACAGGTATTTCGGCCTTAACTGTTTTTCTACATATTTTTGATTTTCATGCGATTCCGTGGCTTAAAGATGCAAGTTTGTATATTGCCTTTGGATTGCTCGTAATTAGTTTATTGCTGTACTTTAAATTGTATTTTGATATATTTCAAAGGATTAGGGAAAAGAATGTTGAATAAACTTTTTAATGCGCTTCAACGAACGCGAAAATCGCTTCGTACCGCATTTCATTCAGTCACGGGACAGTCCATATCAGCGGATTCAATGGAGGCGCTAGAAGAGCAGCTTTTGGCATCAGATTTAGGTTTAGAAATGACGGATACGATTTTGGATTTAGCAGAATCGGTGAAAAAAGATGAATTTTTATCCAAAGTCAAAAAATACATTGTGGATGTTGTAACTCAAGTGCCTGCATTCGAAATATCCAAAGTGCCGACGGTTTTGATTGTGGTGGGCGTGAATGGAACAGGGAAAACAACCAGCGTTGCAAAATGTGCGGATTATTACACAAAGCAAGGAAAAAAAGTTCTGATTGTTGCGGCGGATACGTATCGGGCGGCAGCCGTGGAGCAACTGCGAATTTGGTCAAATCGAATCAAGACCCGTCTCATTTTCAATGAAAAAACAAAAGAGCCTTCCGCCATTTTATTTGATGGTTTATGCGCAGCCAAATCTGAAGCAGCTGAGCTTGTTATTGTGGATACGGCTGGTCGTTTACATACCTATGAAAATCTTATGCTCGAATTAGAGAAAATGCTTCGTGTTGTTGAATCACGATTTCCTGAATTTGATCTAAAGACTCTATTAACCATTGATGCAACTTTGGGGCAAAATTCATTAACTCAAGCACGGGAATTTTCTAAAAAAATAAAAATTGATGGCGTCATTCTCACCAAAATGGATGGGACAGCCAAAGGTGGGATTGTGCTTCCGTTGGCGCAAGAAATGAATATCCCTGTTTCATTTGTAGGCGTGGGCGAAAATATAGACGATTTTATTCCTTTTGATGGGGAAGAATATGTGGAAGGATTATTAGGCGACGGGAATGAGTAAAAAATTAAATATGATCAGCTTAGGGTGCGCCAAAAATTTGGTGGATTCTGAAATACTTTTGGGTGGATTGAAAAATCAAAATGTGGATATTGTAGAAAATCCAGAACAGGCAGATGCCATCGTCATCAA
>JABHGY010000135.1 GCA_018671775.1 Fidelibacterota bacterium
ACTTCCACCAACCGAAATAACAGAATCGGCTACGCCCAATTCACCGGCTTTTCCGTTCATGCTCCCAAATGTAACGGCGACACATTGACCACCGGACGCACCGGCTAATTCTTTGGCTTTTCCCAGCATTTCAAAAGTAATGTCCTGGAATTCGCCCTTTAAATGTTCAGTTATGACTAAAATATCGCCCATTAGATAACCCCTTTATCTTTTAAAACTTCGATTAAATCTTCCACATCGTCCAGCATTTTCGCACCGGAACCTTTTGCAGGTGGTGCCATACTTGCAACATTGCTTCCACTCCCACCACCTAAATCGCCCATGGATACTTCTTCGATAGATGCGGTTTCCTGCACTTGGCGAATTTTACTCACTGGTGCATATCTTGGCGCTTTCTTCGCAGCTTGAATGCCCAATACGGCCGGCATATCCACTTCAAATTCGCCCATCATACCACCTGAATATTCTTTATGCACTACTGCTGTTCCACCTGAAACACTCACGCCGGACACAACACTCACGCATGGTGCACCTAAATAGCTCGCTACAATGGGTCCCAATTGTCCATCTCTGTCATCTACAGATTGGACACCGGTAAATACCATATCATACCCTTCTGTTTCTAAAGCATTGGCAAATGCTTTTCCCAGTTGATGGCTATCGGAAGGATTCCCACCCGTAAGCTTGACCGCTTTATCCGCACCTTTGGCAATAGCCGTAAAAAGCATTTTATCTGCCCCATCACTGTCAATCGCCATAGCGACTACTTCATCAGCAGCGCCACTTTCTTTCAATAAAATGGCTTCTTCTAATGCATGGTCATCAAATTCATTTAATTTAAATTTTATATCGTCCGTATCTAATGCTTTCCCGGAAGCATCTACTTCCAAGTCTTCCACCAAATCTGGAACTTGTTTTAATGGGACTACTATTTTCATTTTTTCTCCTGTTTTTTTCCACCAAGACGCGAAGGCACAAAGGATTTTTTCAATATTTTTCTTTGTGACTTTGAGCCTTTGTGGCAATGTTATTCACTCATTTCATTTTTTGGACAAAGAAATGTCGTGTTTGTCCATCTTCATTTATGTTTAATAATTTTTGTCCAGTCGACCTGCACCAGGCTTCCATATCCGGAACAGCTCATGGATGAGAACTGGTTAAATGTAAAATATTTCCAACCGATAATTTTTTCATGGCTTGCCAAGACCGAATCACAGGCATTCCCATTCCGCAATCCCCTGTTTCTATATGCATATCGACTTTCATTAAGCTTCTGCGTCGTCTCCCATGCAGTAATCCATGATTTCAATAATATCCATGACGATCAATTTTCCATCATTATTTGTTGATTTAATGGCATCTTCGAATCGAGATACTTCATAAGGACAGCACACTGCCAAGACTTCTGCGCCCACTTCGATGGCTTCCTTCACACGGTTTTCGGATAAGCGTTCCGTGGTATGATCAGCGACCAAGCCATCCAGCCACATTCCGCCGCCGCCGCCGCCACAACAATAGCCTTGTTCTTTGCAACGATACATTTCAGAAAATTCAATTCCTGGAATCGCATTTAACAAAATTCGTGGCGCATCATATTCTCCGTTATGGCGACCCAAATAACATGGGTCATGAAAAGTCACTTTCTTTGGAAAAGGTCTCTTCATGAGTTTGGATATAGCGTCAATTTGTTCAGCCAAAAATTGAGTATAATGTTGAAGATTATATTCTTTCCCGGTAACGGCTGGATAGAATTTCTTAAAGGCGTTAAATGCGTGCGGATCACTTACCACCAATTTATTATGGTCATATTTATCGAATTGCGCACCATTATGTTCTGCCAATTCTTCGAATAAGCCCGTCTCACCCACCAGTCGTTGAGAGTCACCATCGCATTTTTCTTCTTTCCCTAAAATTCCAAAATCAACATTCAAACGATTAAAAACGCGAACCATAGATTTTGCCGCATCATTTCCACGACCATGGAATGAAAAATAATCACTCACATACCATAAAATATCCACTGGCTGGGGATCATCTTCTTTGGATAAATCGCGAACCGGCTCATCAAATTTCTTCAGCCACTTCACACGTTTCCGGGCAGAATCGCCCATGGGATTTCCATACTCTGCTACATTTTGCAACATATCTTGAAGCTCAGCCGGAACATTTCCATTCAAAACCGCTTGCTCTCGAACTGCTGGCATAATTTTCATCATATCTACTTCTTTGGGACAAACGCGTAAACAATTGGAACATGTTGTGCACATCCACAAATCATCATGCGTAAATAAATCCATGCCTGTTTGTAGCTTCCTGTAAATTTTTCTTGGGCCATAACTACCCACATTGTCAACGGGACAAACACCGATACATTGTGCACATTGATAACACCATCCCATGGATTCTCCGCCAACCAAGTCACGCACATTCTCCAATCCCGTAATATCGTATTCTGTAATTTCCCGTGGTTCATACATTTTATTCCATTCACCGGAAATATCAATCCCATCGATAACGACATTATCTTTTTGAATCCACTTTTCGTATTTATGTTCAGACATACTCTATCCTTGTTTAGACAGGATAACAGGATTGACAAGATAAGAAAATAAAAGTTTGTATATTTTTATCATGTTTTTCAACCTATTTCTCTGTCGATTAATTTTATCCTGTAATCCAGTTTAATCTAATATTCTAACTTTTCGTTTAATTTCTACTTTTTTCTCACCAAAATTTATGAGAAGTCCTACATCCTTTTTAGTCGAAGTAAGATAATTTACCAATTGGACTTCATGAGATTTAGCCAAAGTTCGAATTGATTTATACTCAACTATAACTTCTCCCATAACAAGTTTATCCACAAAATATTCTCCAACTATTTGGTTTTCATAGTAAACAGTTATGGCCTTTTCCATTTCGTATTTCAAACCAATTTTATCCATCTCAATCGCCATACATTTTGCATAAACTGATTCCAAGTATCCGAAACCCATCGTGTTATACACTTTGTATGCGCATCCAATTATCTGTTCTGTTAATTCTTCGTATTTCATTTTTTAATAGACGGGATTACAGTATTTGCAGGATAAGAAAATACCGTTCCGTAATTATTTTTTATCTGCTGGTTTATTTCAATTATTATTTTCAAGCCATTTTTCTTTTTTTTAGTTTTTTATAATCCTGTTTTATCCTGTAATCCTGTAATCCTGTCCAACTTATATACACCCAAAACTCTTTGGGCTAATTCTGATAATTCGGGTAAAATTCTATTGAATTCTTGAGAAAGTTTGACACGGAAAACGGTATACATATAAACGGCATACACACATGCGAGAAATACATCTGTCCCAAATAAACCTTTCCCTGAATCGGAAAATCCAATACTGTGCCCCACTGCATTGACCAAAGCCAATGATTGTCCCACTTTACCATAAATTTCACCATCGGATTGCCCAGATAGGTCTACACCTTCTTGAACAATTAATGGCAGTGAGCCGGTTCCTGTTTTTGAATCCCATATCCAATTGGTCCATAGCCAATATTTCTTCGGATTGGAAAAATGCAAGAGTTCGCTGGCAAAATTCACACGCATGGGGCCGTCCAACTTGTCCACTGAATCAATGAATCTATTAAAGCGTAGATCAATGTTATCATCGCTATATAACAAATCAGTTATGGATTGTTGAAGCGATTCAAATCCGTTGGCTTTTAAGATGCGATTCGCTTTCCGTTTTATGGAAAAGATCGAACCGACCAGTTGACAAAATTCATTTTCTGTCAAATCAGAAATATGATCTTCTGATAATAAATCAGAAAATAAATTGGCCTTTTTTTCCAACTTTAAGCCAATATCTTCTAATTCAGTAGAAGTCGCTAATTTGGTAGCTTCTTTCATGAATTCCATAGCTGCTTCTGAATCCACCACTTCTTGAATACTTACATTATCGTAAAGCATTTAGGCAGACTGTAGTTCAGATTTCCTTAAAAACGCGCAAGCTTTCATTACCGCAGATCCACCCATAGAGATGGAATCTTCCAAATCTGCAGGTCCAGCAGCAGCACCTGCTACAAATACACCCGGCACTTTAGTTTGAACTGTATTCAAAGCACCACCAGTGGTTTCAATGAATCCATGTGATTCCAATGGCAATTTAAATGTGCCGGCCATTTCGGTCGTTCCTTTACTCGGCTCCATTCCCACGGATAATACAACCATGTCCATTGGGATTTCCATTGGGCGACCCATGGTAGTATCTTCACCTTTGACTAACAGTTTGGCTCCACGTTTAGTGATTTCTGTCACGATACCGCGAATAAAATTCACATTCTTTTCTTCCTGGGCCTTCCAATAGATTTCATCTTCCCAGAAGCCATACATACGCATATCAATGTAAAAAACGAAAACACGTGTTTCAGGTAAAATATCTCGAATTTCAATCGCTTGTTTGCATGCTATTCCACAACATACTTTTGAGCACCATTGATTTCCAATTTGACGATCACGACTTCCCACACATTGGATAAAACAGATTTGTTCTGGTTTTTTACCCGTGGATGGCACAAGAAAATTGTCTTCTTTCAACATTTTTTCAGCATCCACCAAAGTGATCACATCATCATGCTCATAATAACCATACATTTGTGTTTCTTTGCCCGGATCGAAATGCTGGAATCCAGTGGATACAATCACAGACCCAACATCCACCACTTCTTCATTGGAACCATTTTGCAAAGTTACTTTCAAATTTGGCGCATCGCCTTCAGATCCAATCACCGATGTATTCAATCGAATATCCACCAACGGATTATCCGTAATGGCATCCACCATTTCTCCCATAGCTTCTTCAGCGCTTCTCATATCCGGCGTTAATGCTGCATAATGTGCAGAAATGGGGTTACCACCCAATACATCGGATTTATCCACCAAAATGGCATGATATCCAAGGTCTGCAATTCCACGAGTGGCTTCCAATCCAGCGGGGCCACCCCCAATAACTAAAATTGGTTTATTTGACATCTGCATCCTCCCAGGTCATAAAATCAAGTTCGCCACTTTCGATTCGTTCGGCAATGGCTTCAAATTCGCCCCATGCTTTCTTATGGTCAATTCCCATCTTTTCAAGCAAAGGTTTATTATCAACGCCGTGCCAGTGTAACTGACACACATTATACGGATGTGCTCCCATGGCTAATGCTGCAAATTGCGCATCAGACAAAACAGGAATGCCCACATTTCTCCCATGAGCTTGTGCTGCAAATTGACTTTTATCCAATGTGGTTACACAACCCGTGTCATGAGTAATGGTCACATCCGGATCTGCTTCTTCTTTCATCCGTTCAATTTTTCGTATAGTAGAAAAGGATCGTGAAAAATCTCGACTCACCAAAATATGGCGAAATCCAAATCCACAGCAATCGTGCCAAGTGGAATAATCCGCCGCCGTGGCACCTAATGCTTCCACGAGCCCCGTTACAATAGCCGTTCGTTGACCATCATATAATTCCCTATCATAAATTGCATCTTCCACCACCAATTTATGATAATGACAAGCAGGATGAACTGTTGTGGTAATATTTCTAAAATCAACAACTTGCCGTTCTGCTATACGATGTCGCATCACATGAATCCATTCAGAATAATGAACAATTTCTTCTGGAAAGACAAATGGCATTTTCAAACGATCCATAATTCGGCGGACTTGGTCCCGTAATTCAGGATGATGGATGATTTCTTCCCGTGTTTCTTTATAATGCCCAAAACTTGTTCCACAGTGAATGAGTGGAAAATACCCATCCAATTTTGCCTGGGCGAAATTTCTTACAGCAATCGCCGCTTGAGCTGCAGGATTTGATGTGGATGAAGCATAATAATTCCAAGCCGTGCAGGAAGATTGATCTTTTGGATCATAATAATCCAATCCAAATTGACGATGTAACCAGAATATTGCGGTAGAATATCCGGGAATATGTCCGCACTGCCCACAGGATTTATGATGCCACGTATGTTCAATGGGGATTTTTTTCTTTCGGCCATATTTTGTTTCTACTTCCACAATTGGTTCTGGCACACGATGGACTTCTAATTCGCCTTTCGCTTCCAATTCAAATAATTTTTCCCGATAATCTTCCGTTGGCGGTTTCCCATCACGGACAAATTCTCTTAAAGGAACTTTAGATTCCGTATGAACCGCTGGCGCTTGTGTTGTTGTTTCCATATAATTCCCTTTATTCTTCTAAAACATTTTCAAAATCATCAATATCATATCCATTGTCGTCCAATAATTCTTCCATCACCTCTTCTAAAATCATGTATATACCTTCATCGATGCCTTCAATGAGCTCCAAATTCCCGGTCAATTTCCAAATCATGTATAATTCTAATCGCGTTTTTTCTGAAACATCCCAAGCCAGTTCAGTGGTATGAAGTGTTTCTGGTGGAATTGCACGACGCCAAACATCCAAATTTTCTGCAACGGCCTTTACATCTGTTCCCCAATCTGGGAAAAAGTCTGGCTGAAGCATATCTGGCGCCACTTGCGTTCCAGTGGACATAACCTTGTAAATAATTCTACTATATGCTTTAAGGGCATCTTTTGCAGATTGCATACCGGCACGAACCGCTGCATCTCGCATCATAAGAATAATTCCACCTGGATTGTTTTCTCTGGGACATCGTGTGCAAGAATAACATTGAGAACAATCCCAAACGCTGTCATTCAATAATTCATAAAACGTATCCACATCTTCTCTTGCCATAATTTGAGCAAAAACCCGTGGACTAAAATCGTAAAACCGGGCAGATGGACATGCAGCCACACAAATGCCACATTCATAGCATCCATATAAATTGTGATCATAACGCAT
>JABHGY010000136.1 GCA_018671775.1 Fidelibacterota bacterium
TCAATACCTTTCTCTAAAGATTCTCGAGTGATTTGTAATAATTTTGTGGTTTCAGCATTAACTGACCCAACCGAAAATGATCTGGCGTGATCTCCATAATATCCATTGAGCTCAGCCCCACAATCTATGCCTACAATCTGCCCTTCTTTTAAGACGTCATTTGTAGGAATTCCATGGACGACAACATCATCAACAGAGATACACAAAGTGGATGGGAAACCCATATAGCCTTTAAATGCAGGTCTTGCTCCACGTGAAATAATAAATTCCTCAGCCAATGTATCTAATGTTTTCAAAGACTTTCCTGGGAATACATGTGTTGATAACATTTCTAAAGTATCTGCAACAATCTGGCAACTTTGTGCAATTAAACCAATCTCTCGTTCTGAACGTGTATGCACCATACTACATTCTCCTCCGACCACGAATACGACCCTTTGATAAGAATCCATCGTAATGGCGCATCATCAAATGACTTTCAACTTGTTGAAGTGTATCTAAAGCAACACCCACAATAATCAATAAACTGGTTCCACCAAAAAACGAAGCTAAATCATATCCAACCTCCATAGTTTGCATCAGGATATATGGAAATATTGCCACAAATGCTAATGAAATAGATCCGGGGAGCGTAACGCGTGTTAAAATATTATCAATATATTCTGCGGTTTTTTTTCCTGGTCTTACGCCTGGAATAAACCCACCCTGCTGTTTCATATTAGAAGAAACTTGCACAGGATCGAATGCCATTGCTGTGTAAAAATAGGTGAAAAATATAATCATCAAACCAAAAACCAACCAATAAAATGGATGATCAAAACTGAACCATCTCATCACCCCTTGCATAAATTCACTTTCTGTAAAAAACATCGATACGGTACTCGGGATAAACATAATTGCTTGAGCAAAAATAATGGGCATCACACCGGCTGTATTAACTCGCAGTGGAATATGTGTATTTTGTCCGCCATAAACTTTTCGTCCCACGACGCGCTTTGCATACGAGACTGGAATTTTTCGCGTCCCTTGCGTCAACAAAACAACAAAAGAGACAATTACAAACATGACGCCAAGTAATATGACTTCAGATAAAATACTGTGGACACCTTCCTGGACAAGAGATATTTCGCTAATGAGCACGTTTGGAAGTCTCGAAACGATACCAATCATAATAATCATTGATATACCATTTCCGATGCCTCGTTCTGTCATTCTTTCGCCTAGCCACATCAAGAAAATCGTTCCCGTAACCATACTGACAACTGTTGTAAATCTAAAAAGAAAACCTGGATCAATAACAACTTGTAACTCTTTTTCTAAAAATAAAGCCACACTGTAAGACTGCATCACAGAGATTAATACAGTTCCGTATCGAGTCAATTGTGTTATTTTTTTTCGTCCAGCTTCGCCTTCTTTTTGAAGCCTTTGAAAGTAAGGAACAACAGATCCCATTAATTGAATAATAATAGAAGCCGAGATATAGGGCATAATTCCCAGTGAGAATAAGGATGCTTTTTCAAAAGCACCGCCCACAAAAGTATTAAATAATCCAAATAATGAATTTTGCAAATTTTGAAATGCTTGCGCTAAAGCAGCACCATCAACACCAGGAACCGGAATATGCGCTCCCATTCTAACGATAACTAAAAGCGCTACCGTAAACAGTATTCGACGTTTAAGATCTGGTATTGTAAAAATTGTTTTTATTTTATCCAGCATTATTGTTCCGTTGTTGATCCGCCTGCTTTTTCAATTTTTTCTTTTGCTGATGCACTAAATGCACTTGCGGTAACTTGCAATTTTTTATCAATCTCACCATTACCTAAAATTTTGATTGGCTTTAATGCCGACTTTACCAAACCGCTATCTACCATTACCGTTGCATCAATGACATCAATGGTCAGCTTATTCAAATCTTCAACATTAACAATCTGAAAAGATTTCTTAAAAAGGTGATTTGAGAAACCACGCTTGGGTAAACGACGCGCCAATGCCATCTGTCCACCTTCAAACCATGCTCGTCTTTTGAAGCCACTTCTGGCACCTGCACCTTTATGACCACGACCGCCTGTTTTGCCTAATCCTGTCCCAGGACCTCTACCGCGTCTTTTTGTGTTTTTTACTGATCCACTTACTGGGCTTAAATCTTCAATTTTCATGCTTCTTCTACTTTCAATAAATAATCAACGACACGAATCATCCCTCTTATTTGCGGTGTGTCATTTTGTTCAACAGTTTGATTCATTTTACGAAGCCCTAAGGCTATTAATGTTTTTTTAGCTTTAGGTTTGTACCCAATTCCACTTTTAGTTTGAGTAATTAGTAATTTTTTTGACATTTTATCTAAAAACCTCTCCGATTGTAATACCGCGTTTATTTGCAATCGCAACGGCATCCTTTAAATTTTTCAATGCATCTAATGCAGCATAAACCATATTATTAACATTCTTAGAACCATGGCGTTTTGTAAGAATATTATGTATTCCAACCTGTTCCATCACGGAACGAATCGCCGCACCAGCAATAATACCAGTACCTTGAGAAGCGGGTTTCAACATTACCCTACTTGATCCGTGCTTCCCAATAATTTTATGAGGAACTGTCCCATTGATAACTGAAACTTTCACAATGTTTCTTTTCGCAACATCTTTTCCTTTAGAAATCGCTGAAATTACTTCATTCGCTTTTCCAAGCCCAACACCAATGTGTCCTTTTCCATCACCGACAACAACTAAGGCAGAAAATCGAAACCGTTTTCCGCGTGATGTTACTTTTGCCGTACGGTTTATCTTTACGACGGCTTCTTCTAATAAATCTAATTCAGCTGGATTAATAATGGCCAAAAGGACCTCCCTTAAAATTTGAGCCCGGCTTTACGTGCAGCTTCAGCAAATGCTTTTACACGTCCATGATATGGATAACCGTTACGATCAAAAACTACAGTATTTATTTTTTTCTCCAATGCTTTCTTTGCAATGGACTCGCCTACTAGCACGCTAATGTCAGTTTTGCTTTTTGACTTCTTAACATCGACTTGCAAAGCTTTCTCTAACGACGATGACGACACGAGCGTGTGACCTTCAACGTCATTTACAATTTGAGCTTCAATATTCTTATTACTTTTGAAAACGACCAATCTAGAACGAGTAGGATGCATAAAAGCTGTTTTCTTGCTACGATTTCTACGTCGGGAATTTCTTTGTTTCTGTTTTTTAAGTTCACTCATTATCCCACGCCTCCAACAGTTTTACCTTGCTTGGTCTTCACAAATTCATCTTTATAACGAACGCCTTTTCCTTTATAGGGCTCAGGCTTTCTAAACGATCTAATCTTGGCAGATACGGCGCCTACCAATTGCTTATCAATACCTTCTACTTTGATCGCAGTACGATCTGCCGTAACAGTAATACCTTCAGGGATTTCAAAGAAAATATCATGCGAATAACCCAATTGAAGCAATAGACGCTTTCCTTGAAGAGAGGCTTGGTATCCCACGCCTCTTATTTCTAATTCTTTTGAAAAACCTTCTGATACACCCACGATAGCATTGTTAATTATTTGGCGCGTTGTGCCATGAAGTGCTCGGTGCAACTTCTGATCACTGGGACGACTTACAACAATTTTATCTTCTTTTAATTCTATTTTCATATCTTGATGCACATGAACAGTTTGAGAGCCTTTTGGACCCATAGCATTTACAGCAAAACCCTCAATGTTTACTTTTACCCCTTCAGGGATGGGTACGGGGTTATTTCCGATTCGAGACATAAGTTAAAACACCTCACAAAGTAATTCGCCACCAACGTTGAGTTTAGCAGCAGTTTTATTTGACAGCACACCTTTAGATGTGGACAAAATAGATATTCCCAATCCATCTAAAACGCGAGGAACCTGTTCCGCACCAACAAAAATTCGATTTCCTGGTGTGCTAATTCTTTTAATATGTTCAATCACAGGGTTGTTTTGATAGTCATATTTTAAAAATACACGAATCTTTTCTTTATTTCCATCAGAAATGAAAAAGAAATCTTCAATATATTTTTCTTCTTTAAGAATTAATGAAATTCTTTTTTTCATATTAGAACTTGGTATGTCCACCCAACGCTTATGCGCAGATAAACCATTTCGTATGTGCGTCAAGTAATCCGCAACGGGATCCGTCATCGTCATAATCTATTTCTCCTTACCAACTTGCTTTCGTTACGCCAGGGATTTCACCTTTTAAGGCCATTTCCCTAAAACATATTCGACACAAGCCAAAACGACGAAGATATCCGTGAGGACGCCCACATTTAAAACATCTGCTTTTTTGTCGTGTTGAAAACTTTGGATTTCTTTTTGATTTATAAATTTGAGATTTCTTAGCCATTAAGCTGCCTCTTCAATATCTTTTTTAACTGGTTTGTCACGCAAAGGAAATCCAAACTCTTTAAGCAACCAATATGCTTCGTCATTTGTTTTTGCCGTTGTTGTAATTGTGACATTCATACCATTGATTTCTTGTATTTTGTCATAATCAATCTCAGTGAAAATAATTTGCTCTTTAATACCAAAATTATAATTTCCACGACCATCGAACGACTTCCAAGATAATCCTCGAAAATCACGCGATCTTGGAAGAGCAACCGCAATCAGTCTCTCAAGAAATTCATACATTTGAGCGGATCTTAAAGTTACTTTACATCCAACGGGATATCCTTGACGAATTTTAAAATTAGAAACATCTTTTTTCGACTTGGTGATTACAGGTTTTTGTCCTGATATTAATGCCATTTCATCGATTGCACTTTCCAAATGTTTTGAATTTGTTTTTGCATCGCCTATTCCCATATTAAGGGAAACTGAAAGCAATTTAGGAACTTGCATAACATTTTTATATCCAAACCTTTTGATAAGACTTGAAATAATAGAATCTTTATAAAGTGTTCTTAATTTAGGAGCATACGCTTTTGCTTTAACAGCACTTTTCTTTTTAGCCACAGTCTTTTTATCATCTTTCTTAGGCGCAGCTTTTTTAACCGGGGCCTTCTTCTTAGAGACTGCTTTTTTCTTAGCGGTAGATTTCTTTTTTTCTTCAGCCATAATTATGCTTCAATTTCTTCGTTAGTTTTTTTCGAAATTCTGATTTTGCTTCCATCATCTAATTTTTTATATCCAATACGAGATGCCTGCCCTCCATGAACAATCATAACATTAGAGACATGAACAGGAGCTTCTTTTTCCACCACACCACCACTTGGATTTTCCTGAGTTGGCCTCATTGCTTTTTTGATAAAGTTTATCCCTTCGACAAGCACTCTTTGCTTTTTAGGAAAAACATGAAGGACCTTTCCTTCCATCCCTTTATGGTTTCCGCTAATAACTTTTACGGTCATTCCTTTTTTTACAAACATTTTAGATAACCTCCGGCGCCATCGAGATTATTTTCATAAATCCACTTTCACGTAATTCACGCGCAACAGGTCCAAAAATACGTGTACCTCTAGGTTCGCCATTTCCATCCAATAAAACAGCTGCATTTTCATCAAAACGAATGAAACTTCCATCTTTTCGACCCACTTCTTTACGAACTCTTACAACAACAGCGCGATGCACTTCACCTTTTTTTACCATACCACCTGGAATCGCTTTTTTTACTGTTATCACAATTTGGTCTCCAATAGATGCATATTTCCTTTTTGAGCCACCCAAAACCTTAAAGCAAAGAATTTCCTTTGCGCCAGTATTGTCTGCTACTACTAATCTTGTTTCCTGCTGTATCACTTACTTAACCAACCTTCACTGATTTACTGATAATTTCACTAACCTGCCAACGCTTGCGCTTACTCATTGGACGCATAGAGGTGATCTTAACAATATCACCTTCATTTGGGCTAACCGCAGCCACATGTGCTAAAAATTTATTAAACCGTTTTACGCGTTTATTGTATACAGGATGGGCAATTTCCCTAGTCACTTTCACCGTAACCGTCTTCTCCATCTTTGCACTGACTACTTCGCCAACAAGTGACTGTCTTTTCCGGATTTCACTCATGAGGTTACATCTCCTTTAATTGTTCGAATTCCCAATTCATACTCCCTGAGAACTGTTTTTATTTGCGCAATTTCTTTTTTCAATAAAGGGATTTGTGTTCCATCTTCTAATTGCTGTAACGCTTGCTGAAATCGCAAATTCTGTAAAGCATCTAGATTCTCCACCAAGCGTGAGTCTAATTCGCTTTTATTTAATTCGCTCAATTGACTAATTTTCATTAGAAGTCTCTCCGTAAAACCATTTTGGTCTTGATTGGGAGTTTATGTCCCGCATCTCGAAAAATTTGTTCTGCAATTTCTTTACTAACTCCATCTACTTCAAATAATATTCTGCCTGGCTTAACTACAGAAACCCAATATTCCGGCGTTCCTTTTCCTTTTCCCATTCGTGTTTCAGCTGGTTTTGCAGTAATAGGTTTATCAGGGAAGATACGAATCCACATTTTCCCCACTTTACGAACACCTCGAGATATGGCAATCCGAGAAGATTCTATTTGCCTAGCAGTAACCCAACCAGATTCAATAGCTTTTAAGCCATAATGGCCAAAAGCCACATGAGCACCCTTCGTGGCTAATCCACGTCGATTTCCACGATGGTGGCGTCTAAATTTCGTTTTCTTTGGTTCTAACATAATTCTTTCTTATTTATTTTTGGAATATTGGCCGTTGCAAATCCAAATTTTAACACCAATAATTCCGTAAGTTGTCTCAACTTCAGTTAGCGCATAATCGATATCAGCTCTCAATGTATGCAATGGGACACTACCACCAGAAAATTTTTCACTTCTAGCAATTTCAACACCACCCAATCTACCCGCAACGTTAACTCTGATTCCTTCAGCACCCATACGCATTGTAGACTGTATTGCTTTATTCACTACACGACGATACGATATTTTCTTTTTCAATTGATGCGCAATGTTTGCGCCAACAAGCGCAGCATCTAGTTCAGGACGCTTTACTTCAGAAATATTAACTTTTGCCTTCTTATCAGTTAATTGACTTAGTTCTTTTTTAAGTCTTTGAACTTCTTCACCACCACGACCGATAACAATTCCAGGCCTTGCGGTAAAAATTGCAATTGTGACCATCGTTGATGTTCTACTTATTTCAACTTTTGAAATACCCGCATTAGGTAACCTATGTTTGATATAATTACGAATTCTGACATCTTCTTCTAATTTTGAAGCAAAATTATTTTTAGATGCAAACCAATTAGAGCGCCAATCTTTCTTAACGCTTAATCTAAAACCTACTGGATGAGTTTTTTGGCCCAAAATGAATTCCTTTTATTTTTCGTTACTTACGACGATTGTTAAATGACTCGTTGGGCGTCTTAATTTAGCTGCTCTGCCCATGGACGCTGCACGAAATCTTTTCATGACGGGACCTCCATCAACAAATGCCTCATCAATGCCTAATAATTCAGGATCTAGATTTGCATCATCTAATCCTTGCATCAAATTTGCTACCGCAGATCTTAATGTCTTTTCAATAATTGCTGCTGCTTTCTCTGTCGAAAAATGAAGCATATTCATGGCGACACCCACTTTTAACCCTCGAATACTATTGAGCGTCTTCCTCATCTTACGAGGAGACTGGTGGATATTTCTAGAGATTGCTTTTGCCTTCATAATAATTATTTCCTGTCACCCGAATGCATTCTAAATGTTCTTGTTGGTGAAAATTCACCCAACTTATGCCCCACCATGTTTTCATAAATAAAGACAGGGATAAATTTATTTCCGTTATGAACAGCAAGTGTATGTCCTACAAATTCAGGTGTAATCATACTTCTTCGAGACCAGGTTTTAATAACTTTTTTTTGCTTGCCTTCATTCATTTTTCTAACTTTTTTAAGAAGTTTTTCGTCAATATAAGGGCCTTTTTTCAGAGATCGTGGCATATACTATCTTCTCCTTTTAACAATGAGTTCATTAGATTTTTTATTCTTTTTACGTGTTTTATACCCTTTTGTTGGTTGACCCCAAGGAGAAACAGGATGGCGTCCTCCAGATGTTTTACCTTCTCCCCCACCATGAGGATGATCTACAGGATTCATTACAACGCCTCTCACTTTTGGACGCTTACCTAGCCATCTAGATCTGCCTGCTTTTCCTGATACAATCTGCTCATGAGATCTATTACCAACTTGACCAATAGTAGCCATGCAATTTTCAGGCACCATACGGATTTCACCACTTGGCAATTTTAAACTTACAAAACCACTGTCTTTAGCCATAATTTGAGCGAAAGCTCCGGCAGTTCTAACCATTTGACCACCCTTTCCAGGAATCAATTCAACATTGTGAACATCCATCCCAGAAGGAATATTTTTAATTTTTAGCGCATTCCCAATTTTCAAAGGAACCTCATCTCCCGAAACAATCATATCGCCGACCTTTAAGTCTAAAGGTGATAGGATATAACGCTTTTCACCATCCAAATAATGAATTAACGATATATATGCAGATCGATTTGGATCGTACTCAACCGTTGCGACTTTCCCAGGAATGTTAAATTTATTTCTTTTAAAATCAATTAATCGTAGCCTTCGCTTATGGCCACCACCACGACGTCTTACTGTAATTCTTCCAGTGTTATTGCGACCTGCTTTTTTACGAAGCGCTTTAGTTAAACTCTTTTCAGGTTTATCCGTTGTAACTTCAGCAAAATCAGAACGAGACGCAAAGCGACTCCCAGGCGTTGTTGGCTTTAAAAATCGAACACCCATATCTAAGCTCCCTCACCGCTCAAAAGATCAATTGAAGATCCTTTTTCCAAAGTAACTATTGCTTTTTTCCAGGACGAGCGAGCACCTTCAGTACGAATGACTTTCCCGCCACTTCGGACCGACATTTGTTTTACTTTACCCTGCCTATTCATCGTTGCAACCTTTACGACAGAAACATCAAATTTCTTTTCAACTGCCTTCTTAATTTCATTTTTATTTGCATTCTGAGCTACTTGAAATGCCCATTTATTCTCTTTTTCTTCTAATGCGCTCATCTTTTCAGTGAACAATGGTTTTATAATTATTTTTTGATACATTATTATCCTGCTAATATTCCCGTCAAAATCGCTAAACCAGCCTTATCAAGCAAAACGATTTCACAATCAATTAAATCGTAAGTGCTAACACTTTTTGCATCAACGAGATACACTTTGTGCAAATTCTGTGAAGCTAATTCTAAGTTTCGATCTTTACCACTTGACAAAATCGTTATTTTCTTATCCTGCAAACCTAAAGTGTTTAATATTTTAACAAAATCTGCTGTCTTATGCGAATCAATCTTTAACTCATCGACGAGCATAAGTTGCCCATTGGATGCTTTATCAGCCAATACACTTTTACGCGCCAATTTACCGACTTTCTTAGAAACCTTATGTGAATACGCATGAGGCTCTGGACCAAAAACTGTTCCACCACCACGCCAGATCGGAGAACGGGTCGTACCCGCACGCGCAGATCCTGTCCCTTTTTGCTTGAATGGCTTTCTACCGCCACCTCGAACCAATGCTCTATTTTTCGAAGCATGAGTCCCTTGACGCATATTGTTCAATTCAGCTAAAACTGCCTGACGAACTACGGGTTTATTTGGCGTAATCGCAAAGACAGCATCCTCAACCGTAACGGAAGGGCCTTTTGATCCATTTATTTTTGTAAGCTCTAATTTCATTTTATTTACCGAGAAATAACCACCATTCCATTCTTAGCACCAGGGACAGCCCCTTTCACTAGAATTTGGTTCATTTCTTTATCAATTTTAACAACTTCAAGGTTTTCTACTGTATGTTTTTTGTTTCCATATTGGCCAGCCATTTTCATTCCCTTAAATACACGAGATGGATCTGAGGCTTGACCAATTGATCCAGGATGACGCGTTGTGTCTCCCTGTCCGTGAGTTACAGGCTGTCTAGAAAAATTGTGACGCTTAATTACACCCGAAAAACCTTTTCCCTTAGATTTCCCCGATATAGAGACATACTCACCAGGATTGAAAATTCCAACGTGAAACACCTGTCCTTGTTTATATTCGAATCCAGGCACTTTTTCAAATTCAGCCGTAATTTTCATGGGAGGAATACCCGCTTTGTCGAAATGCCCTTTCATAGGTTTATTCGTATGCTTATCAGATCTTTCGCCATACCCAACTTGAACAGATTCATATCCATCATTTTCAATGGTTTTTACTTGAGTAACAACGCATGGCCCAGCTTGCAAAATTGTCACAGGAACTACACGATCATTTTCATCAAATAGCCTAGTCATTCCAATCTTTTTTCCAATCAATCCACGCATTGCTTATACCTTTATCTCAATATCAACGCCAGCAGGCAAATCTAGCTTCATCAAAGATTCGACTGTTTTTGGCGTTGAATTCAATATATCAACCAAACGTTTATGAATTTTAGTTTGAAACTGTTCGCGCGATTTTTTATTCACATGAGGAGATCTCAAAACGGTGTAAACACTACGTTTCGTAGGTAATGGAATAGGGCCAGAAAGAATAGCACCTGTCGATTTTGCTGTTTTTACAATTTTCTCTGTGGACTTATCTAACAAAGTATGATCGTAAGCCCTTAAACTGATTCGTATAGCTTGTTTAGACATTTCTATCCTTACGCTACAATTTCAGTGACAACGCCGGCGCCAACTGTATGGCCGCCTTCACGAATAGCGAACCGAAGTTCCTTATCCATCGCAATCGGTGTTATCAATTCAATCTCTAATTCTACATTATCACCAGGCA
>JABHGY010000137.1 GCA_018671775.1 Fidelibacterota bacterium
TCAGGTCATCGATGGAAAAAATGCTATTATCACTCAATCAAATATCTATCAATTTGCTGATGCGACGGAAAGTAATGGAAACGAATGGGCTTTCGAGCATGGTGATTGGGGCAGAAGCCGGAGAGTTAGCCTAGATTATGAGAATCAGATGAAAAGCCTACAAACGCTGATCAATGCTTACTGTTACCCAAATCCATTAAAAAATGAAACCGGAACGATTCGCATAGAAACCAATGATGCGGAAAAAACTGAAATGAGAATCTATGATGTGGCTGGATTTTTAATCGAATCAAAATCTTTTGATAATGTGCAAAGTGGGAATCAGATTCATGAATGGCTATGGCAGACAGAAAATATCGAATCGGGTGTTTATTTTGTGAATGTTCAAGTTGATGATTTAGTCCCTAAAATCATCAAAATTGCCGTGATTCATTGATGAAAATTTTATCCGCAATTATTCTATTGTCTTTTGCTTTTTCTCAAGGTTTGTACAATCATCCAGAACTCAATTGGCACAGTTTTGAAACGGAGCATTTTCAAATTCACTTTCACGATGAAACGGAACAAAGCGCACGCGAAGCAGCCGTTGTTGCTGAAAATATTTATCCCCATGTTACCTCTCTTTATGAATATGAGCCACCCTCAAAAACACATTTAGTGCTTATAGATCCTGATGATTATTCCAATGGTGCTGCTTATTACTATGATAATAAAATGGTGATTTGGACATCGCCTTTAGATTTCGAATTACGCGGTTCTCATCGCTGGTTACAAAATGTGATTACTCACGAATTCACCCACATTATTTCTCTACAAAAAGCCATGAAAGCGGGCTTGTCTTTTCCCGGTGCTTATTTCCAGTTTATGGGTTACGAAACAGAAAAACGAAAAGATGTATTGTATGGATTTCCAAACACTTTAGTGAGTTTCCCCGTTCCTGGGACCGTTGTGCCACCTTGGTTAGCAGAAGGCGTAGCTCAATTTATGTATGAAGGGGCAGATTGGGATCATTGGGATTCCCATCGAGATATGATTTTGCGAGATCGAGCCTTGCATGATAATTTTCTCTCTTTCAATGATATCAATACATTTGGAAAACGAGGGATTGGAAATGAATCTACTTACAATACTGGATTTGCATTTTGTAAATATATAGCCATGAAATATGGTGCAGACAAATTACGGAAAATAATGGAAGATTTGAGTGACCCATTGCAATTTTCAATTTCGGATGCCATGTATAATGTTTTGGAAGAAGATGGATATTTTATTTATGATCGCTTTTTAGAGACATTAAATGTTCGTTATAAAATGCTGACTAATCCGATTCAACTAAATCCTGTATCTGGTAATATTATCAAAGATAACGGTTCGTTTAATGCTCATCCAATTTGGAATCCCACGGGAGATGCTTTTGCTTGGCTTTCAAATCAATCTAATGATTATTTCAGTCAAACGGCTTTATATACTTACGATTTTGAAACAGAAGAAGAAAAGAAAATTATGGCAGGTGTTCACTCTGCGCCCACTTGGCATCCATCGGGGAAAAAGATTTATTATAGCAAGAAGCCAAAATATCCCAACAAAAATGGGTCTAAATATTTTGATATTTTTGAATATGATTTTGAAACAGAAGAAGAAAATCGTTTAACAGAAGAAGCGCGGGCATTTTCTCCCGTATTTATTTCACAGGATTCTACAATTGCTTATTTGTCCACGTATGATGGGGGCCAAAATTTATTTTTGATTGATTTAAAAGAGGGCACGACTAAACAATTAACACAATTTGAAAATCGTCCTATGTTATCTTCTTTGATTTATGATGCTAGCAAACATCGTTTATTATTTACAATTACAGAACATCATTATCGTAATATTGCTTATTATAATTTAGGCGAAGATTCGATTGGAATGATGTTCGAATCTCCCTTATGGGATGAACGTGATATTACCATTTCTCAAGAAGGGCAAATTTTATTTTCTGACGATAGAACAGGGATTTATAATTTATATATGATTGATGAAGAATATGGAACGCAAGGGTTTTTGACCAATGTTTTGGGAGGCGCATTTATGCCAAATATCAATCAAGAAGGGCAAATTCTTTATTCGCTTTATGATAATGGTGCTTACAAAATTGCCCTTTTGGATTCCCTAACAATGATGGACGATGCTTTGATTGGTTATACGTCAGGCTATTATCAAAGAAACGCAAATTTGAAACCAGTTATTACGGAGCAGGATACTTCAAAAGCGAAGACCTATGTCGATCAATTCCCTAAAATGTTTATTATGCCAAAACTCATGGTTGATTACGGCACCTTTAAACCGGGATTTTATTTTTATTCCAACGAAGTATTAGATCGATTAAATGTATTTGGTGGTGCTTCTATTAACAAGCTTAAAGATGCGGATATGTTTTTTATTTTTGAATTTAGACGCTTTAAACCAACTTTATTTTTTGAAACATTTTATCTCACGCGAAATATTAACGATAATTATATTTATCAAGGCACTTATCCCGTGAATGATCAGATTAAATTTAGAATGACTTTTTTTCGAGGAGGAATAAAGCTTCCCTTATATGGAAGTCAATTTGAATTTTATTCTACCTGGCAAAGATACCGAGCCTTAATTTCAGAAGAGATCCCTACAGAAGGTATGAGAGGTGGTTTAGCGTATGACTATTACCGGAGTACGTCATTGGGAATGAACTGGAAAATGACGCAAATTAAAAGACGTTACGATCAAGATATTAATCCATCGAAAGGATTCAAATTATGGACATCAATGGATATAGAGAAAAACCAATTTATTGAGGGATTAGATTTATCAGAAGCGGGCACATTGACTGAAAATTTCGCAGCCAGCAATTTGTTTAAATGGGAGGGAGGCGGTTCTTACCATTTTGAAATTCCTGGAACAAAGCGATGGACACTCAATACAACCACTAAAGGTGGATTTCTTGCACCTGCCAAAGTAGATTCATTTTTCAACTTTTTCAATGGAGGAATGACAGGAATCAAAGGTTATCCTTTTTATAGCGTAGAAGGATCACGGTTTGCCTTATGGGAAGCCACTTTTAGATTCCCATTATTTACGGAAAAAAATATTCCCATTGGATGGACACTCTTTCAAAATAGTTATTTAGGCTTGATGTTTCAAATCGGCGACGCTTGGAATGAAATGGCCGCACTTGATTTAAAAAAATCAATCGGAATTCAATGGAGGATTAATGGCTTTTCTTTTTATAACTTCCCAACCGCTATTGGTCTAGAAATACATCAAGGAATCGATCGTTTTACAAAAAATATTAAAGGACAGGAAATTACGTATGGACATGAACCGACATATTACTTTTCACTTTTATTCAATTATTAGAAAAATTTCGCCTGTTTTAGGCGTGTTTTTTCTAACGGCAGGATTGTACGGAGGCGATTTATGGAATGACGCTTTTGTCGAGATGAATACTAAGATTGATTCAGCCCAAGCTGATTCCTTAGCACTCGATTCTATCCTTACTGATACAATCGTTTATCCGGGTAAGCCTTTGCTTAAATCCCTGATTATTCCAGGATGGGGACAATATGATAATAAGGCTCCTCTTTGGAAAATACTCACGTTTGCAAGTATTGAAATTGGAAGTATTTTGAGCGCCTATCATTTTACGAACCTTGGCGAAAGCTCTCAATTGGAATACGAAAATTTTGCTGATGATTATTGGACTTTAGAAAAATGGTATATTTTCACCCAATCACACACAGCAGATTTAGGTCAATATGGGATTAAGCTAACAGGCGGTTCTCATGCCTTACAACTTTTTCTATTAACGGATTCATTGGTAAATGTATATGGGAATAATTTTATTTCTTCCAATGAAATTGATGGTTTGTATGAATCAATTGCGAATGGTGACGTTAAGGTAGTTCGCGACCATCATTTTTATGAAAACGTAGGGAAATACAACCAATTTACAGGTGGATGGTCTGATGTTGATGAATATGATCTCATTGAAAAAGCGGTGAGTGATACGTCCATCGAAATGCTTGTAATGACTGATTTAAAGGATGATTATTTGAATATGAGATTTGACTCAAATCAATTTAAATTAATTGCAAAATATTCTGTGACTGCATTGATGTTTAATCATATTTTTGCTGGTCTTGAAGCTGTGTTATTTGCACAAAAGAAATCAAAAATTTTACAAAATACGAAAGTCTCTTTGTTTTACAATCCGCAAAATAGAAATGGGCTAGGCGGACTTTCTTTAACCATGGTGTTTTAACAAAAAAATGAAAAAACTTATATTACTCCCACTAATGATGATTGCGCTGTTTAATTGTGCTGGAAATAAACCTGATACTGCATTTGATCTTAAAGAACGTTTCGAATCGGGAAAAGAATTTTTAGATAATGAAAAATATCTTCGTGCTCAGGAAGCTTTCCAATATATATTGATTCGTAGAACGGGAAGTGACCTTGGTGACGATGCACAATTTTATCTCGGTGAATCTTATTTTTTGAATAAAGAATACTTATTAGCTATATCTGAATATGAAAAACTAACACGAAAAATGGCTTTTAGTCCCTACGTCGAAAAGGCTAGATACCGAATTTGTGAGGCGTATGAAATTGAATCACCCAAATATTATCATGATCAAACATATTCTCAAAAAGCCCTAGAACGATATCAAGAGTTTATTGATGATTTTCCATATTCGGATAAAGGTTCAATCGCATTAGAAGCTATGAGCACACTGAGGAATAAAATGGCGAAAAAAGTTTATGAAACTGGTGTGTTATATCATAAAATGGATGAGCATGAATCATCTATATTTGCATATAAGCAATTGTTACAAAATTATTACGATACTGAATATGTTGAGTACGCGCACTTTGGCATGGTAAAGAGTTATTGCCTTTTGGGAGATTTAGAAAAAGCTTTAGATTATTTAGACAATAACGGACATCATATTGTGTCGGAGACATTACAAAATGATGTGGAAAAATATTTAGAAAATACAGAGAAAAAAATAGCAAAGGCCAATAAGTGAAAACCTGTCTTTTTGGAGGGACTTTTGATCCGCCACATATTGGGCATTTACTCATTGCACAAACAATTTGTGAAGTGGAAAAATTTGATAAAATTTTGTTTATCCCCGCTTACGAGCCACCTCATAAAAAATTTACAAGTTTAGTAGAACATCGACTTAATATGTTGAAAATTGCCATTGCAGGCAATCCGAATTTCGAACTTTGTGATTTAGAAATAAAACGAAAAGGGATATCCTATTCGGTTGATACAATCAAAATTGTCCAGGAAAAATATGATTTAAAAAAATCTGAATTATACTATTTAATGGGCACGGACTCTCTTGGCGATTTTCGAGATTGGCATAAAGCAAAAGAAATTTTAAATATATGTCAAGTGATTGTAGCCGTCCGCCCTGGATTTAGTCCGAGTGATATACCGCCCTGGATTATGAAAAAAATTCAATTTGCAAATATTCCAAGATTCGAAATTTCCTCCACAACAATACGATATCGTTGGATAAAAAATAAGACAATTCGATATATGGTTCCTTTAGATGTGTGGAAATACATAAATGAAAATCATTTATTTCAACCCGCGACCAAATAAATGATCTTACTTTATGCCAGTCTTGCCTTAATCATCTCTTTCTATTTATTGGCACATATTTGTGATGATTATTTTGTTATTGCATTGGATAAAGTTGCAAATAAACTAAAGATGTCTTCAGACGTTGCAGGCGCAACTTTAATGGCAATTGGATCAAGTGCCCCAGAATTTTTTGTATCAATGATTGCCGTTCTAAAACCGGGTGATTATGCCGCGATTGGCTTGGGTACTATTGTAGGCTCTGCCTTATTTAATTTACTTGTAATTATCGGTGTTTCCGCCATTGTAAAGAATACAGTATTAACGTGGCAACCTGTTTTTAGAGATGGTCTATTTTATGTGTTGTCAATATTGGTTTTATTATGGGTATTTCAAGACGGGCAAATCAATTTATTGGAAGCATGTAGTCTTATTTTTTTATATGTTATTTACGTTATATTTGTAATGAATTGGCAAAAAATACTCCCGTATGATGCGGAAATTCAAAATGAAGAAGGTGAAGAAGAAAAAGAATGTAAAAAATCAGCATGGCAACGAATATTTACACCATTTGAATTTATTTTATCAAAAATATTTTTACCTAATAAATATTATGTAGGTAATTTTTTTATATCAATACTATTGATTGGTTTTTTAAGTTGGGTTTTAGTGGAATCTGCTATTGTAATTTCAACGATTCTTCATATTCCTCAAGCCATTATTGCGTTAACAGTGCTTGCGATTGGGACATCTATGCCTGATTTAATTTCTTCCGTGATTGTGGCAAAACAAGGAAGAGGAAGTATGGCTATTTGTAATGCTTTGGGTTCAAATATTTTTGATATTCTTATTGGTTTAGGCGTGCCATGGCTTATTATAATATTTTACACTGAATCTTTGCAGGTGAGTCAAGATAATCTGCTTACGTCCATCATATTATTGTTGGGTTCTGTCATCATATTGTTTTCTATACTATTAGTTAAAAAATGGAAAATTGGGCGAGGTACAGGCTTCTTATTGGTAGGGATTTATCTTGCATATCTTTTATGGGCAATATTCAGTATTTAACTTATAATGATGATAAAAATAAATTTCAAATTATCTTAACTTCACCCCATGATTGAATTCCAAAACGTATCATACAAGCATCAGAACGAAGTGGGTGTAAACGATTTAAGTTTTACGATACAAGAAAATGAATTTGCCTTCTTAATTGGCCCAACTGGATCTGGAAAAACCACATTAATGAGATTGATGTATTTTGACTTATTACCTCAGACAGGAATGGTAACAGTAGGAGACTTTTCAAGTAAAAAAATGAAATCAAAAAAAATTGCTTTTGCTCGTAGAGATATTGGTATGGTATTTCAAGATTATCATCTTCTTGAAGACCGAAATTTATTTGATAATATTGCGCTTCCATTGCATGTTTTGGGTTTCCCAGCCAGCGAAATTATTCAAAGAGTAGATGAGTGTATTGACTTAGTTCAGCTCTCGGGGAAAGAAAAGCACTATCCTTATCAGCTATCTGGTGGAGAGCAACAACGCGCTTGTTTGGCTAGAGCCATTGTCAAAGATCCTTCTCTTCTTATTGCAGATGAACCTACGGGAAACTTAGACCCTGTATCTGCTTTTGAATTGGTTAAATTACTTAAAGATATTCATGAAACTGGAACTACCATTTTAATGGCATCGCACAATTATAATTTAATCAAAGGTCGAGGTTATCGTATTATGGAGCTGCAAGATGGCCATTTAAGAGGCGGTTCTTGATGGATAAATTTTTATTTCTCATGTCAGAAGGTTTTAAGAATATTTGGCGCCATAAAGCGACTTCATTTACTGCTGTTTTCACTCTTTATGTAACCTTAATTATCGTTGGTATATTTATGATTAGCGGTGAAAATATTCAAAAGATATTAGAATATGCTCGATCTAAATATAAAGTCGAGGTTTTTTATCAGCAGAATGTAACAGACCAAGAGGCAAATAGTATTGCCGCGAAAATAAAAATGATAGATGGCATAAGATCTACAACTGTTATCAATAAAAATGATGCAATAGATATATTTAAAGAACAATTTGGTGAAGATATTTTAAGCTTACTCGGATATAATCCATTGCCTGCAAGTACGGTGGTTAATTTTGAACGTAATACTCAAAATCGTTTAAATTTTGACAAAATTATTGAAGAAATTAAATTGATAGAGAAGGTGGAAGCCGTCAGGCATCAAGGTTATTTGATTAATAAAATTGAGAAAGCCTATCAGAAAATGATGGCAAATTTCCCAATTGTTTCTGGGTTAATCATCTTTATTGCAATCTTGGTGATTTACAACACTGTTAAATTATCAGTGTATTCTCGGAAAAATTTAATTTATTCCATGCAATTAATTGGTGCGACAAAAGCTTTCATCAAATTGCCATTTATTTTTGAAGGATTGATGATGGGCGTTATTTCAACCGTTTTTGTTTATCCAAGCTTAATTGGAATGGTGAATGGAGCTAATTATATTTTAGAATCTGTTTCTCATACGCGGATGCAATTATTGGTTGACCCATTTATTTGGATATGGTTGATAGGTTTAGCGGGTATTATTTCAATCCTAGGTTCTTATCGCGCCATCGCAAGTATCATAAAGTAATCTATTATATTTTCAATTATGTTACACCTTGTGTTAAAATTCGCAGTCTAATTATAATAGATAAACATCATTTCAAAGAACATGACAAATAAAAAACAAAACAAAGATTTAAAAAACACTATTCAGGAAAAAGCAAACGCTGTGAAGAAAAAAACAAAAAAAGTCACAAAACTAACAGAAGTAAAAGGGCAGTTAAGTGAACTGCAAGATAAACATTTAAGGTTAAAAGCAGAGTTTGAAAATTTTCGTCGCCGAAAAGATAAGGAAATCAGTGGATTCCTCCAGTATGGAGGTGAAAATGTGATTAAAAAATTATTGCCTATCTTAGATGACTTCGATCGCTTATCTGTCGCAATTGGCAAAGATAATATTCAAGTTGATGAATCTATTTCAAAAGGGATAAATATGGTGCTCACGAAAATAGATAAATGGTTAACTGAACTAGAAATTAAGCCATTTGGAGAAGAGGGCGATTTATTAGACCCAGAACTCCATGATGCCATGACAACAAATTCAAATGATAAATATGATGATAATCAAATTTTAGATGTTTTTGAAAAAGGATATCAGTATAAAGATCGAGTGATTAGACATGCAAAAGTTATTGTGAATAAAAAATGAAAGATTTATACGACATACTAGGAATAGCTAAAGATGCCACATCAAATGATATAAAAAAGGCATATCGAAAGCTAGCTATGAAATATCATCCTGATAAAAATCCGGATGATAATCAAGCTGAACAAAAATTTAAAGAAGCGGCAGAAGCCTATGCCGTATTAAAAGATGAAACCAAACGCTCTCGTTATGATCAATTTGGACACGCAGGTGTTGGTATGGGAGACTCAGGACACGGTGGCGGATTTGGTGGCGGTGGTAGTGTTCACATGAGCATGGACGATATTTTTAGCCAATTTGGTGATATTTTTGGAGGTAGTCCATTTGAAAGTTTCTTTGGTGGAAACAGGCAGGGTGGACGAAGTCGAAAAGGTGGAAGTGATATTCGCATTCGATTAAAGCTCACATACGAAGAATTAGCGACTGGCATTGAAAAAAAGATAAAAATAAAAAAACGTATTCCGGCGCCTGGCGTGACTTTTAACACGTGCGCTCAGTGTAATGGCGCAGGACAAGTCTCGAGGATTAGCAATACAATTTTAGGGCAAATGCGAACGGCATCTGAATGTCCGTATTGCAGTGGAAGTGGCAAGACGATAAATCATCGACCTGCTGGTGCAAGTCCGGATGGCATGCTTAATAAAGAAGAAACCATCAAAGTTAAAATTCCTGCTGGTGTTGAATCGGGTAACTATCTAACATTATCGAATCAAGGGAATCAGAACATTTCTGGGATAGCAGGGGATTTGATTGTTGTTTTTGACGAGATTCCTCATGAATATTTTGTTCGTGACGGAGAGCATGTATATATAGAGTTAAGCATACCTTATACAACCGCAACGTTAGGCGGAACGGTTAAAGTGCCAACGCTTCTCAGCCAGGTCGATTTGAAAATTCCAGCTGGAATACAATCTGGACAAATACTTAGATTGAAAAATAAAGGATTTCCACATTTGCGTGGAAGTCGACAAGGAGATCAATTAGTGAGACTGCAAGTATTTACACCCAAATCTATCTCACGTGCAGAGAAAAAGATTTTGAGTCAATTAGAAAAAGAACAAAAACCCATAAAAATGCCATACTCAAAAATTGACTTATAATAGCGATGTTTACAGCCAAAGAAAAATCAATCATAGGTTTTTTGGGTCTTTCCGCTGTTATTGGATTCTCAATTATCCAATTTAAGGAGCATAAAAAAACCGATTTTGTCGTCGTTTCAAAAGAAGAAAAGGCGAAATTTAAAGCGTTGGCTGATTCAATTTATTCTGCAGAAAACAAACCTAAATCTCATCCAATTAAAATCATTAAACATCCTAAAGAAAAAAACTCGAAGATTGAGGTAAAATTTGTTAATATCAATACTGCAAATAAAGACGAATTGACACAATTACCGAAGATTGGCCCAGTAACGGCAGAAAAAATTATTCTTTATAGAAATGATTTTGGAGCATTTAAAACTGTGGATGAATTGGTGAAAGTAAAAGGTATCGGTAAAAAAACTTTAGAAAAAATTAGAGATAAAATCATACTTAAATCGGAAGACAAATGAATTTAAAACAGCGACAACAGAAATCAGATTTACTTGAGTTAGGCATTGTTCTTGCTCTTATATTTTTAATCATTACCATATATGTTCCTATCGCAATTTGGGAGGAAGAAAGAAAATTTGAAATAGAGAGTCGATTCCGAATGCAAAATTTATATGATATTGAAGAATTTCATAATCAAATCACTGGGAGCTATAATCCTCAATTTTTTGAAGCCATGAATTTAGTTAATGCGGCTAGGGATTCTTTAATTGCTGATTCTAATTTTATCGGAGAGCAACTAATCCATCTAAATGATAAACAGTATGCTGTAGATATTCCCGAGAGTTTTTCTGTTGAATATGATACTACATTTGGATTTTTAAAATTTCGAAGAGATACCATTAGTGATACAAGTGTCACTGTCATTATTTACTCGGATGAACTTTCTCGAAATGACACAAGCTTTATTCAATTGAAAAAATTACGTTACGTGATGGAAGATCCTAATTTTCAGAAAGTACATGCAAAAAAACCTGTTGAGAGAGTTGAGCTGATTCAATATTATGATACATTTGTTCCCGACTCATCAACTTCTTTCTGTCCGCTAACACAGAAAGAATATGATATAAAAATAGTGGAGGAAATGAAAAGCCTTCGTGTCGCTAGCCCAATTACGGAAACGTATAAAGACCCTAGATATCTAATATTTTCATTTAAATCTAATAGTCATGGAATGATTAGCGACGGATCTCGTAGCTGGGATTAAAGATAGTTTGTTTTGATTGGGCTCGTCATATCCAATAAGAATCTGCTTTGCGGTCAATGGAAAAAAGCTGAAGATAAAGTCATTCTGACCAAAGTAGGGCATGTAAAATTTGATCAAGCCCTGCAATCTATTCTCCATAACGAAAAAGCACTCAATAATATATTATCAAGTCAAATAAAACGTATCAATGATATTATACCTCTATCTGGTGAAGAGATTAATATATCCGTTGATGATGATTTATTGTTGCATGATGTTATTTTAAATGAAAAAGATTTGAGCAGAGAAGACCATTGGGATTTAATTCAATGGAAAACTCGAAAGAATCATTCAAAGCAAAATATATCCACTTACTGCCAAACCTATTTGCCTGAAGAGCCTAATCTCCATCTTGTATCTATTCCTACACATTTTGTTCTTAATTTGAAGTTAACTCTCTCAGGATTTGGGAGTAGGCCATTGTGGATGGGCCCTATTAGTAGCAGTCTATTAGATTGGGAAAATGTAACAAATGCAACTTGGATACATAAATCCGATAAGGGATTGCGATTTTATTCCTTATATCAGCAAGAATTTCATTTTGGAGATTTAGGTATTTCTGGTGAAAAACTATTTGCAAAAAGTGCAACATGTAATTCGGAAATTGCAAAAATACTGATTGGCGTAAAACGTTCAAAAAATGATGAACAAACAACCATTTTAACAGGATCCTTATCCCCAAATATTAAAAAATCATTAAAACGCCATCACTTGCTTGAACTAAAAGCTTTTGATGGTATCGAGTATGATGACAATACAGAAAATTTACCTTCTTTTGAATCTATCATTTTGAGTATAATGGCCAAAACAAAATCATATTTATATTCAATGAATTTCTTTGATGAACCTGGTATTACTGATTTTCCATTAATCAACAAATATCATGAAGTAGAGCAAAAACAATCTGAAATACAAAAGAAAAAAAGCGTACCTAAAATAAGCAAATTAAAGGCGAAGGGGAAAAAGAAAAAGCCAAAAACAGAACAAAACCGTGTAATTATATACATCACATTACTTGTTCTCATTTTTATTGGAATAAATTTTCTAAAATATCGAGCTGATAATGATATGCCAATTATTTCTTTTAATTTTCAGGAACCATATCTAAATAGAGCGAATTCAAAATTAGGAGAAAAAACAATAAAAAAGGACGTTCCGATTCCACAAACACTCTTACAAGAATCCCAATGGAAGATAAATACATTAAATCTTTTATTAAAAAGGACAAATCTTAATGACTATGCAAAATTAAGTATGGTTAGTCAGAGTATAGCTTTTGAATATAGAAGTGAAGTAGAGCACGGATTTTCCAAAATTATAAGTGGAGATTTAGTAGAAAATTGGGAAGTTAAAGATTCAGAATCCTCTAAGTTAATTCGATTCTATCGTTTTAATATGCTATTTGACACAAAAATATCTGCTACCGAAAGCGGTCTTAATCCAGATGATATAATAACCGAAATTGACTTTGCTTTATCAAATTACTCAATAAAATATTTTGATCCTTTGTACCAAAACCAAGAAATGGTTGAACGGCTTCTCATTTCAGTAAAATCGATAGAGGAGATTCAAATTGTAAGTGATATTATTTCACAAGCAGGAGACCGTGTCTTATTGCATAAATTCGAATTATTGAATGCCTCCAGTCAAACACAAATTAAAGCAAGATATTACCTTTCATTTTTAAATCCAAGAACGGGACATTAGGTTAGATGCGTATTCTTTCCGGCCTTTATAAAGGAAGGAAAATTAAAACTATTCAAGATGCAAGTTACCGACCTACCAAATCACTAGTTAGAAAAAGTTTATTTGATATTTTGGGTCCCCTAGAAAATAAATCTTTTTTAGATTTATTTTCAGGTTCTGGCATTATAGGATTTGAAGCATTAAGTCGTGGTTCAAGTAAAGTTGAATTTGTAGAAAACAATTGGAATCATCTGAAATTACTTGAATCAAATAGCGTATATTTTCCAGAATCAAATATATCTATAAATCATGCAGATGTATTTAAATATCTTTCTTCAAGTCAAAAATTTGATATTATTTTTGCTGATCCTCCTTACGGCGCTTTTGATCTTGATAAACTTTTCCATCTAGTCATATCTAGAGTAAAGCCGACTGGAAAATATATTTTAGAAACTAATCGATCTAACAGTAAATTAATCCATAATCCTGAAGTACGAAATTATGGAAAAACACAATTAGCCTTTTGGGGGCAAAAATGAAGAAAATTGTATATCCGGGGACATTTGATCCAATTCATCGTGGACACTTAGATATTGCCAAAAGAGCATCAAAATTATTTGATGAACTCATTTTTGCTGTTGCTGATAACGCAACAAAAAAACCATTATTTACGGTGGATGAGCGGGTTGAACTCATCCAAAAAAGCACGCAGGATTTTCCCAATGTTAGAGCGATGAGTACAAATAAATTGATTGTTGAAGTTGCAAAAAATGAAAATGCTTGCGCCTTAATTCGAGGACTTCGTCATGTAAGTGATTTTGAATTTGAATTTCAAATGGCCATGATGAATTATCATTTAGATCCTGAAATCACAACGATATTTATGATGCCTGATGAAAAATATATACACTTAAATTCTACCGTCATCAAAGAAGTCACGAAATTGGGTGGTGATTTAACTGATTACGTTTCAAAAGATGTTTATAATGCATTAAAAATAAAATATAGTATATAATATTTTATAAATTCTAGTCTCATTTTTATTCAATAAAACTAGATTAGATGCCAACATACGATTATATCTGCAAGACATGTGACGAACGCTTTGAAGTGTTTCAGGCTATGTCAGAAAATGCGTTAAGCAAAAAACCAAATTGCGATACAAAAAATTGTAATGTTACGCGACTAATCAGTGGCGGTGCCGGCCTAATATTTAAAGGATCAGGATTTTATTTAACGGATTACAAAACAAAAGATAAGCCCAAAGATAAAGCAAAAAGTGAAACAAGTTCTTCAAAGAAATCTGAACCTAAAACTCAGAAAAAGGAACCTTAAATGTCAAAAATTATTTGGACGATAACAGACGAAGCTCCCGCTCTAGCGACACAATCTCTTTTGCCTATTGTAAAGGCATTTATACGTGTAGCAGGTATTGAAATTGAGCCAAGAGACATTTCACTTTCAGCAAGAATTATCGCCACTTTTCCAGATAAATTAAATCCTGAGCAAAAAATGAGTGATGATCTAGAATACTTGGGACGTGTTGTTAAGCAGGCAGACGGAAATATCATTAAACTTCCCAATATTTCTGCTTCAGTTCCGCAATTAAAAGATTGTATTTCTGAACTTCAAAATATCGGGTATGACCTTCCAAACTTTCCTGAAAAGCCAAAAACAAAGGAAGCATTGCGTATTCATGAGAAATATTCTACCTGTTTAGGATCGGCCGTTAATCCTGTCCTTCGAGAGGGAAATTCAGACCGAAGAGCAGCAGATGCTGTAAAGAAATTTGCAATAAAAAATCCGCATAAACTTAAAAAATTCGAAAAAAACACTAAAACACATGTAGCCCATATGACTCAAAATGACTTTTTTGGGAATGAGCAGTCCATTATAAAAAGTGGTGATGGAATCGTGAAAATTGAGCATCATTCAAGTGAAAATGGAATTAGTTTGTTAAAAGAGTTATCTATAATAGATAAAGAAGTTGTTGATGCCACATTTATGTCAACGAAAGCATTAAAATCTTTTTATCAGCAAGAGATAGATGACGCAAAACAAAATGGTTTATTATTTTCTTTGCATTTAAAAGCGACAATGATGAAAGTGTCTGACCCGATCATGTTTGGGCATTGCGTTCGTGAATATTATAAAGATGTTTTTGAAAAATATACCACCGAATTTAAACAATTAGATATCAAACCCAATTTGGGACTAACGGACCTGTATAAAAAATTAGAATCTTTACCGGCAGAAAAGAAATCTGAGATTGAGGACTCAATTAAAGATGTATATAAAATCAATCCCTCTTTAGCGATGGTAGATTCAGATAATGGAATCACAAATTTACATGCGCCTAATGATGTCATTATTGATGCATCCATGCCAGTGGTCGTAAGAGATGGCGGAAAAATGTGGAATTCAGACGGTGAACTTCAGGTGTGTAAGGCTGTAATCCCTGATAGATCTTATGCAAGTATGTATAAAGAAATATTAAACGATTGTGTTATTAATGGCCAATTCGATGTGACCACAATGGGGAATGTCTCAAATGTTGGGCTTATGGCTCAAAAAGCGGAAGAATATGGCTCTCATCCCACAACATTTGAAATATCATTTGATGGTATAATTAAGGTGGTTGACCATAATGGAAATATTTTATTGAATCATCAGGTTGAAAAAGGTGATATTTGGAGAATGTCAACCACCAAAGAAATACCAATTAAGAATTGGATTAAATTGGCTTATGATAGAGCGAAGATAACAGGGTTACCTGTCGTTTTTTGGCTAGACAAGAACAGAGCGCATGATGCAAATATCATTAAATATGTTTTAAAACATTTACCGGACTTTAATAAGGATGATGACGCCGAATATCATATCCTTTCTCCTAAAGAAGCCATGGCTTATACCCTTAAAAGAGTTAGAAAAGGGCTTAATACCATTAGTGTGACTGGGAATGTTTTACGAGACTATTTGACAGATTTATTCCCAATTTTAGAATTAGGAACGTCTGCGAAAATGTTATCCATTGTCCCTTTGATTGGTGGCGGTGGCTTATTCGAAACTGGCGCAGGGGGCTCAGCACCAAAGCACGTTGCGCAATTTATAAAAGAAGGTCATCTAAGATGGGATTCATTGGGTGAGTTTTTAGCCTTAGCTGAATCATTGCGTTATATTGCACAAAAAAATGGCTCAAAACCTTTAAATATAATTGCATTTGCACTTGATGTGGCAAATTCTAAATATTTAGATAAGAAAAAATCGCCATCTCGAATTGCTGGCAAACCTGGTAATACATCGGGTCATTATTTTTTAGCTCAATATTGGGCGAGAGCACTTGCGACACAAAAAGATGATTTATTAATTGCTGAAAAATTTTCTTCAATTGCCGATGCTTTGGAAAGTAAAGAAGCTATTATTATTAAAGAATTACTAAGCACTGAAGGTAATTCGCAAGATATTGGTGGTTATTATTTCCCTAATTTAAGCAAAACCATTGCGGTAATGAGACCTAGTGCTACTATGAATGCAGTTATAAATGGTATTTAATACTAGCGTAACTTCATTTATTCTTAATTTGATGAATAAATATGTTTATTGATTATACACAAGTTGAATTAATGGCAGGAAAAGGAGGCCGTGGTGCCGTTTCTTTTCGTCGTGAAAAATTCATACCAAAGGGAGGTCCTGATGGAGGCGATGGTGGACGAGGCGGACATATAATTTTTAAGGCAGATACAAATTTGCGTACGCTTCAAGATATTCGTTATCGCAAACATTACAAAGCTGAGAATGGAGGTCCTGGTGGAAAAAATAATAGGAGTGGAAAATATGGTGAAGACATTATCATTCGGGTTCCACTTGGGACAATCATCAAAAGGGAAGGATCTATTGTTGCTGATCTTGTAATATCTGGTGAAGAGTGTATCGCATGCCATGGTGGGATGGGTGGTAGAGGAAACAGTCGATTTAAGACTTCCACAAATCAGACGCCGCGCAAATATCAAAGTGGAATAGAAGGCGATGCTGGTGTTTTTGAAATAGAATTAAAAATTTTAGCCGATGTCGGTTTGGTGGGCTTTCCAAATGCAGGAAAATCAACTTTATTGGCTAGACTATCTTCAGCGAAGCCCAAAATAGCAGGATATCCTTTTACCACGTTGGAACCTTATCTCGGCATCATTAAATATGGAGAATATCAATCATTTGTAATGGCTGATATCCCGGGTCTTATCGAAGGTGCTAGCAAAGGGAAAGGGCTAGGCCACCAATTTTTAAAACATATTGAAAGAAATAGAGTCCTATTATACCTCATTGAAGCCAATGATGAAAATCCTAAACAATCATTCGAGATTTTAAAACAAGAATTAATTAATTTTAATCCAGAATTAATGTTTAAACCATTTTTGATTTGTAAATCAAAGCAAGATACATTTCAAAATGAAAAGGATGATAATCCTTGGTTAAATTTAGAAGAACCTTTTATTGAAATATCGTCAGTGACTGGATATGGTCTGAATAAACTGACGCATGAACTTACAAAAATAATAGAGGCTAACAATTAATCACGCTATCATTATCAATCTTCTCAATACGCCCTCTATTGGAAGAAATAAGGTTCGAACATTACTATCATCTTTGGGAAGAGATGTGAACCCCTATGAATTAAGCACACGCGAAATTTGTGCTATTGATGGGATAGATATCAAAACGGCTCAGGCTATCCATAAATATCGTCATTTTAAATATGGGGAAACTCAGGTTAAAAGGTATCAAGAAAAAAATATCAATTTAGTCTCTTATTGGGATGACAATTATCCTGTTTTATTAAAGAAAATTTATGATGCTCCTGTTATGCTTTATACCATAGGAAACCCACTGTCAAAAAAAGAAGATATGGTTTCAATTGTAGGGACCCGCACCATGACACAATATGGACGATCAATAACACGAATGATCGTGAAGAAATTAGTGGAATCGAAAATTACAACCTTAAGTGGATTAGCTCGAGGTGTTGATACGGCAACGCATAGGGAAACGGTCAATATGGGAGGTCGAACTATTGCAGTGCTTGGTTGCGGTTTGGACATTGTATATCCTTCTGAGAATAAAAAGTTATTCAAGGATATTCTCACTAATGGAACTATTATTTCTGAATTTGCATTAGGTGAAAAACCAGATCGGAAGAATTTTCCACAACGAAATAGAATTATTGCGGGTTTATCTCATGGAACGGTCGTGGTGGAAGCAGGAAATAAAAGTGGATCTATATTAACTGCCTTTAATGCGATTGACCAAAATCGAGATGTTTTTGCCGTGCCTGGCAGAATAACAGATTTAATGAGCGTTGGGACAAATCGTCTCATTAGGCATGGAGCATTTCCTGTTTTTGATGGTGAGGAAATTATAGACATTATTAATGATCGCCTTTTTAATCCCATACAGGGTGTGCAAAAAACCATTAATTATGATTTATCTAAAGATGAGCAAAGCATTTTCCATCATTTGGGTCACGACCCAATCCAAATTGATGATTTGAGGAAAAAAGTAAATTTAGATATTTCACAATTATTACAAATATTATTGCAATTAGAAATGAAAAATGCTATTACACAAATCAGTGGAAAACAATTTGTTATTTCTTGATTCTTTTTTTTGGAATATGAATTCTTGGGAGTAATTTCTGAGGATTAATTCAAACAATTTACGGAGAGGTGGCCGAGTGGCTGAAGGCGCTCGCCTGCTAAGTGAGTAAGGGGTTTATAGCCTCTTCGAGGGTTCGAATCCCTCCCTCTCCGCAAACGATAAACGGAGGTGTGGCAGAGTCTGGCTGAATGCACTGGTCTTGAAAACCAGCAGGGGTTTATGCCCCTCGTGGGTTCGAATCCTACCGCCTCCGCAAATTTTAATGGCCCAAACTAAACCACGCGTTCGATTTGCACCTAGCCCAACGGGCCAACTTCATTTGGGGGGTGCACGTACTGCCTTATTCAATTGGCTCTTTGCTAAACATAATCAAGGCACTTTCCTTCTTAGAATCGAAGATACAGATTTACAAAGATCCAAATCTGAATACACGGAACAAATCTGTGAATCTCTACAATGGTTGGGATTAAACTGGGATGAAAATATAATTTATCAATCACAGCGATCTAAGTTATACAAAGATGCAATTGATAATCTCCTTGAAAATGGCAATGCTTATCGCTGTTTTGCGACAAAAGATGAACTCAACCAATATCGGGAAAAAGATGGCTCATTATTTTATCCTGGGCTTTGGCGTGATTGCTCCGAAAAAGATATTCAAAACAAATTAGATTCAGACACTCCTTTTACGATTCGACTCAAAACACCAAATCAAGGTTCTGTGTCATTTCAGGATGAAATTTATGGGCAAATCAAAGTTCAAGCATCTGAAATAGATGATTTCATTATTGCTCGTTCCGATGGAACGCCCGTTTACAATCTTGTTGTTGTCATTGATGATCATGACATGAAAATATCTCA
>JABHGY010000138.1 GCA_018671775.1 Fidelibacterota bacterium
AAAGAAGACAAATTGGGCATTCGAGGTTCTGATACCTGTGAGCTTTATTTTGAGGATTGCCGTATCCCAGTGGACAATTTACTCGGAGAAGAAGGAAAAGGATTTACCATTGCCCTCAAAACGTTGGGTGGTGGTCGTATTGGGATTGCGTCTCAAGCTTTGGGCATTGCCAGGGCATCACTGGAAAAATCTATTGAGTATGCCAAAGAACGAGAACAATTTGGAAAGCCCATTGGACAGTTTGGTGCCATTCAAGAAAAATTAGCCAATATGGCGACAGAAGTGGATGCGGCACGTTTATTGATTTGGCGAGCAGCAAAATTAAAAGATAAAAATAGACCGTATATGAAAGAAGCATCTATGGCAAAATTATATGCTTCTGGCGTTGCCATGCGTAGTAGCACAGAGGCGGTTCAGATTTTTGGTGGCGTGGGCTACATGCAAGAATATGGCATTGAGCGACTCATGCGAGACGCTAAAATCACACAGATTTACGAAGGAACTTCAGAAATACAACAACTGGTAATAGCCAGAGATTTATTAAAAGATTAAAAGGAGCCAATGATGTCAGTATTTACAGCAATGGAAGAAAAGGATCATGAACAAGTGGCATTTTTTCGCGATTCAGATACAGGTCTGAAAGCGATTGTAGCGATACACGACACCACTATCGGCCCTGCTTTGGGTGGATGTAGAATGTGGGATTATGCCACAGATGAAGAAGCGTTGAAAGACGTATTGCGATTATCTCGTGGTATGAGCTACAAAGCGGCGATTGCAAATTTGAATTTAGGTGGAGGAAAATCAGTTATCATCGGCAATTCCAAAACTGATAAAAGTGAAATGCTCTTTCGCTCTTTTGGTCGGTTTATCGAAGGATTAGGCGGACGCTATATTACAGCAGAAGACGTGGGGACTAGCGTAAAAGACATGGAATGGGTGCGAATGGAGACAGATTATGTAACGGGAATTTCTCGTGCGTTGGGCGGTTCGGGTGACCCATCTCCCGTAACGGCACGCGGTGTGTATGTGGGAATGAAAGCCACGGTCAAAAAACAATTAGGTAAAGAGAGTTTGGCTGGATTAAAAGTCGGTGTTCAAGGTTTAGGTCATGTGGGATATTATTTGTGTAAATACCTGAATGAAGCAGGCGCAAAACTCATTGTTGCCGATTTATATGAACCTTCTGTCAAGCGAGTTGTGGATGAGTTTAATGCAGAAGTGGTGGGCGTTGATGATATTTATGATGCGGATATGGATGTTTATGCACCTTGCGCCATGGGGGCAACTTTAAATAGTGATACGATTCCGCGCATCAAAGCGTCTGTGATTGCTGGGGCAGCAAATAATCAATTGGAAAGTGAATCTTCTCACGACAGAATGATTCGTGAAAAAGGCATTTTGTATGCTCCAGATTACGCCATCAATGCGGGTGGGTTGATTAATGTTGCCAACGAGATTGATGGATATAATCGCGAACGTGCTTTTAGTCAAGCTGAAGGCATTTATGATACCTTGATGACCATTTATGATTTAGCAGAAAATGAAGGGATTGGCAATCAAGAAGCGGCAGCAATAGTAGCAGAATATCGCATGAAAGAAGTATCAAAATTGAAGGATATCCATTTGCCACGGAAAAATGTGATGGGCAAAAGGGATCAATTCTAAATGCATCCAAATCGTTTGGCGCGTGAATGCGTCCTAAAAGCCTTATATGCTTATGATATTTCACAAGAAGCACCTGAAAAGATTCTCAAATCAACCTTAGCGTCCTTTTCAAATCATAAAGATTTGGATATGGAATTTATGAAAACATTATATACTTATGTTTATGAGAATCAAAATTGGGCTAATCAACATATAAAAGATTGTCTTCAGAATTGGGAGTTTAGTCGCGTTGCGACTGTGGACCAAATTCTTTTGCGTATGGGGATTTGTGAGATTTATTTTATGGAGGATGTACCGCCGAAGGTATCAATCAGCGAAGCCGTTGAAATTGCAAAAGTATATAGTACTGGCGATAGTTCTGGATTTGTAAATGGAATTCTAGATTCGATTTACAAAAAATATTTGAAAGAAGAAGCGAAAACAACGAAAGACAATAATTAAATGTTAGCAAAATTATTTGGGACAAAATCAGACCGGGAAATTAAAAAACTGGGTCCGCTGGTTGATGAAATCAATCAGGTGTTTTCCACTTTAGAAAATAAATCTGATGAAGATTTGGTAAATCGTACAGTCGAATTACGTGAAGGTGTAATTTCAGCGCGAAAAGACAAAGAAGATTCTCTGCCAGATGCGATGGATAAAACGGAGCGCGCGGAGGCAATCCTCAAAGCAGAACAAAGCCAATTAGATATTATTATGCCAGAAGCGTTTGCCATTGTGAAAGAGACCTGTCGCAGAATGGTTGGAAATTCTTATCGCATGTTGGGTAATGATGTCACATGGGAAATGGTGCCGTATGATGTGCAATTGATTGGAGCGATTATTCTTCACCAAGGGAAAGTGGCAGAAATGAAAACAGGTGAAGGGAAAACACTTGTGGCTACTATGCCTATTTTCTTAAATGCGCTCACAGGGCGTGGCGTTCATGTGGTAACGGTTAATGATTATTTAGCGCAACGAGATTCGGAATGGATGGGCGAAGTATATAAGCGTTTAGGATTAACAGTTGGTTCGATTTTAAATACGATGAACAATGAAAAACGTCGTGAAATGTATGAATGCGATATTACGTATGGCACAAATAATGAATTTGGTTTTGACTATCTTAGAGATAACATGGCGCATTCGCCAGAAAGTCAAGTGCAACGTGATCATGCGTTTGCTGTCGTTGATGAAGTCGATTCCGTCTTGATTGATGAGGCGCGAACGCCTTTGATTATTTCAGGACAAATTGATGCGCCTGTAGATACGACCTTTGTTGAATTGCGTCCAGACGTGCAAAGATTGGTGAAAAAACAATCCGTATTGGTGACAGATCTTGTGAAGGAAGCACAGCAATTTTTGTCTGAAGATAAGGAAGAAGAAGCTGGATTAAAATTACTCCAAGCGCAACGAGGCATGCCCAAACATCGTCAAGTCATGAAAATCTTCCAAGAAACCGGTATGATTAAATTAGCGCATGACGTTGAATCTAACTTTATTCGTGATAAAAAATTACACGAAGTGGATGATGATTTATATTTTTCTATTGATGAAAAATCGCACATTATAGACATGACCGATAAGGGACGAAATTTTTTAGCACCAGACAATCCTGAAACATTTATTATTCCAGATTTAGGTGAAATGCTCACGGATATTGAGCAAAATGATACTTTATCGGCTTTAGAGATGGAGCAAGAAAAAGAAAAAGTCCACCAACTGCATGCGAAACGGAGTGGAACAATCCACAATTTTAATCAATTGCTCCGTGCTTACACCATGTATGAAAAAGATGTGGAATATGTGCTCCAAGATGGAAAAGTCATGATCGTGGATGAATTTACGGGTCGCGTTTTACCTGGACGTCGATATAGTGATGGATTACATCAAGCGCTTGAATCAAAGGAAAATGTTTCAATTGAAAGAGAAACACAAACCTTAGCCACAATCACCATCCAGAATTATTTTCGTCTTTATGATAAATTGTCTGGAATGACAGGAACAGCTGAAACAGAATCAGAAGAATTGGGGTCGATTTACAAATTGGATGTAACGGTGATTCCTACGCACAGACCAATTGTGAGAGATGATCGGGAAGATTTGGTTTATAAGACACGACGTGAAAAATATAATGCAGTGATTCAAGAATTATCTGAATGCTTTGAAAGTGGCCAGCCAGTTTTAGTTGGAACTGTAACCGTAGAAGTATCCGAATTATTATCGCGCATGTTGAAGCGGAAGAAGATTCCTCATAACGTATTGAATGCGAAACAACACCAACATGAAGCAGATATCGTTTCTCGGGCGGGTCAGCCAGGCGCCATAACAATCGCTACCAATATGGCGGGTCGTGGAACAGATATTAAATTGGGCGAAGGTGTTATCGCTTTGGGTGGTTTACATATCATTGGAACGGAACGTCATGAATCTCGACGAATTGATCTTCAGTTGAGAGGACGATCTGGGCGACAAGGAGATCCTGGCTCATCTCGATTTTATCTCTCTTTAGAAGATGATTTAATGCGCCTTTTTGGCTCAGATCGGGTGGCGGTGATTATGGATAAAATGGGTATAGAAGAAGGAGAAGTCATCTCTGCAAAAATGGTAACGCGAGCGATTTCCAATGCACAGAAAAAAGTAGAAACACGAAATTATGGTGTGCGAAAACATTTGCTTGAATATGATGATGTGATGAATCAGCAACGGAAAGTGGTCTATGATATTCGGAATATGGCGTTATCGGGCGAAGATATGCGAGAAACGGTTCGTCAAAATATTGAAGAATATGTTTTAGATGAAATTGATTCTCAGCAGGGAAGTCCGGATGTTTGGGAATGGGATTATTTGAAACAAAATTTTGCTTCTCATTTAATGATTGATGCTTCTTTTGAAACGATTTGCAGTAAAACGGGCCAAGATGATTTGACAATTGAAGATGTGACAGATTTCGTCTTAAGTGAGGCAGATAGTGTCTATACGGCACGAGAATCCTTATTGCAGGAAGAAGTGATTCGCGGTTTTGAACGTTGGGTGATTTTGAGGACTATTGATGAAAAATGGAAAGACCATTTGTACGCCATGGATCAACTCCGTGAGGGAATAAATCTTAGAGCCTATGGACAAAAAGATCCATTGTTAGAGTATAAATCTGAAGGATTTAAGCTTTTTCAAGAAATCATGGCAGACTTAAATAGTGAAACGGTGATGCGTTTATTTCGAACACAAATACAAGGTATGGAAGCGCCAGAAATGGCACCGCAACGTCAAGTTCGGAATGTGCAAACAGAGCACCAAGAAACTACAGGAATGGGGTTTTTGGGTCAACCAGAAGCCTCTAAGAATAAACCGCAACAGGCGAAGCAAGCGCCCATCGTTACTGATAAAAAAGTGGGTCGCAATGAGAAGGTTCGCATGAAAAGTCCCAATGGCGAAGTTGTTGAGATTAAAAATAAAAAATTAGCACATTATCTGAATAAAGGTTTTACCCAAATATGACGAAAAAGTCTCAGGGCAAATTTGAAACACGAGCAATTCATGTAGGGAATAAATCTAATGCAAGAACAGGTTCTGTTTCTCCTGCAATTCACCTAACGTCCACCTTTGAGCAAGATGGGATTGGGAAAGACCGTGGGTTTGATTATTCTCGTGCCGTAAATCCGACACGAAATCGATTTGAGGAAAATATCGCTTCCTTGGAAAATGGGAAATATGCTATTTCATTTTCCAGTGGTATGGCCGCAACAACCGCTTTATTTCAAACCTTAAGTCAAGGAGACCATATTGTTGTTTCTCAGAATGTGTATGGTGGAACCTATCGAGTGATTGATGAAGTTTTATCGCGTCATGGACTCACTTTTGATTTTGTGGATACAAGAGATATGAATTTAATCGAAGCACACATCCGACCTGAAACAAAAATTATTTTTATTGAAACGCCTACAAATCCCTTATTGGAAGTTTCAGATATTGCTGCAATTTCAGAATTATGTAAAAAACATAATATCCTACTGGCTGTTGATAACACATTCATGAGTCCTTATGGTCAAAGTCCTCTTTCATTTGGTGCAGATATTGTGATGCATAGTGGCACAAAACATATTGGAGGACACAGTGATATTGTGAGTGGTTTACTCATTACTTCAAACGATGCTTTGGCAGATTCACTCTATTTTATTCAAAAATCTGTAGGTGCCATCCCATCACCATTTGATTGTTGGCTTTTGCTACGTTCAACAAAAACATTGAGTTTGCGCGTTCAAAAATCTGCAGATAATGCGCAATTTATAGCCGAATGGTTAGAGACTCACTCAGCTGTTGATGAGGTGATTTATCCTGGATTGAAATCTCATCCTCAACACGAATTAGCCAAAAAACAGCAAGTTAATCCAGAAGGAAATTCCATTTTTGGGAGTCTCATTTCCATCCGATTAAAATCTGAAGAGGCGGTTAATACTTTCGTTAAAAATATAGAAATTTTCACTTTTGCTGAAAGTTTAGGTGGTGTAGAAAGTTTGGTGTGTGTGCCTTATGATATGACCCATGGTTCGGTGCCAAAAGCGATGAAGCATGAAATGGGCATAACGACAACCTTGCTTCGATTGTCCGTGGGTATTGAGAATAAAGCTGACTTGAAGCAGGATTTAAGACAGGCTTTATAGACAAAAAAATATATGTGATTTATTAACATAAAATTGTTATTTTCAGCGGAAGATAGCATAAGCATATAGTCAAATTCAGAACAACCCGTAATTTTATTTTTAGGGTTCTCATTA
>JABHGY010000021.1 GCA_018671775.1 Fidelibacterota bacterium
CTACAATCATCATTCCTGCTGGAATTAATACCAATGAAAGAACCATGGCTACCAAAACACCAAATGCTGTGAAAACACCGAAATATTTAATTGGATATACTTGAGATGTCAATAATGAAATAAATCCAACAGCCGTTGTAATAGATGTCATGGTCACCGGCTTCCACATTTCTTGAATCATATTTTTAATGGTATCAATTTTTGATGCAGTAGGATTTTCAACTCTAAATAAATCCACATGACTGAATAAATGAATTCCATCTGCAACACCAATAGCAATGAGCATCACTGGGATCGTTGTGAAAACTGCATAAATTGGGATGCCCACAACAGCCAATAATCCAAATGTCCAAATGGTGCTAAATGATACAACCAGCATGGTTAAAATTGTATTTTTCACACTTCGAAGTAATACCAACAAAATAACAATAATAACTGTAAGCACAATGGGAACCATTCGTTTCATATCTGCTGGACCTAAAACCGCCATAGTTCCTTCCACAATGGGCCGACCAGCAACATGGATTTTTTCTTCCCCTTCATAGGAATGGGCTAATTCAAGAATTTCATTATAGAATTCCTGTGTAAATACATCATCATTAATGCGAGCAATTATGACAGTAACTGTTTCATTGTCTGAAACAAGCCGACCATAAACCATTTCATTGGAACGCACTTTTTGTTGAAGCTCATCCAATTTATCTTGCGTTTTTGGGATGCGTTTATAGAATGCTTTCACATCCATTCCATCTTCCGTTCCAACAATATTGTCAGCCGTATATAATGACGTTACATCTTGCTTTTCAATCTCATCCATCTTTTGCAAATCTTTGGTGAGTTGTTTGATTTTTGTCAAAGTGCCTGTATCATAAATTCCATTTGGATTTTCCACAGCAATGATAATTCCATCTTTAATATCAAACCATTCGGCCGCTTGATCGCTATAAATAAAGGCAGGATGATCTTGGGGCATGTATTTATCTAAATCCGTTTCCATCCGTGTATTATCTTTCATGGCGGACACGAAGAAGACCGTGATACCAATAAAGATAATTATGACCAATGCGGGTCGTTTTAATATGTTTTCAAGTAAGTTAAGCATGGTTTCTCCTTTGATTAGTTAATATTTACTAACATTATTGTGTAAAATTTTTTAGACTTTTAGCACCTTTTCTATAGCATCAAGCATTTCATTTACATCTTTTTTCAGATCAAAATCAAAATTCATAATATGCCATTTACTCACTAAAAATCGAAAACTGCCAATGACCATTAGTGATATTTGCTCTGCTTTAATATCTACTCGGACATCACCACTTGCTTGACCTTTTTCAATCATAGCAATCAATTTATTCTGATTTAATTTCATCATGATTCGAATGGGTTTTGCTAGAATACTATTATTATTGAATATTTCTTCTGAAAAAATAATGGCTGTTAAAGATGGATTCTTAATAAATCGATTTGTATGCCCTTGTATCATTTTTTTAATTTTTTCGATGGTAGGATTATTATCATCTATTTGGGATAATTCTTTATTTGTTGACTCTTTCATGGTTGATATAATCGCAAGAATAATTTCATTCTTACTATCAAAATGGCGATAAATAGCCGGTTCAGTAATTCCAATGGCATTTGAAATATTCTTTATGGTCAATCCTTGAATCCCTTTTTCCGCAATCAATTGGATTGATTCCTGAATAATTTGGTTTTGTCTCTCGGTGTAATTGTTCATTCGTTTATGTCAATGTTATGTTTGTTAGTATTCACTAACGGATATTATAAATAGACATTTTGATATGCAAGCTTTTTTTCTATTTGTAATTTTTGGAATAAATAAGAGTCATTAAATCTTCTTTAGAATAACTATGTAGGTCAATGAAACAGCACAAACTCTCACCTATCTTAATCATTATTTCTCTGCTATTAATTGGACTGTCATGCTACAGTCCAATTAATAGCAGAGGAAAAGATATTGATGAAACATTAACGAATTGGCCCCAAACAAATTCTAATTTCATTAATATTAAATTGCACATCTTTAATACGGGGATGAATAAAGTATCACCACTATTGGTTGGAAGCCCCGCCCCGTGGCGACCCGCACCTGCTTTTTTAATTGAGCATCCTATTCATGGACTTATTTGATTTAGGCTTACCCGCAGAGATTGCTGAATCAGCAGAACGAGTGCTTCACCCAATTACACGAAGATTATTTTCTACACGTTCGTTACCTAATAAAAGTATTTCCAATCAACTTTCAAAAGCAGGATTTTCATTAGATAGTGTAAAATATATTTTTCTCTCACATTTACATTTTGACCATATAGGAGATCTTAATGAATTTAAGGATGCCACAATAGTGATTGGTGAAGATACCGATTTAGATCATTTATCGAAATTGGATGGATTTGACCCTGAGCCCATTCATGATTTGAACAAATTAAATCTTATTCAAACACTTTCATTTCACAGAGGAACCCCTTTGGCAACCTTCGAAAAAGCTATCGATTATTTTAAGGATGGAAGTATCCAAATTATTAAAGGCGGTGGACATGTTGATGGAAGCATTGCTTTATTAATTCAATTGCAAGATGGCCCCGTTTTACTCAGTGGGGATGAAGTGGTTCACTTTGATTGGTTAAATCATGATGATGTTCAACGCATTTCTAAAAATCCAAATCGAATCGCAGACATACGGAATCGGATTCGTATGTTAATTCAATTAGCGCCAGAAGTAGTTCTCATTCCAGGACACGATTTATCAAAACTTCCTTTAAATCGAAATGATATTATTTACCATAATCTAGACTATTTTACACAAGAGTTATGGCCGACTAATTAATTGGGCTAATAAATCAATTTTTCAAAAAAGCGAGTGATGATTCAGCAAATTCTCTGAAACTGGTCGGTGTTGTTCTTTCTTTTGACCTTAGATGTTCAGGAATTAAAATACCATCATTATAAGCTTTATACATATTAATTAAATCATCGGTATAATTTTCAGAAGCACCGCGGTATTGAATAATGGCATTTTTTGTATCTTCATAAGAAGATTCTATATATTTCAATTCTGGTCGATTTAATACTTCTGCCATGATGGATGTTGCTTCAAGGCAGGTAATGGATTCATACCCTAGTAATTCTTTCACACCCGGTTCTTGTTTTTTGGTTAATGCAGAAACAACATTTGCTGCAATATCCTTTGTAGCCGTCATATTTAAAGGTAAATCTGCTTTTATTGGCGATGACCAAAAATTCATATTTTGAATGGTGCCGGCGCTAAATAATACATTTTCCATAAAATAATCAGGTCGAAAAATGTGAAGATTAACATCGGTTAGTGTCGCCAATCGCTGTTCATGTTCATAATGTCCAGAAATATGACTATCATTATCAGGAATATGGGCACCAATACTACTCAAAATAGCGACTCTATTTATTCCGGAATTTCTAATTGCAGTTGTTTGGGCTTGACTCGTTTGCCGCATAAACTCTCGAACATTGGGTGCAGATAAATCTGGGGGAATAAGCGTAAATGCTCCATCGACCCCAGTAAATGCTTCAGTTAATTTTTGTGAATCATCTAAATGACTCACAAAGGGTTCTGCCCCTTTTGATGTAATGGATTCTAATGATTCTAAACTTCGACTGACGGCTCGAACCTCGTGCCCAAGACCTATGAGTGATTGCGTAATTTGTGAGCCAATCTGTCCTGTGGCGCCAAGGAGAGTGAATTTCATAATAAGGAATTATTCCTTTGTGAATTCTTTTGCTAAGTCTTCCACGGCTTCATTCATATCCGGCGCAGTTTCTAACGATTCTCGATCCTGTTGAATGATTCGCATAATGCGTGCTAAATATTCTGCATGCCAAAGCTGTCTTTCTTGCGCGTCTTGTTCAGATGGAAGAAATGATTCAATTTCATTGCGACTCATTATGCCTTTGGATTCTAAAATTCGCTCTAAAGTATCCAATCGTTCTCGAGCAACAGCTAATTCACCTGCAACAGCCATGGTAATGGATAATACTTTTTCTACTTCCGGATTATCCAAAAACCAAGGACGTTTTCCTTTTGCTTTTTTACCAGCGTCTGCGATATAATCTACATTAAGTTTTTTCATGATTTCCACGCTCCAAATACGGTCCATAAAGCTTCTCGACCATGATCTTCTGAAACCGCTTTCGCCGGTTTTGTTACATCCCCATCAATCGTCTCTGCTGCTGCTTTAAATTCCATGTAATTTTCATTCTTAAAACCACCCATTCGCATGATTTTTTTTGCATCCATTCCATGCATTTTTGACCAAAAAGGCTCATTGTTATACAAACAATCCCAATCTCGAATGGCTTGCTCAAATAGATCCATATCTGGCGTATATTGTGGTTGTTCGACTTGGAGAAGAAGTCCACCTGGTTTAAGCATTCGACCTAGTTCACTCATAATGTGTCGAATCGATTTGGAGGATAATTCGTGGAGAAACATGGTTGTTTGAATCCAATCAAAATAGCCATCTTCATAATCCAAATTTTCCACATCTGCTTGAAGGAATGTAACATTGTTTACGCCGAATGATTGTGCTCTTGCGTGACCATATCGTAGAACCGGAGCACCCGCATCAACGGCAATGACTTCAGCGTCAGGATATGCTTGCGCAATGGGGAGGACATTATGCCCGATGGTGCAACCCACATCCAAAATGCGTTTTGGCTTAAAATCAGGAAATTTATCTTGCACAGCTTTTGCAACAGCTCGACCGCCACCATCAATCATGGGTCCCACACCGCCTGTTGTAGTTACAAATATGCCAGAATCATAATTAGCGCCGACAGAAACATCTCCTTCACATATTTCTGTATGATAGCCACCTGGTTGACAGTGAATATCTACCGCAGACGCATATCGAGGAGATTTAATTTCAGGATTAAGCTGAAGTGTTGATTTTCCCGCATTCAGTTGTTCAGCTTTTTTATTTAATGTATTGATTTGTCGCAAAACAACGGATCGCCCAGCTTGATGACGCATTTCCATTGTATTCCTACGAAGAGCAGACCACGTTTGCCAATAAGGATCGCTCTTAAAAGCTTGATTGACTTCATGTCGATTATTAAAATCTCTACCATTTTCTTTTTGAAAATCAGGCCTAACTCGTTTTTCGTAAGCGAGCCTATTTCCAGCAGAAACGGTAGAGAGGTGTTGGTTTAAATTTGTAATAAAATTAAATCTAGCTGTTTCATCATGTGTCGTTTCAGGAAACATTTCATGACGATGAACCTTATCGTAAGTAGGGGGTAGTTGCGCTGAATAATCCGAATCTTTCACTTTAATTTATCTCCTTTTGAAATTGGTATGACCATCATACCAATATGAATGTAGCAAAAACCTTTGTTTATTGCAACCCATACAATACATTTAAACAATTAAATTGTTAATATTTATCACACAAGATAAATTCATTCTTTTCCATTTCTTTACCATTTAATAGAATTGCAAGATGATGTTTGCCTACATAATATGTTCTGGTCGAAATCTGTTTAAATGAATACTGTTTTAGGACTATTTTGGTTTGTTTAATATAATCTGATTCAGAAATTTTAAAAACCTTTCTCCTTTGCTGACCATTTTTTTTCATAAAATCGATTGCATATTCAATTCGTAATTTTCCAAGATTACCTCTGGCGGTTTTCAAAGTGAATGAAAAAGTAAGTTCAGAGCCCATGTTTACTGATGTTTGAACTTTAAATTTTTCTATAATTATATGAGTGGCTGGATTAAACCCAAATAAGTTCAATGCTTCCGAATCTCCTTTTTTCAATAAAGACCGACAAGCATGTTTAATAAGTTTATCTGTATCGTTATCTCCACCTAAGCACTTCTTTGCCAAGCTTATAAGAATTTTTGGATTATCTTTAGAAATATCATTTAAATTATTTGCAACACTACGTCGAACATATTCACTCTCATCCATGAGCAATTTTTTCAAAATGCTCAAAACTGGGGTTGGATTTTCTTTGAAATTTGGTAATGCCATCGCCCAAGGTAATCTTGGTCGGCATCCTTCAGATGCCAAGCGGCGCACATGGGGATTACACGATTCAGCCCATTCGCTCATTTGATTCATCATTTGGGTTTCATACTTTATAATAAAGGGGCGAACGGCAAACTCTGAACTTGCTCGGGGAGTGAAATATTCTAAAGCAACTATAGATTCTTCATAATACTCTAACCCATATAATTCTACAAAAGCTGGGAAAATCATATATTCAAAACCTTCGAAGCAGGTTGAAACCTTTTTTAAAATATTAATAGATTTTGAATACTTTTCAGGTATATAATCATGTAACACTTTTGCTATAAAATACATTCTATCTTTCAATTCTTTTTTATCCCATCCGTCCGCGAAGATACATTTTTGAAATTCTTTTTTATTAAACTCAGGGTAGACAGCTATGATCTCTTCCCCCAGAGCTTTAATCATTTTTTCATTATACCGATTTTTTAATGGTTCTGCCATTAGCTCGATTGGATTATAAGTTTGATATTTCCAAAATAAATAATAAATATGCCACTCCTCAGCATAATGAGAAAAAGCAACCCGGGTAGCAGGATGGTTGAAATGAATTGAGCGGTCATTTTAAACGATTATTCTTTTTTATTGAATTACGATAAGATTTGTTGTAATATAATTAAGCGGCTTAATCATTAATACAATTTACAGAAGGCATTTAAAATTTCAATCATGAATAATTCACAAAATATTTTTGAGAAAAATATCCACGACGAAATTATTTTTCTTCTTTCGGATATTGGGAATTTTTTCAATAAAAAGGGAGATATTATTGCAAAAAAAGCAGGACTCACTACTCTGCAATGGATTGTCCTATTAAATATTGCCCGAGATCCCAATTTACCTATTGTTCAAAATGGAGAAGCAACCCATTCAGGCGTTTTGGCTTCAGAAATTGCAGCAAATCGTGGAGTGTCTCGTGCGAATATTAGCCCAATAATTTCCACGCTAATTAAGAATAAATTGATTACCCAAAAAGACCATCCTAAGGATCGTCGCAGAAAAACGCTTCATGTTTCAGAAAAAGGAATGTCTGCTTTAAAATCAATTCAAGATGAACGACGATTTTTAAATGATCGTTTATTTGATATGATTTCTAACGACGATCAAACGGTTTTAACTCATTCATTAAAACGGTTACTCAATACGGTGAGTGGGTTTCCCCATGTGGAAATACATGAGAATGTGTCCTAGATGAAAAACCTTTCGAAAAAATTTAATCCTGAGATGGAACGCATTAAAAAAGAAATGAAAGTTGATTATTTTCCGCCCATATCCCGCCGAAAATTCTTGACAGCTTCGGGATTAGCTGGGTTAGGACTTATGCTCAAATTTTCACATCTTAAAGCAGCAACAACGCTGGATCGTCCTTATCGTAGGTTTGAAGATGTAATGCGAAATAAATTCACTTGGGATCGTGTTGCTCGAGGAACTCACGGCACTAATTGCGCAGGAAATTGTGCTTTTAATGTATTCGTGAAAGATGGCATTGTATGGCGAGAAGAGCAGCAAGGCGAATACGAAAGCACGGATGATACACCAGATTACGGTCCCCGGGGCTGCCAAAAAGGGCTCCGTCATGCTAAATATATGTATGGAAATCAGCGGGTTCTATATCCGATGAAACGAGTAGGCAAGCGAGGTGAGGGAAAATGGGAGCGCGTAAGTTGGGAACAAGCGCTGACCGAAATCGCCGACAAATTCATTGATGTCGTGGAAAAGGACGGCCCTGAAAGTATTTCCTGGGGCAGTGGAACTCAAATGAGTGTGAAAATTGCATCCTACGCTGCATTGGCTCGTCTTGTAAACATCACGGGTGTCACAGTTCCGGAATTTTATTCTGGGGTGGGAGATTTGCCTACCGGTGTTTATACAACATTAGGAAAAGTCTATGTAGGCGATACCATGTCTGCTATTTATAAATCTAAATGTGTTTTAGTATGGATGGCAAACCCAGCTGTAACACGTATTCCTGATGCACATTTTTTCTGGGAAGCTAAATATAACGGCACAAAAGTCATTTCTATTTCTCCGGAATTTACACCAACGGCTATGCATTCTAGTTTGTGGGTCAATCCAAAACCGGGCACCGATGCTGCATTGGCCATGGCAATGGTTCATACTATTATCAACGAAAATTTAGTGAATGAGCCTTATATCAAAGAACAATCCGATCTCCCTTTTTTAGTTCGAACCGATACCAAAAGATTTTTGCGGAAAGAAGACACATCCATTGTATCAACTTTAGCAGTGGAAGATAATATTTTTTATCTATGGGATCAGAAAACCAATAAAGCTGTCATTGCACCTGGAACGGGTTTAACTGATCCGCCACCGGGAAGAGATCGGCGAAAATTTGACACCATTGATTTAGGTGATATTGATCCGGCGCTTGAAGGACGCTGGACAGTTTCTACTTTGGATGGGGATGTGGAAGTCACCACGGTTTTTGAATTACTGAAAGAAGAAGCGGAAAATTTTACACCGGGAAAAGCATCAGAGATTACAGGCGTTAGTCCGGAAGTGATCCGCCAAATTGCAAGAGATTTTGCCCTTGCCAAACCTGCTATGATTTACTCCGGATATGCTGCATGCAAATGGATTCATGGCGATTTATTACAGCGTTCATTTGTATTGCTTTTATCACTTACAGGAAATATCGGGCCGGAAGGAAGTGGCCTTCAAATTTCAAATTCGCCTAAAGTCCGCGGTCTCATGGCATTCGCATTTAATGGGATTGGTCCTGCAACTCGCATGGTTTCGGCCACAAATTGGGATTATGAACAGGGAAATATGAAGGAACTCACCAAAAATGTTTATGGTGAAGAATTGGCAGAAGAGTGGGATGCAAAATATCAGGAATCCATCAAAAAAGACTGGTTTCCCCAATATGGGAAAAAGGGCTGGAAAATGGGTTTTTTCGCAGGAAATAATGGCGCCAACTGGCGCGCATCAGGCAACAAATGGCGAAAGGATGCCTTTGAAACATTAGAATCCATTGTAGCCATAGTTCCCGATATGGGCGTGACTTCCCATTATGCCGATTATGTTTTACCTGTAGCACATCATTATGAACGGGCGGACATTATGCTTCAGCCTCGTACACCCTATGTACAAATTCTGGATGCAGCTGTTCCCCCATTAGGTGAATCCAAAGATGATTTTACCATTGTCCATGATTTTACAAAAATGTTGTCCAAACGCGCCAAAGAACGGGGCATGAAAGCTTTCAATGATAATGTAGATGGCAAAAGTGTCCGCAGAGATTTTAAACGCGCCTTTGATTTATTTACCATGAATGGAAAAGTTAAAGATGTAAAAGATGTGATTCAGTTTATTATTAACACAACACCGGGAATTCCAAAAATGTCATTTGAAGAATTGGCCGCTATAGGGAAAGTCCGTGTTGAAGGTTCCAACAAAACCTATTACGATAAAGATTCGCCCTATCATTCTGAAATCATGGAAAGCGTAAATGAAAAACGCCCTTATGAAACACTCACATCTCGTCAACAATTTTACATTGATCACGATTGGTTCATCGAATATGGCGAACAACTTCCAACCCACAAAGAACCATTAAGCATTAAAGGGTTTCCATTACGAATGATGATGGGACATGCTCGACACGGGATTCATAGCATGTGGCGAGATGATCCACTTATGCTGACACTTCAACGGGGAAAACCGGATATTTATGTGAATCCCGATGATGCAAAAGCAAGAGGCGTAAAAGATGGCGATAATCTTCGCATCTTCAATACTGGCGGGGAATTTTTTGCCATGGCGCACTTCAGCGCTGGGATTCAACCAGGCATGACATTTATGTATCATGGCTGGGACCCTATGATGTTCAAAGATCAGCAAAACTTTTCTGCAGTCATATCTACATCCGGGCTCATTAAGCCAACATCCATGGCTGGTGATTATGGCCATTTAGGATATAAAATTTTGGCTTTTGCCCCCAACCAAACATATAAAGATTTCACCTGTGATTTTGAAAAGGCAGATTCAGGATAATGAAAGATTCTCTCGATATTCAACTAAACTCCCAATTACTGGCTCGTTCTGCAGCCTATGCTCTTTTTTCAAATTTGGTGAGCTCTCCTCATGAAGGGCATATTCTTTTTAAAGATATTCAAACTGTTATTTTAGTCATCCAAAAAGATTTACCTTTCCAAATTGATTTTGATTCTATGACTCAGGAGACCAAAGCTATTTCGAAAAAAGAGTGGCAAAAGCTTGTCCGTTCTTACAGTGGATTATTTGAAGTGGGAAACGATGGGCCACCGATTCCAATTCGAGAAAGTGCACACCCATCCCTTACATTCAAGCGAGAAGAAGTAACACGTTATTATGAATATTTTGGATATGAAATAAATGAAAATTCCCAGTGGGAATCAGATCATTTAGCAATTGAATTAGAGTTTTTACATTTCCTATGTCAGGGTGAAATGACTAGTGGTGATGCACTTTCCTTTCAATTGGCTCAAAAAGATTTTATTGAACGACATATCAATCTTTGGGTTTCATCTATTATTTATCGATTAAAAAAACAAATCGCACATCCATACTGGTCTTCAATTTTTACCACCTTGGATGATTTTTTACAATTAGATCTAAAATGGCTAAATACCAATTTAGATAAAGTAAAGGAAGCAATTTAATGACACGACAAATCGCAATGGTCATGGACCTAAATAAATGCATCGGATGTCAAACCTGCACAGCCGCTTGCAAATCTATGTGGACTGATGAACCGGGACAAGAACACATGCTTTGGAATAATGTGGAGACAAAGCCCGGTGATGGATATCCAAAAAATTGGGAAAAGAATGGCGGTGGTTGGGCCAAGGATGGGACCATTAATCCCGGGACTATTCCAAATCCCGCAGATTATGGCAGCATTTGCGATACCAACGCGCAGGAAGTGTATTTTGACGGCAAAGAAAAAGTATTAGGGCGAAAAGAATCCATGGAATACGGTCCAAATTGGAATGAAGATTCAAGCGTTGGGGAGTATCCGAATAATTATCACTTTTATGTGCCACGAATATGCAATCATTGCACCAATCCTACATGCTTAGAAGCCTGTCCGGTCCGAGCCATTTATAAACGGGAAGAAGATGGCATTGTGCTCATTGATCAAGATCGGTGTGAAGGTCACCGAGAATGCAACAAAGCGTGTCCATACGGCAAAATTTATTTCAATATGGCAACAAAAACGTCGCAAAAATGTATTTTTTGTTTCCCAAGGTTGGAAGAAGGAATCCCTCCTGCATGTGCAACTCAATGTCCAGGAAGATTAAGATTTATCGGTTACCTCGATGATGAAAATGGGCCCATTCATAAACTCGTTTATAAATGGAAAGTGGCACTCCCGTTACACGAAGAATATGGGTGCGAACCGAATGTATTTTATGTGCCGCCCATTTTACCCCCAACCTTTGATGAAAATGGAAATATTTCTGATAAACCTCGAGTTCCCATTGAATACATGGAATCTCTTTTCGGTAAAGGAACACAATATGCCTTAAAAACCATTGAAGCTGAAATGAAGAAAAAAGAAGCTGGAAAAGATTCAGAACTCATGGATTTACTTATCTCAAAAGATTGGAAAGCCCTGTTCAATATTCCTGATGTGAAATTGATGTAATAAATGAACGATTTTTCAATCAGTAAATCTCGCCGATTTTGGGTGATTTCCGGATTACTATTATCCAGTGTCATGGCAAGTTTGGATTCCAGTTTTGTCCCAATCGCATTTTCAGATTTGATTGATGATTTAGATACAAGCACAAGCCACGTTGTTTGGGTCGCATTAGGATATCTTATTGCAGCAACGGGGCCTATGCTCTTTATGGCGCGGGTTGCGGATCGAATCGGAAGAGCGACCATGTTTGGGATTGGCACATTAGTTTATGCCATTGCCATGGCTGCCTGTGGATTTGCGGATTCTGTTTCAATGCTCATTGCATTACGAGTCGTTCAAGGATTTGGAATGGCCATGTTTTTACCTACAACCTTTACACTCGCTACAGAAGTTTATCCGCCAGAAGAAAGGGGGAAAGCATTAGGCATTATGGCATCGGGAAATGCCTTTGGATTTTTGCTCGGTCCCATTTTTGCAGGATGGCTATTGGATGCTTATGACTGGCATGCATTATTCTTATCACGGATTCCTATCGGCATTATAGCCGTTGGATTGGGATTTACTATTTTCGGAAAAGAGATTGGTCGAACAAAAGTAGAACGAAATCATTATGATATTGTTGGCGCTATTTTACTGACATTAAGTTTATTTGGTTTGCTTTTTGGCTTTAACCGACTTCCCGTGGAAGACAATCATTTAGACTTTTTTGTTTGGGGTATTTTTCTGATGGGTGTGATTTTATTCCCAATTTTCATTAAGCACGAGCAACGCAGCCCTGACCCGATTATTGATATTGATTTATTCAAAAATAACAAAAAGTTTACCCGCGCCGGTGTAGCATATTCCGTTTTATTCGCCAGCTTTCCCGCTGAACTTTTTGTGCTTCCTATGTTCTTAATTGTTGGGTTAGAAATACGCCCTTGGGATGTTGGTTTTCTGATGGCTGTTGGTGCTGTTGTTACTTTTTTTATCAGTCCACAAGCTGGAAAATTAGCAGATAAATTTGGTGCAGAACGACTTTGCACAGTAGGAACAGTCATGACCATTATTGGCTATTTACTTATGATGTTGGTTCCTCTTGAAGGATCCATTTGGATTTTATATATAGCCATGGCTGTTTTTGGAATTGGCACTGGTTTATTCTTTTCTCCTAATAATAGTATTATTATGTCCAGCGTTCCCCCGGAGAGAGCATCCATGGCAAGCGGGCTTATTGGCACCTTTCGCCAAACTGGTTATGCGGTTGGATTTGCATTAATTGCCAGTATGGTAACCGCATTTCAGGATCGGTTTGAAGAAAACTGGGCTGGCGCTGCAGTGGGAAACATTCAAGAATCGTCCGCTATTGAAATATCCAATTTTTTCCATAATGGAAGCGTTTGGTCACCGGAAGTGCTTTTATATATCTTTAAAATGTCTGTGATTTTATGTGCGTCTATTTTACTCATTACCCTTATTTTTTCAATTCCAAATCTTAAAAATAGTCGATTTACAAATGGGGGCACAATTGCTTTCACCCTTTTTGTTGGAATTGGTGGTATGACATTATTTGGAAAAACATCTCTATTGAAAATGATGCCATCCAATATATCTTCAACAGAAATAAAAGTGGTAAAAAAACCACAAGCTTTTTATATGGAATCAAAATTACCGGTGAATATTGAGAGCCGCTTTGCGCTACAGGGCGGGAATGATTTATTTATGTCGAACTGTGCCGTATGCCATGGAGAACAATTAGAAGGTTTAGAATATCTTGGTGTAAAACTCACTGAAAATGAATTTGTAAATGGGCACTCTGTTCATGAGCTTGCCAATCATATTAAAAAAGGGAGACCCTTGGCTGATCCAACAAACCGAACTGGAATTATTATGCCTGGTTTTCCACACTTTTCTGATAATGAGTTAAATCTTTTAGCGACATTCTTAAAAAGTAGAGAATAATATCCATTCTTTTCGATTATTTCAAAAATACGTTATAAAAAACAATTGCCTTATCGACTGCGAAAGCATTATCTTCCCAAATTGGTATGATGGTCATACCAATTTTTTGCGCATTATTTTTAGAAATACTAGCTAAAAACTCAGGCATGAAAAATCATAAAAACAATATAATCAATAGATTAACAACATTTTTCCTATTTGTCACCTCTCTCGTTTGGGGGGGTGGGCATGAAGTAAGGGGAAAAGTATATCATGCGGATACGGGGCTACCCATTCCTGGTGTCAATGTCATTTTACGTAATACTGACTTAGGCGCTGCAACAACAGCTGACGGATCATTTCTCATAGAGAATGTTCCTGGCGGAAAGTATAATGTGCTCTACTCGGCCATTGGATATGATGAATCTTTAGATATTGTTAATGTGCCTTCGAGTAAACATTTAGAAATATGGATGACAGAAACTTTTTTACAACTTGAACATGTTGTGGTAACAGGTACGAGAAATAGCCGTATCAATACCAATTCGCCCGTCGCGACAGAAGTCATTTCCCGGAATGATATTCAAGAATCAGGAGCAAGGGATATGGCGGAATTGCTAGAAGAACGAGCAGGTATTTCGGTATCTTCCTCTAAAGAAGGGGGGAAAGTTGTTAGTATGCTTGGTATGGATTCGAAATATGTTCTCGTTATGATTGATGGGCAGCCAATCAGTGGCAAATTCAATAGTCGTATTAATTTGGATCAAGTTTCTACCGCAATAATAGATAAAGTCGAAATCATCAAAGGCCCTAGTTCATCTCTCTATGGAAGTGAAGCAATGGGTGGTGTTATTAATATTATCACCAATAGGAATATTTTTATTAATCCTGTTTCTGTAACGATGCGTTATAGTGGCGGATTTACTCCCCCTGTGGGTGATTTTTTTAATCCATTTGATCTTGGAATTGGGAAACGTGATATTCGGATGAATTTGAATGGTAGTAAAAATGCATTTATCTTTCATAGTGATATTGATTATTTAAAAGCGAATGTAGATAAAAATCTTGTTTATATAGATGTGGATAATTTTGAAAAATACTCTATTCGCGGTGATATGGATTGGGCGATCACAGATGCACAAAAATTGAAATTAAATTTTGGAACCTTTAATACAACGGAGCAAAATCATTCTACACTATTAGATGGCCAGACCACAATTATTCGGAATAATAAATTAGGCGATTATTCTAAGCATATAAACGATCGTTGGCAAATGCAGGGAATTTTTAGAGGAGAGAATTATTATCGATATTACCAGGAGGTAAAACCAAACACAGGTGAAATGGTCAAAACAGATACAACCACTGAATCTCAATTGGAAGGCGAATTTAATGCTATCTACGTAGATGATAATAAAACCATCAATTTAGGAATGGAATATCGCACTGAAACCTACGCAAATGCGAGAGTTGATTCGGGGAATTTACAATCATTGAATGCAACGGGTTTATATTTTCAGTATGAGAGAACATTTTCATCTAAGTTAACCCTTGTCACTGGATTTCGCGCTGACCATAATAATGATTTAGAGAATCCAATTATCAGTCCACGGATTGCCGGTATGTATAAATTATCAGATAGATATAAATTACGTGCATCTTGGGGACAAGGTTTTCGAATGCCATCCTTTATGGATAAATATATGAATTGGAACCATTGGCAGTTTGGTTATGCCATAATAGGAAATCCAGATTTAGTGCCAGAAACATCCACAGGCTATAACCTGGGGATTGAGTATTTTCACCCTCAAAAATATAAATTTAGTGTTATGATTTATCAAAATAAATTTGACAATATGATTATTGACGAACAATTAGAGCCAGGATTATTTACCTATTCAAATATTGATCGAGTTCACTTTACGGGAATAGAATTTCAGCATAGACAAAATTATTCAAAAAACTTTATTGGCACGCTTGCTTATAATTTGAGCCGCAACCGAAACATTGAAACCAAAGAAATAGTCCCTGGAAGCCCCGAACATTCTGCCCATATCAAAGTTAGCTACAAAAGCACAAATAGAAAATTGAGAGCAGCCTTAAAGGTAAAAATGGTGGCACCTTATAAAGTGCAAGAATTTATCCCCGATGGTTCAAGTGAGGAGCAAAACGAAGGCTATTTTGATATCCGAGATCGAGAAGGCTATTTTCTTATTGATATTGATGGAAAATATAAAATACATAAAAGAGTAACCTTATCCTTTGGAATCAAGAACATACAGGATACGATTGACAGTCAATACGGTCCCTTTCTTGGGCGAACTGTATATTTTGAATTAGGTAGCAAGATAGGAGGACACTAAAAATGTTTAACAAGAAAATATTGATGATTGGCTTGGTGATTTCAACTTTTTTCATTCCCGCTTGTATTGACAGCTCAAAAGTTGACGACGACGATACCTCTACAAGTATAGAGATTATTACAGATGATTTAAATATCTCGCCTCATTATGTGAATTTATCGATTCAATCAATGGACGTCCAACCATACGATATTAAATTTTTCTTTGGACCCTATTTTACGGATGGAGTGAATTATGGAGGGTACTTTGTTGGTTTAAATCAAGGAGCGGTCGTAAAAGCAGCTTTAGATAGCACTCACGATTTCGAAACGGCTGAGCTTCCAATCTCTTGGTGCACGGCAGCAGATTGTCCATCTTACGGAAATCCAGGTTTATTGTATGATGTATATGATGAGGCAGATGAGATTGATTCTACCCATTATGTTATTGGCGCAGATTGGTCAAGTTTGTCAACGTACGGTCAAGTGACAGAACATAGCATTTCCTCATATGATAGCACAGTTTATTTTATTTATACAGCTGATTATGAATGGGTGAAATTTGCGATCAATTGGGCAGATCAAGATTCATTTAGCGTGCAATATGCGCTCCAAAATTCAGATGGCACTTTTGGAAATACGCAAGAAATAATAGCGAATGGTTATGGTGGTGGATATTATAATTACGTATATTTTGATTTTACAACGGGTGCTGTCATTGAACCAAGCGATTGGCATGTGGGTTTCATTACTTCACCGGTTTATTCAGAAGAATTAGAAAGCCTTCAATATGTTCCTTATGTCTTATTTAATTCAGATATGGGTGTTAAAGTTTCCGTGATTGATGATATTTCTTTTGATGAATTATCAGAAATCCCAGAAGCGGTTACGTGGTTAGAAACACCAAGCGATTTTATTACTTTTGGATATGAGGGATCGCGCGAAGTTTTGGTCTATCATCCAGAGCCACCCTATAATCATAAAGTTATTGTAGAAAATCCTGAATATGTATATTTGATTGATGTGGGCTCAACAATTTATAAACTAAGTTTCCCCAATGAAGACAGTTATGATAGCGGAATTTTACAGTACATTTTTGAAGAACTTTAAATAGAGGAATTAATCAAAAAATGCAAAATAATATGCTTAAACCCTTAATATATTTTATTTCCCTTACGGTGATGAGTGCCGTTTTGATGGGGGCAATGCCTATTTTAATGGATGATTATAATGACCATCCTAAAACCATGCCTCAATATCGAGATAAATGTACCATTTGTCATGTATATGCTGATGGATCGGGTCCTTTGACGCACTTTGGAGAAAAGTATGATCGAGCTGGATTAGATTTCACAGAAACACTTATGAATGAGTTTCCCAATTTATTTAATGTTGATGGCTCAAAAATAGTTGCTATCAAGATTTCAAGTCGAAGTGAAGAAAGTTCTGTACCTGGGAATGAGCCATTTAATCTGAAAAAATATTATCGTGCGGAATGTAAGAATTGTCATGGAAAATATGGCGATGGAGATCCTTTTCAGGGTGTGCCAGCGTGGGCAAATCAGAAATGGATAAAAAATAGGGCATCCAAATATGATGAATTATTGGATATTATTTTATATGGAAAAGATAAAATGATTGGGCATGATGGAAAAATCACCCACGATGAAGCAAAACAGCTTTTGGATTTAGTAATCAAAATCGCTAAAAAATATTCTTAATAGAGCAACAAGGAGGAAAGTAAAATGAAGTCAATCAAACAGATAAATAGGGTCATTATTTTTACAATTTTAATGGCTTTTACACTTTTATCAGCAAGGTCAGAAGATTTGAGAAAGTATTATCCCTTAGATGATGGAAATACATGGACATATCAATTTCGGGCTTTTCAACCTGATGGTCAAATAAAGTATAGTATAAAAAAATATACTGTTACAGGTGATTTAGAACTAGAGAATGGTCAAATTGTTAAAAAATTAGAAGACCAAAAAGGTTGGTATTATTTACTCACTGTTGATAAAGATCGTTACCTTCATTGGGGAGAGCATGAGAATCGTGGTTTAGTCACAAATGACCCTCCATTCAGTTTTTATAATACGGGATTTACCTATGGGAAAGAGTATGCATTTGCTCATGCGATTAGTGATGGATCTGCGCGAGGAACGAAAGTGGTATTTAATGGCTATGAAAGTATTCGCACGGCAGCAGGTGAATTCAAAAATTGTTTAAAAAGTACTTTTACCTATATTAATCCAAATGGCTCTACTTTTGAATCGATTACTTGGCTTGCTAAAGGTGTGGGGGTAGTTAAAAAGGAATTCTCCATTTTTTCTCCAAAAGCAGGACAAACATTACGTTTTGACCGCGAGCTTATTCATGCGACTGTTCACGGTAAAAAGATTGGTGGAAAAAACGCACCAACAGTTGATAATTGGAAAGATTATTTCCCATTTTTCCAGGGAGATTCTTGGACATATGATTGGACATATACACTCGGAAATGGCATTACAAAAACTGAGGATCGAAAACGAGAGTATTTAGGAACCGAATTTTTTGACACGGGTGTTGCCTTCAAATTATTAGATAATAAAGGAAGCTATTTATATTATAGCGCATTTGCTAATCGTGGAATTATGATCCATGGATCTTATGAAAGTCGGGCGGGAGGTCAGGTTTTTACTTATCAGCCAGCCATTAAATTATTAAGGACAGATCAAGTAATTGGGCGTGAATATACCTGGAGCGAGCCAGAAGCAGATCAGCCTAAAAATGTAGGTAGATATAAACGTTTACAGCATTGGACCTCTGAAGCGGAAGGGTTTCAAACCTTAGAGACTGCGATAGGGACATTTAATGTTTTAAGAATTCGTCTTGCATGGAGTACGTCTAAATCATGGGTTTCTCAATGGTACTATTTAGCGGAGGATATTGGAATCGTTGGCATGGATTATGAAGCGATTGACAAAGTTTCTGGAAAGCGAGTGATTGGACTTGTGGCACGTATCAAAGAAGCAACGCTCCAGGGAGATAAGGTTACAACGCTTGCCGAATTGGAAACGCATGAAGAGAATGTTGAAATTGCAATGGCTAAATTAAAAGATGATCCAAAGGCGAGAGAAATTTTTAGAAATGCATTTGAAAATCGATACACATGGAAAGATGGTTTCCCAGGTTTAACGGCAGATTTAGATATTGTCGATCACGATAAAAAAGCGATCCCCGCAAAAATCACCATCGACAGAAATTTGGTGGTCGATTTTGAGTGTGGTGATTGTGGCGGAGAATTAAGATCGTTAGTTCGAGCGCAAGTCAGTCAATTTGTTACTCATCGCGTCTATGAACCTTTTGAAGAAAAGTATGCAAAAGGGGAAGCTTTTTTCCAAGTAGTGAAAAAACGAAAAAAAGGAATGTGGGAAATCACAGCTGATGGAGAAACAGCCATGGGTTCATGGTATTTAATTGACTCACGCACAAATGAAGTTCGGCAGCTCACCCGTTCTCTAGGCGGTCCTGTTAAGTTTATGATTATTCATGAAAAAAATATCATCACAGAAAATGGGAATTATATTGCAAATTATTATCCTGTGAAATTCTATATTGAAGATGGAGATAGAAAACATGATCTCGGAGAAGTGGTCTATGATGATAAATTTGTGAAAGACGGAAAATATTGGCTTCCTGAGCATCGTATATTAAAAGGGAAATTACCTCAACCTGATATGTCGGTTATAGATGTTGATTTAGAATTACTATTTCGCAATGTAACTTATATGCAATAAAGAATATTTTATTAAGTGAGATCAATTGACTGAATAAAATATCTTGACAATATGACAAAGGGCGTTTGATTTTCAAGCGCCCTTTTTTTACCAATATGAATAAAATCACTAGACGCACATTTTTAAAAACATGGCAAATAGCCGTGGGAAGCATCTTTGCAATGATGACTGCACCCACCATTTTTTACTGGTGGCGGGATCAGCCTAATCGACCCAAAGATATAGAAAATTGGATTGATTTAGGAAAAGCAAAAAAAATCACAGAAAACGAATGGCTCAAGCGTCCTATCTCATTTGAAATTGAAGATAGATGGAAGACCAAAGCAGTTCAAGAAATGTTATATATCTATCGCGAAGGTCGTAATGTAACGATTTTGAGTTCTATTTGTCCCCATGCGGGCTGTTTGATAAAAACAGGAAACGGGGGATTTATCTGTCCGTGTCATAAGAGCTTTTTTGATGATAAAGGAACAGTCATAGAAGGTCCTTCTCCGCGACCATTAGATTCTATGGAATGGACGGTGAAAAAAGGGAGACTCTATGTAAAATATGAGCAGTATCGTTCTGGCATTAAAAGCAAAGAGGTCATTGGATAAAATGAATCTTCAGTTTATTCTAAAATTGAGCGCAGGACTTAGTTTCTTATTTTTAAGTATACTCATTCTATCAGGTTGGGGATTGAGTGGCGGTTATATCCCTTCTGAATCTGAAGCATTTTCTTCAATCTTATATCTTAGAAAGATGGGTGGAGTAGGACAGATGATTCGGAGTCTTCATTTTTATTTATCATCAGGCCTTATTATTTCTGGATTTATTTTTCTGATGACATTTTATCTTAATGGCTATACAAGTCAGTATTGGAAGCAATGGGTTTTATCTTTATCTATATACTTTCTGATTATTGGAAGCTGCTTTACCGGCTATCTTCTTCCTATGGATCAAAATGCTTTTTGGGGTACGCAAGTACGTTTAGGTATCGTTGAATCCGTCCCTGTTATTGGCGTGTGGATTGCAAATCTTTTGAGAGGTGGTTCTACGATTGGCTCAGAAACCCTGTCACGTTTTATTACAATCCATGCTTCGATTATTCCAATTATAGTATCAATAATTACGCTTTTACTGATTCAATCTCAATGGGAATTCATAAAAACTATATTGTCAAAAACTTCTATTTTGTTTGGGACAATTATAGGCTTAGTTCTGATTTATTTTTGGACATATTCCGTTTCTGCACCTTTAGAGCTTCCAGCGAACCCCATAGATGTGGATTATACACCACGCCCAGAATGGTATTTTCTCTGGTTATTCGAATTTGGGAAATACGTTGAGTGGGCTCCATGGATTCGAAGCGCACTTCTCCCTATGGCGGGGACACTTTTTTTGCTAGGATTACCCTTTCTCAAACATCAAGCGACTAATCATCGAATCGGCATTGCTGTTAGTTGGTGTGGCACTTGGCTTTTATTAACCAGTTTAACTTTATATGCGGATCGAGATCTTCCGGAAAAATTAAATTATGAATCTGCCATGTTTGTTCAAGCAGAAGAGAATTATCAAAGTCTTTGTTATGATTGCCATGGAAAAGAAGGAAAAGGAGATGGTCCTCAAACAAAGACATTCTCTCTAGAGACACCAGATTTTACATCCAAGACTTATTGGCGAGGAACGGATGATGATAAAATTTTAAACGCGATCAAAGAAGGAAAAGGGAAAGATATGCCTGATTTCAAAAGAAAATTATCAAAAGATCAGATTTATGCTCAATTAGAGATGATGAAAATTTTATTCAAGCCCAAGAAATAAGTGTAATTTCTAAGTCTAAATAAAAAGTATTGAAAGGAATTTTGAAAAAAAATGAATAAAATATTTAAAATGATGGCACCGCTATTTTTCATGACGATGCTATTCGGTCAATCCGGATTTCGAAATCTTCAAGTTTTAGATAAAAATATTTCAAAAGATGATCTTAAAGCAACCATGAATAGCTTTAGTGATTATTTAGATGTCAAATGCTCTTTTTGCCATATCTTAGATGAGTATTATAAAGATGATAAAGAACATAAGCGTGTCGCAAGAGAAATGATACATCTTACAAAAATGATACGAAAAAATGGTGCACAGTATTTTTCGAAAGAGTATAAAACAGAAGAATTCACCTGCTATACGTGCCATAATGGTAGTGCAGAAATTAAACCCTATAATCCTGATGAAGATTGGCCTTAAATCTTGGCGTAATTAAAATGCAGAGTGAAGCAACATCCATTCAAAAATATTTAAAGGAATTACCAGAAAATCGTCAACTTGCTATCGCAACTATCCGAGATCTTGTATTAAAGAATCTCCCAGATGGATATGTGGAAACCATGAATTGGGGAATGATTTCTTATGAGATTCCACTTGAAACATATCCAGATACATATAATGGGAAACCCCTTTTTTATGTTGCAATTGCTTCCCAAAAAAATAATATGGCTATCTATATGCACAGTGTATATGTGAGTGAAAAACAAACAAATATTCTATTAGAAGCATTTAAAAAAATGAACGTAAAGCCGAATATGGGAAAATCATGTATTCGATTTACAAAATTAGAAAAAATTCCACTGGATACGATTGGAAAACTAGTGGCTATGACTTCGGTAAATGACTATATCAAACAATACGAGAAAGTGAAAAAGAAAAAATGAAAACAATAAACACAAAATTATTCATTGCATTCATCTGTGTATCAATGGGTTTTGGATCGCCCCTACCATCCGGTGTATCCATTCATCAATTAAATAATGGCATGAACGTTATTTTAATTGAAAATAAATCATTACCCATGGTGGGTGCCAACGTCGTTGTCAAAACCGGTTCTGCCTATGAGACATACGCCACCAGCGGCATGAGCCACATGTTAGAGCATTTACTCTTTAACGGAACCACAAGCCGTAAACAAAAAGAATTGTATGACGATGGAGATCGCATTGGTGCTTACAATAATGCAAATACAGGCGAATATTATACCAATTATATGATGGTTACGCCTACTGAGCATATTCAAGCAGGAATGGAAATTCAAGCGGATATGCTTTTTAATTCCATTCTCCCGGAAGGAAAATATGACAAAGAGAAAGGAATTGTTTTAGAAGAGATTGCTCAAAGTTTAGCAAGGCCAGGGACACAAGTTGAAAAGGATATTCAATCTATTTTATTTAATGGACATTCACTTTCTCTACCCACACTAGGAACTTATTCAACGATTGAATCTCTTCCCCTAGCCCCTGTTCGAGAGTATTATGAAGGAAATTACGTTCCAAATAATATGATTTTAAGTGTTATTGGAAATTTTAATTCTGCTGAGATGTTGGAATGGGTTAAAGATATTTATGGGAAACCGGAACCGGGAAGTGTCTTCCGTCCGCAGGATGCTGACTTCAAAACTGGATTTGATTTTGCAGGTCAAAATAACAATAAGGTGTATCACCGATCACATGGTGACTCCACTACAATCATTCATTTTGCTTTTGATTTACCCACAAATCCCATCCCTGGATTTTTTGATCTTATGGAAGATGAGTTATCGGGAAAAATGGAAGCTATCCAAGCAGACTTGAAAAAAGAATATGGCTCTTCTTTTAAATCGCTTAATGGCAGTATCCGACAATCACCCATTGGAAATTATTTAATCGCAAAGGTAACCTTAAGTTCGAATGAAAATATGAATTCATTGATAGACGACATTTCTGATGCAATAACAGATATTAAATTTGCTATGAAAAAGGATGCTGTATCCGTATTTGCAATTGCGCAAAAGACAGCTTTTTACAAGAGTTTGGAAAAGCCCCATATGTTTGGGATTTACAATGCACACGTCTTTGCTCAAAAAGGAATTGATGGATTTTTATCATCCTTCGATGAAACATTGTATCAAAAAGCTGCTATTTCATTAAAAAAATATCGTCTTGAAAATGACCCAATCATTATTATTCATCATCCCATGGACACTGGAACAAATGAAGCGTCTCAACCCAAAGCGGTTCAACTCTTCGACCATGATGGATCAGGCGCCACACTCATTGCCAAACAAAATGCTTCTAGTCCACTTTTAGCTGTTCATTATTTATTTAAGCATAAATCAGATCTCCAAAATGAATTTGGAAAAGATGCCGCCAAAATTCTTCATGATTGTTTTGGGCAAAGAATGAAATCTGAAAAGATTCAAAATCAAATATCTCCTTTTGGATTCACATTTACCGTAAATGACAATCCATGGATTCCCATGGATAATATATATCTCCATGATGATTTTGGGTATATTCGCGTAGAAGGATTGGCGGACAATATGAACAGTGGAATCGGGTTTCTAAATAACGCATTTATGAATTTTATTCCATCTCAAGAAGAATATGATAAAGCAAATGCCCCGTCCCATAGTGGTTATGGTGGAATGAGCCATAAAAATACAGCTAAGGAAACATTCAATAATTTGGTGGATGCTCAAATTTATCCGGAACAAAAGGATAAAAAGGAGCCACCACAATTGACATACGAATCACTTCTTGCATTTGCAAAAAATTATTGGACTCCCGACAATGCCATTATAACGGTTGTCTCTCCCGATTCGCCTGAAAATGTGAATCAATTATTTGCAGACTTCGGACCAGAGACTGAACAAGATTTAACTCCACCAAAAGAACAATTGTATTCTTTGAATACTAAAGCTGTGGCTATCGAAGAAGATGGCGGTGGTGCACAATCCTATTTATTCTGGGGATTTATGAAGGAAATTGACCCAAAAGACAAACCTGCTTTAACAGCCCTGTCTTTGATTTTAAAAGATAAAATTGTTTTTGATATTCGAGAGAAACAAGGC
>JABHGY010000139.1 GCA_018671775.1 Fidelibacterota bacterium
CCTTATAGGCACATTGTTCGAAAGATAAAGGTCCATTCACGGTTTGGGTACTGTGAGTCCAATTGCTAAAAAAAGTATTACCCCCTTGCCAGTAATTATTGCCATTTTCACCTTGAAAATCACAAGACTTAAAAAATAAAATATATAATATCCCTGTCGTATGCGCCCCGCCACCGATATTAACAGCGATGGTTCCATCGCCCCGCAAATCGCCCAAAAAAGACATAGATCGAGAGAATCTTTCTGGATTTTCACTGTTTAAAGTAAGGTCAAATCCACCTTCAGTATTGTTGATGCGTTGAAACGTTTTAACGGATTTATCCGAATTCAAATACAAAATATAAGCATAACCTTCGTTATATTGATTTGCGCCAGTCATTAAGTCGGGAATTTCATCTCCATTCAGATCCCCAACCGCACAAAGGGCATGGCCAAACATGGCTCCGTTGGAATTATTATTGTTACTTGCTTCTGGAAGTATCTCATCAAACCCGCCTTGATTTTCACCGATTTTTAATTTAGATAACACTTGATAATCCGTTCCATCCAAAGATAAAATCCAAATTGCCCCTCGTCCACCATCCGCTTTATAGGAGCCAACAGCTAATTCAGGATTTCCATCCCCATCTAAATCGCCAAGCATGGCAACTTCCCGACCGCCAAAACCATCCCCATTTTCCAATCCATCTCCAAATCCGCCTTGTGTTGAACTAATGGTAACAGTACTTGAATCAATAATTGTGGATAAGGAATCCAAAAACAGAATGTCAATGGCGCCTCGATGGTTCCCGCCATCATTGGACATGGGATTGCAGACGACCAAATCAATCCGGCCGTCGTTGTTAATATCGCCGATTGCGGATAAACCTTGGGAAATGACAGGACTATTTTTTACATAATTTTTTACGGTACCATCACTATTAAGATGGAGAATATAGAGGGAATTATTTGGAGGGGAAATAGCCGTAACGGCAATATCTGGGACGGAATCGCCATCGTAATCACCAATCCCCGCAACACCATAACCAAAATAATTGGATGCATTGAGCGAATCTGTAAAACCACCTTCGAGCATAGAAATTTTTTGATTGGATTGAACAGTCCCGTCTTGATTCATAAATAAAATATAGACAGCACCGGCGTCGGTTTGGCCATCATCATCAGAGCGGGCACCCACGACTAAATCTACGACACCATCCCCATTGATATCACCCGCTTTATCGTGGTCACGACTAAAACGATCCGCCATGTCTAAATCTGCATCAAAACCGGAGGCCCCTTCTTGAATTTCCACAAAATAATCTGGACCAAATATCGCCACAGTTTGGCTCAAGCTCAAACTGAAGATAAATAAAAAATAAAAAATGTGTTTGCTCTTCATCTTTGTGATCCCCCTTTTTTAATCATAGATTAAGAAAAATTAGACGTGGATAAAGACGAATGGTTAAAAATTATTTCAACAAAAACAGGCAGGAGAAAAATAAGTATTTTGTCAAATATTTTATTCACAATATATGGGAGTCTAATCTAAATGGATAAGCGCAATTCCAGCTTCTTCGGCATGATTCAAAATACGTTCATCCCGATAAAACTCGTCATAATAAATTGCAATTATCCCAGAATTAGCAATGAGTTTGAAGCAATGATAACAGGGAGAAGCGGTCACATAAATTTCAGCATCTTTGATGGCTACGCCATTTTTGGCTGCTTGCACAATGGCATTGGCTTCGGCGTGAGTTGTGCGGACGCAATGCCCATCTATCATTTCGTGTCCCAGTTCATCACAATGGGGAAGTCCTTTGATGCTTCCATTATACCCAGTGGATAAAATGGTTTTGTCTCTCACGATAACGGCGCCCACATGTTTGCGATCACAGGTGGAACGGGTCGCAACTTCTGTTGCGATATTCATGAAATATTGCCCCCAAGAGGCGCGAGTTTTTTCTTTTGTCATGGTCATAATTTATAAAAGCTCATTTTGATTTATACATCTTTTTGATTAAAAACTTCTACTGCATATCGAGGTTCGCCATAATAGATTTTTTGCGCAACTTGTGCTAATTGTGCCGTAATAATAAGATAAGCCCAAGTGGGAATTGGAACCTCAGCACAGCCTTTAATGATAACTTTTTTCCCTTTATATTGAGTCCAATCCGTTTCCGCCACTTGATTACGAAATGATTTCTCTTTTAAAATTCCACCATCTAAAAAATGATCCAGATATATTGTATCTAAAGCCATGGTTACCTCAAAAATATTTTTTAGTTGATTCAATGCTTTTGCATAAAGCATCAATATCACTTTTAGCATTATAAATATGAAAACTTACTCGCGCGGTAGAGGGAACACCTAACTTTTTCATGATGGGTTGAGCGCAGTGATGGCCAGTACGAATCGCGATGCCATCTTGATTTAGAAACGTAGCTAAATCTTGTGCATGAATCTCATCAATATTAAACGAAATAACCGGCCCTCGATTGGCTGGACCATAGATATTGAGTCCAGAAATCTTCCCCATTTGTTCAAGTGCATATTGGGTTAGTTCATTTTCTATTTCTTCGATGGTTTCCATGCCAATTTCATTCATATAATCAATCGCAGTGCCCAGCCCAACTGCTTGAGCGATATTTGGCGTGCCAGCTTCAAACTTATAGGGAATTGCATTCCATGTGGATTTTTCCATTGTCACTTTGTTGATCATTTCGCCTCCACCTAAAAACGGATCCATACTTTCTAAAATTTCTGTTTTTCCAACAAGCGCTCCGACGCCGGTTGGGCCAAACATCTTGTGACCAGAAAAAGCCATAAAATCACAATCAAGTTTTTGGAAGTCTACCTGTTTATGCGGTACGCTTTGTGCAGCATCAAGCATCGTAACGGCGCCGACAGATTTTGCTTTTTGAATCAAAGCTTCCACAGGATTAATGGTTCCTAAAACGTTGGATTGATGAATGATAGAAAAGAGCTTCGTTTTTTCAGTAAAATAATCGTCCACATTTTCTAAATCTAAAAGTCCATTGGGATTCATGGGAATATATCTTAAGGTAGCGCCTGTCGCTTTCGCCACCATTTGCCATGGCACCAAATTGCTATGATGTTCCATTTCTGTGATGAGAATTTCATCCCCTTTTTTGATATTATTCCGCGCCCAAGCATAAGCCACAAGATTAATCGATTCGGTAGTACCGCGGGTAAAAATGATATTTTTTTCCGAAGGAGCATGAATAAACTCTGCAATTTTTCTTCGAGCACCTTCGTAAGCCTGGGTCGCTTTTTCGCCTAAGTCGTATAAAGCCCGATGCACATTTGAATTTTTTTCGCGATAAAATGTTTCTACCGCGTCAATCACAACTTGAGGTTTTTGAGTGGTGGAAGCAGAATCCAAATAAATTAATGATACATTTTCGGCAAAAATGGGGAAGTCAGATTTGATGTTTTGTAAATGGTCCAAATTAAAATAGCCCTAATTCTAGTCGAGCTTCTTCCGTCATCATATCTCGGTTCCATTGGGGTTCCCAGACCAATTCGACTTTTACGTCTTCTACGCCAAAAATGCCATTCACTTTTCGTCGGACTTCATCTGCAATCACATGACCCATTCCACAGCCAGGCGCAGTTAATGTCATTTGAATATCTACCAATTTCCCTTCATCTAAGTCAGAGATTTCGCAACCGTAAATCAATCCCAAATCCACGATATTAACAGGGATTTCTGGATCATAGCACGTCTTCATTTGTTCCCAAACTAATTTTTCTGTCACAGGCTCTTTGCTTATTTCTGTTTTGTCTTTCTTCAAGGAATCTAAGCCAAGTGAATCAGCGTTTTCATCACGAATTTGCGCCATGTTTCCATTGATGAGCACAGTATAATTTCCACCGAGGGATTGGGTGATTCGGACCAATTCTCCTTCTTTGAGTGTAATTATGTCACCAGAGGGAACGAGATTTGCCTCCACGTCTCTATTTAGCTGTATGGAATCTGTTGGATGGCTCATTTTTGAATCTCACTTTGAATTTTTTCTATGGCATTCATAAATCCATTGCTTCTTTGTCCGCTGATGGATCCGCCAAGGCCGATGGCTTCTAAGAGTGTTTTGCTCTCAATGGACAGTATGGCTGACTGATCTTGCCCTGCAATGAGTTTTTCCAATAGGCTCAATAATCCTTTGACAATCAAGGCATCAGAGTCCGTTTGTATTGCATAGGTTCGATTTTCATTTTTGATTATTTTTACCCAAGCATTTGAAGAACATCCATAGATACGATTTTCTTCGATAAAATCTTCTTTTTTTAGCCCAGGCGCTTTTTGTCCGAAGTCAATGAGTTGAGCATATTTATCTTTTGGATCATCAAAAAAATTGAATAAATCCTGCATATCTTGGAGTAAGAGAGGGATGGGAAGTGTGTTCATGCGTTGCTGTTTAGCCAGTTTTGTAAATGGGATTGAATCATTTTTTGCGTCGCTTCATGTTTGACAGATTCTATCATTTCGCTTACGAAGCCCTGCACCAATAAATTTTTTGCCGACAAGATATCTAGTCCTCGGGATCGTAAATAAAAAAGCGATTCTTCATCTAAAGCTCCAGTTGTAGAGCTATGTGCACACTTTACATCATCCGCATCAATTTCTAACTGAGGAATAGAGTGGACGAAAGCATTTTTGGACAGGAGCAAATTTTTATTGGATTGATGAGAATCTGTTTGTTGTGCATTTTTTCTTACAATGGTTCGTCCAGAAAAAACGCCGGAAGATTTATCCTGCAAAACGGATCTAAAATTTTGATGGCTAATACAATTTGCCACTTGATGATCTATAATGATATGATGATCCAAATGTTGATTATTTGTAGAAAGGGCAAGCCCATCTAATCGACAATATGCCCCTTCGCCCTTGAGTTCTGCACGAAGATTTAAACGTCCTAATTGGCTCCCATTTGCAAATTGAAAAAAGGAATAATGACTATCATCTTCTTGCTGAACATGAATATTTGCCATATTGCTAACCGTATTTGCATTTGATTGAATGCGAACATGATCGAGCTTGGCATTTTCCCCAATTGAGACAAATACAGATTCATTTTGGAATGCTGACTCAGAATCCCCCACGTGATGTTCGATAATGGAGAGAGAGCTGGCATTTCCTAAATCAATATGAACTCGTGGTGAGATCATGAGATTTTTTGTGCTGGAAGTAATGAATAAAATACGAAGGGCTTTTTTGATTGCCATATTTTTTTCGATGACAAGGGCTATTCCGCTATCCATAAATGCCGTGTTCAAAAGATCAAATGGCGTGTTTTTTGCTTGAGTAAAACCGTCGTTTTTATGGGTGAGATATTCCAATCCAGACATAAGGCTTACGCCATTTTCTAAGGAAGAAATAGAATTTTGTAGATGTCCATTAAAAATGACAATGGTATGGGTATCTTCGATTTCGTAAGCAGAAATATCTAAGTCATCTTGAGGCGCATCTTGGATTTCTGATAAAGAAAAATCCTGTTTTGTAATAGGACTTAAATTGGTAAATCGCCAGTCTTCCCATTTTTTTGTAGGAAACCCAAGGTCAAGAAATTGGGCAAAAGCCTCTTTTCGCATGGGATGAACTGTATCTGAAAAATAATCTCGATTCATCATTTTATCAAATTCTTTTTGTAGATGGTTTAAGGTCATTTTTCTAACCAAGCGTATCCTTTTTCTTCTAATATGCTTGCAAGAGACATGTCGCCAGATTTTACAATTTTGCCATCAATCAGCACATGAATAAAATCGGGCTTCAGGTAATTCAACAATCGTTGATAGTGCGTAATAACCAAAAATGAATTTTCAGAAGAACGATATTGATTAACGCCATTGGCGACAATTTTGAGCGCATCAATATCTAATCCAGAATCCGTTTCATCTAAGATGGATAATTTGGGTTCTAATGTAATCATTTGTAAAATTTCATTTCGCTTTTTTTCTCCGCCAGAAAAGCCATCATTCACTGCTCGCTTTAGATATTTTTCATCAATATCAACAGCCTTAATTTTTTCACGAATAAGCTTCAGAAATCCTATGGCATCCAATTCTTCTTCATCTCGATGTTTTCTGTGAGCATTAAGGGCAGCCTTCAAAAAGTACGTCATATTAACACCAGGGATAACCACCGGATATTGGAAAGACATAAAAACGCCATCTAAAGCACGAGTTTCAGGGCTTTTCTCTAGGAGAGATTCATTTTGATAAATGACATCCCCTTTTGTAATCGCATAGCCTTCTCGTCCAGAAATGATATTTGCAAGCGTGCTTTTTCCCGAACCATTTAATCCCATTATGGCGTGCATTTCACCGGGTTTAATATTCAGGTTTATTCCTTTGAGGATTGATTTGCCATCAATACTGGCGTGGAGATTTTTAATTTTTAGCATGGTTTTTCTTTGATTAATAATGTGTTATAGTAATTTTTCAATAATGATTTCTGAATATTTTAACCCACACTTCCTTCTAAGCTGACTTCCATGAGCTTTTGTGCTTCCATTGCGAACTCCATAGGGAGTTCAGCGAAGACATCTTTACAAAATCCATTGACAATCATCGAGACTGCATCTTCGGTAGAAATACCTCGTTGATTGCAATAAAAAAGTTGGTCTTCTCCAATGCTGGATGTTGTGGCTTCGTGTTCCATTTGCGCGCTTGGATTGCGAACATCAATATAGGGAAAGGTGTGGGCGCCACACTGATCGCCAATGAGAATAGAATCACATTGAGAAAAATTACGAGCATTCTCTGCATCTTTCATGATCTTGACTTCACCGCGATACGTGTTTTGTCCTTTTCCAGCTGAGATACCTTTAGAGATAATGGTGCTTTTGGTATTTTTTCCTATGTGAATCATTTTGGTTCCTGTATCTGCTTGTTGATGATGATTTGCCATAGCAACGGAATAGAATTCCCCAACCGTATTATCGCCCTTTAAAATGCAGCTGGGATATTTCCATGTAACAGCAGAGCCGGTTTCAACTTGGGTCCAAGAAATTTTTGCATAATCCCCTTTACAAATACCACGCTTGGTTACAAAATTATAAATGCCACCTTTTCCCGTTTCGGGGTCACCAGGATACCAGTTCTGAACCGTTGAATATTTTATCTTTGCATTGGAATGGGCGACTAATTCCACAACGGCAGCGTGCAGTTGATTCTCATCTCTTTGTGGTGCGGTGCATCCTTCCAAATAACTCACGTAACTATCATCATCGGCCACGATTAAAGTCCGTTCAAATTGACCCGTATTTTGAGCATTAATTCTAAAGTAAGTGGAAAGTTCCATGGGACAACGAACCCCTTTGGGAATATAAACGAATGATCCATCGCTAAAAACAGCTGAGTTCAGCGCCGCAAAATAATTATCTGTATAAGGGACTACAGAGCCAAGATATTTTTGAATCAGTTCAGGATGGGAATGGACAGCCTTGGAAAAAGGCGTAAAAACAACCCCATGTTTTTTGAGTTCTTCTTTAAAAGTGGTGGCAATAGAAACGCTATCGAAAACCGCATCTACAGCAACTCCAGAGAGCATTTTTTGTTCTTCCAATGGGATACCCAATTTATCGTATGTACGTAAAAGTTCAGGATCGACTTCATCTAGACTTTTGAGTTCTTTCTTTTTTGGTGCAGAAAAATAACTAATGCTTTGATAGTCTATGGGTTTATAATTGATTTTTGCCCATTTGGGTTCGGTCATTTTTAGCCAATGTTGATACGCTTTTAATCGCCATTTCAAAAGCCATTCTGGTTCCCCTTTTCGAGATGAAATATTTCGGATAACATCTTCATTTAAGCCTGGCGGAATGGTTTCTTGTTCGATTTCGGTGACAAAGCCGTATTCGTATTCCTTGTTTAGCTTTTCACTAATGATTTTCTGTTCGCGCATGATTTAAATTAAATTTTAGACAGAAAAACTGGTTCCACAACCACAGGATCTTTCCGCATTTGGATTAGTGATTTTGAATCCACCATTTAACATATCGTCAGAAAAATCAATCGTAATATCTTTGATGTAAAGCCAGCTTTTGAGATCGCAAAAAATATTTAAGCCACTGCTTTCAAAAACTTTGTCAAATTCACCTTGTTTTTTGTCAAAAGACATCTTGTACGTCATGCCAGAACAACCACCGCCTTCCACGCCCATACGCAAAGCGAATCCATCTTTCCCTTCATTTTTCATTACGTTTTTAAGATGGTCAGATGCTTTTTCCGTGACAGTGATGCTTCCATCCATAAAGGATGTTTGATTTTTTGTAGCTTCCATTATTCCCACTCCGTTTTGATATTTTGACTTTGAGGTTTTGCTGTTTCTGTCGGCGCAAATCCAAGTTTTATTCGTGCTTCGTCGCTCATCATTTCTGGATTCCAAGGTGGCTCAAACGTAACTGTAACTTCCACATCGTTCACTTCGTCCATCGCCGATACTTTTGCTTTAATATCATCCGCCATTTGATGCCCCATGCTACAACCGGGCGTTGTCAACGACATGGTGATTTTTACATCAGATTTTTCCTGTTCTGTGCTTTCAAAATCAATGGAATAAATTAGTCCAAGACTCCATAAATCCACTGGAATTTCTGGATCAAAACATTGTTTAAGCACATCAATAATTTTTGGTTTTAAGGTATTTGTCATACAGCTCTCGTAATATCATTTAGTGAAATATTATTAAACATCTCTCGAATAGAATCATTGATTCTTTGAATAGGTGTTCGGATAGAGCAAGATCGGATTTGTTCACAATCAGAATCGAAAGAGCAATCCATGAAACCCATGGGTCCTTCTATGATTTCAAAAAAGCTTGTCATCTTTATTTTTGAAGGATCTTGTTTGAGTCGATATCCTCCCTGTGGACCTTTAACCGCTTCCACGATTTTTGCCCGCGCAAGGAGCTGCATGGTTTTGGCAAGAAGCTCATAAGGGATGTCATTTTGTAGGGCAATTTCCTTCACAGAAGTAAGGGATTCGTCACCTTTTAATTGCATCTGACTTAATGCAATGAGTGCATATTCTACTTTGCGTGTAATTTTTAACATAAATACGACCTATTTGGTCCTGTATATTACAATAAAATGGTTTTGGAAGCTATTTGTATTTAAGACTAAAATAGTCTGATATAGATTTAATTTACAGAAATAATAAATTCATTTGGTTCAATTATATCTCCAATGATTTTTGCCGGTTCACCAAAAG
>JABHGY010000140.1 GCA_018671775.1 Fidelibacterota bacterium
AATTTGATTCCCATTGACTGCAAAAGGGACAACGGCAGACCAGGAATCGCCTTCAAACGCTACGATATTTAAGCTCAAAGAGAAGGATTCACTTTCGCCCATGCCAGCTTCAACCTGAACCACAAAAGGTGATGCGGGCGCCATGGACTCTTGAGATGCAATATCACCATAGTTTATGGATCCTGAAATAATACTGATTTGAGAATGTTCTGAAGCAATCGATGCATTGATATTTGAGGCATCCGTGCTACCATAATTTTTCAATGGAATCGTCAATTCAATAGTTTCACCACTTTCAATGATTCCGTTACCATTCCCAGAAGATTGTCCCATATTGTCATCATCTATAGTGATATTATTTGAGACAATATTGACACTCACACCCGGATCATAAATCTGAAAAGAACTTTGATAAGGATAATGATTTCGCTTTGATACAGTAATCAAAACTTCGCCTGAAATTGATGAAGGAATATTGAGCCTAAGGTTTCCAGAAGGGTCTGTATATCCAGATTCAAAAATATCGCCATCCCGTAAAATCGTAACCCAAGCGCCCTGAACGGACATAGAACCAGAGCCGACGTGAATATCAACATAGTTGGTACCCGTTGTGACCCAACTTTCAAAATCTACGCTCAAGGTCGTTGGGAATTTCGTCCTCATTTGCAAAGAAGCATCTCCCATCAAATTATTCCAATGGGTAAAGATTGAAACAAAATCACTTGGATTGGATGGATAACCTTTTGCAAGATATAGTTTCGCCTGCATCAACGCCGCACCAGCCGTTTCAATTTCATCCATAAATACACCATAGTAAAAGCCAATATCAACTAAATTATTAAACATAGTGTGCGTACCTGATGTGGCTGTTCCGATACTGGCAACCGCTCCTTTGGGGACAGATGCAGTTCCTGCTCTCAAAAACGATTCGATAATTGAACTTCCTGAAAATGAACCCGTAGCACAAGTAATCATGGTGGCAATAGGAAGCATAAATCCATTAGAAGAATTATTGATATCACCACTTCCAAAACCGCTTGTTCCAATCCAACCGCGATAATTAAAGAAAGAAACACCCGCATTTAAACCACTAAGCATTTGGGATGGAAAAGAACCGCTATAAATCGTATTGATATCTGTGTATTCATGAAGCTCTAATATTTCCTCGATATTTTCATTGGTAATGATACATGATATTCCAGATGTATTTGGGTCTCCCGTCAAACAAGCACGAGAATACCAATCTTCTCCCATATAAGGTGCAGATTCATAGTTAATATTTTTCCCCACAATTGTATTCAATTCAGATTGAGATGAAAAGGATAATCGTCCCAACATGACTTCAGGGAATAAATCGGAACCTGCCAATTGGGAATAGGGATGATCTCCTTCACCATTATAAGAACTAAAATTCTCAAAGAAAGTGGGAATATCGTAAGTTCCATTTACATCGCCAACTAAGGTAACAAACTCTGGTGGATTGTCCCAAGTTTCGTATGCATCTTCAAGATAATTTTTCAAATTAGTGCTACTATTCACCACATTTGAGCTCGAAACATAATTTACTTCATATCCCAAACGATGCTTCCAATCCATCAACAATTGCACTGTAGACATGAGTCCACCGATATTTGAAGGTAGCACATAAAGGATGGAAGGACGCTGATAATCTCCCGCATTTCGACTAAAATCTTCATAGTTGACCACCAATGATTTATAAAGCGGCTCAAAGGCTCTCGAACGTTTTGCTGGTTGAAAATGGCTTTCCGATTCACCAGAAACTTCCAAAGATATTTCTGCATTTTGAATAACGGTCAAAACTTTACTAACTGGATTATACTGAAATGGCGTAAGGGTTACTTTCACCAGCGTCAAATCTCGCATGACAATAGGTTCCGATACATGGACAATATTGCTCGGAAATTGGGCATCGCTCTCAAAAACATGATTTCGTATCATAGGCAAATCTGCATCATGTTTATCTTTATCCCAGCCCTGAAATGGCAGAATATCTATATTATCGATTGCTTCAGATGCGAGAACGGAAACACTGGCTGAATATGATTTTCCAGGTTCAACAGCATAAAAGGTTGTTATAGAGGGCAAATAAGGATCACCTTCGTTTATCATAGCACCGGACAGAGCAATTTCAGGTTTTTGGTAAATCGTTCCCATATGTTCAACTGATTTGAGTTCATAATTCGAGTTCTCAAATTCGATGACTGCTTTTCCATTTTGGATGCCTTTAAATCCAAATCCTTGAAATTTCTTCTGCTCTTGCACTTCAGATGCCAATAGTTGAGAGAATCCCAAGATTAGCGTGAGAATAATTTGTCTTTTTTGTTTCATATTAACTTCCCTTTGTTAAGAATAATTGGCTGATGGAATATCTTGAATTGAGCTTCAATTATAATCCCTGTTGTAAAGCTGATCCGAGATAAAATACAGGCAAATATGTGATCACAACCATTAAGGCAATTACTGCTCCAACAGCTAAAATCAGAATAGGTTCGATTAAAGTGGTCATGCGATCTACCAGCGCATTGACTTGTTTAAAATAATAATCTGCTGCTCGATCTAAAAGTGAATCTAATTCTCCCGTTTCTTCGCCCGTGGATGCTAATTGGAGGAGAATCGAAGGAAAAACTTCAGTTCGCCTTAAGGCAGTTGAAATATTATATCCATCACGAATATAATTTGAGGCATCTCCGATTGCTTTTTCATATACCCGATTATCTACCACTTTTTTTAATAAAGCCATAGAATCTAGAACGGGAACACCCGCCCCCAATAGGATGCCAAATGTTTTGCAAAATTTATTGAGGATTGATTGATCAATTAAGGGTCCGAACACAGGTAGTTTTAATAAAACCGAATCAAAAATGAAACCACCCCTTTGGGTTTTTGTAATCAACCAAATTAAAATCATCATTACGATCGACGTAAAAAATATCGTGTAAAAATGGATGCTCATCCATTCGCTCAAATTGACAAGCGCCCGTGTTGCACCAGGTAAATTTGCTCCCAATTGCGCATAAACTTCTGAAAATTTTGGAATAATAAAAATAAACATAGCGCCAATCATTCCACTTAAAAATATAACCATAAAAATGGGATAATTCATAGCAGACCGGACTTTTCGTCTTGTATCATCTAAATTCTCAAGATAGGTCGCCAATTGATCCAAAATATCATTGAGATTTCCACTTACTTCGCCTGCTTTTGTTAAGGCCACAAATAAATTGGAAAAGACCCCTGGATGTCTTTGCAATGATTCAGAAAGATTGAGCCCTTTTCTGATATTTTCACCCACATCGATTAAAATCTTTTTGAATTTTTTATGCTTCTCTTCTAGAGCCAAGCCTTGAACAGCCCGCTCTAAAGTCAATCCAGCTGAAAACATGGTGGAGAGTTGTCGTGTAAAAAAAACGATATTACTTAAGGGAATCCTATTTTTAAATCGCTCAATAGAGAGTGTTACTTCATCAAGGAAAGGACCCAAAAAATCCCAGGTGGTGTCCACTTCGGTCAACTTGACAACAAGCATTCCACCGCCTGACAATTTTTGCGCAGCCAAATCTAAAGAATCAGCACGAATCTCCCCTTCCTTGCGGTTCCCATCAGGATCTTTCGTTAAATATTGAAATAATGCCATTACAGCTCTTCAACCGTTGATCTTAATATTTCTTCCACTGAAGTGGTTCCATCTAAAACGCGAGAGATACCACTTTCTCTTAATGTTACCATTCCATTTGCCAGCGCTGCTTGACGAATATCATCTTCATTCGCATTTTCGAAAACTAACTTTCGTAAATCTCTCCCCATTGGAATCATCTCGAAAATGGCAATTCGGCCATGATAGCCTGTATTTCGACAATCCGCACATCCTTTTCCCCGATAGAAGACCCCCTTCACTTTGGAAGGATCAAGATCAATGAGAGCCAATTCTTCAGCTGTTGGCGTGTATTCTTCTTTACAATTTTTACAAATACGTCGTACTAATCGTTGCGCCATCACCATATTTAGACAAGACCCCACCAAAAATGGCTGAATTCCAATGTCTAACAAACGGGTAATCGTGCTGGGCGCATCATTGGCATGAACTGTTGAAAAAACTAAGTGACCTGTCAGAGAAAATTTGACCGCAATATCAGCCGTTTCCCCATCTCGAATTTCTCCAATGAGCAATACATCTGGATCCTGACGTAAAATAGAACGAAGTATAGAACCAAACGTTAATCCAATGTCATCAAAAACCTGAACCTGATTGATACCTTCTAATTGGTATTCCACAGGATCTTCAACGGTTGTGATATTGGTTGTATCATTTTTGATTTCTTTGAGTGCCGCATATAATGACGTTGATTTACCAGATCCTGTTGGCCCCGAAACCACGACCATTCCATAAGGCTGACTAATGACTTTTTTAAAAACTTTTAAATTTGCCGAAGGGAAACCTAAGGAAGTCAAATTGATGTCAAACCCAGTTTTATCCAATAAACGCATTACAATTTTTTCACCATAAATGGTTGGCAATATGGAAACACGAACATCGATATCTTTATTGGTTAATTTGATGGAAAAACGACCATCCTGTGGCAATCGTTTTTCTGCTATATTTAATTTTGATAGAATTTTAATCCGTGTGACCAAACCGCTCAGCGATGTTGATGGAGGCGTCATAATGGTTTGCAAAACTCCATCAATTCTTATACGAACAATGACTTTTTTCTCCTGAGGTTCAACGTGAATATCTGTGGCTCTCTCTTTAATAGCTTCCTGTAAAATTAAATTCACCAATTTTACAATGGGCGCATCCTCTTCTGAGGCTTGGTCGGGCGAAAGGTTTACTTCTTCTTGTGAGCCTTCATCGCCAGAAACAACCGTAATACTGTCTATGGTTTCACTGACTTCAGCTGTTTTTTGAATTTCTCCATAAACTTTATCTAAAGCTTTTTCTAAAAGCACTGTCCCAGCTACCATAGGCTCTGGATTTAGATTCGTTAATCTTTTAATAGAATCAATCGTAACCAAATCTTCAGGATCTTCCATTGCGATGATGAGCATGGATTCATTTTTCTTGACAGCCAAAACACGATTTGACCGGGCAAAATCTTCTGGAATCATAGCCGCAACTTCTGAATCGGCTTCAAGGAGAAGAAAATTATCTGCTTTCTTCATGCCCAGTTGAAGTGCAAACGCTTCAACAAAATCTTCTTCCTTAATCAAATCTAAATCAATTAACGTCTCCCCAATTTTGCCTCGGCTATTTTTTTGTTCCGCTAAAGCTTGATTAATTTGAGATTCATTTACTTTTCCTAAATGAATTAATATTTCTCCAATTTTTGAGAACTGTGGATTGAAATTATCGCTCATAAATATTTTCTCGTTTTAGCTATTAGTTGCATACAGCAGGTGAACGTACCAAGTTGATTTCAATGGGGTCGCTTGATGTAATTTGCGGAATAAGAACTGTTGCGGATAAAGAAGCGGTAAAATCATCCCAAGTGCATATGCCTGTTTCATCGTCCTGACTCACAAAAAGACAAACTTCCTGGTCAAACTGAACAATAATTTTTGCGTACCCATCTTTATCCGTCAAGACAACAGGTCCGCAATCAATCATAGAATATCCATCCCAAATGTGATTGCCTTCTCCTTCGTCTTGGGTGCCATCTACTCCATCTAATCCAAAATCATCAAAATTTTCAGATACTTCTGATGTGTCTGCTAATTCATCACCATTCGTATCAAAGGAATCATGCTTATTGTTAAAACTCCCCATGTCTGGCGTTGAAGGATCATCATCCAAACCATAATCACGCCAAGAAAAACAACCTCCATTCGGTTCACCACTATCGTCTGGAAATCCATTTGTCCCCTCAGTGTAAGTTTCAAATCCATATTCATCCCAAAATTCTACACCAATTCCGGAAAATGAAACGGGTGCATTCTTCACAGGATTTTGGTAATAATCTTGTACCAATGCTGTCAATAAAATTTGCTTCGGATTCCCGCCTAAGGTAAAATCATGATAGGATGCTGAAGACATTAAAGTGACACTCCCAGGAATAAAACCAAAAATAGCTTCACCATCATCTAAAGTTGTACCGATACTATCTCCGTTTTCTCCCCACGTATGTGCCGTAATTCTTCCAAATTGACCAATCGCTTCAGGATAGTAGGTTAAGTTTGTAAATGCCACACCATGAACAGGATCAATCCCATCAATTTCTGCTTCGTTATAAGTCAAACTGGTCCCCTCTATTTGTGCTTCCACAATCGTGTCGGGTAAGATAGGCTCAACCGTCCAATAAATATAAGTACTATCTTCTACGGGATTGTGATACCGATCTTTGACTAATGCTGACACTTGAATCCGATACAGTCCACCGCCAGGTGTATCCGTATCTCCAGGGTTCCAATCTGCATAAATATATTTGGGTGCACCTGCTTCTATAATTACAGGAACAGCCACTGCTTGCAAATCATTACATTCTGTGGAAACTTCTACTCTAATTGGTCCAGGTTCAGTTCCACTATTCACCGAAATAGTTGCAACGCCATTCGCCGTATAAACTGAAGTATCAGTCACACCAGGTGACTCTAAATAACAACCATTTAATATGGGCAATAATTTGAAACGAATTAAAGTTGGTGTATCCACTAAATTATTATTATCATCATAAAGTTCAGCTTTTATGCTTGTGGATTCAATACCACCTCCATCTCTCACGACAATGGATCCAGGCGAAGAAGAAGGAATATTTATATAGGTACATTCCTGAAATGAAGCGTCTTCTATCACAATTTGCAAACTATCTGAAATTTGATTTGCAGTGAATCCTGGATGCATAAAACTAGCCGTAACAATCGCAATACCTACAGCTTCAGGGTCTCCACCATCTGAAAGAAATACGGAATCAACGCCTGTGGAATCTGTACGATAATTATCATCAGCGGAAAGAATATACCCTAGTGTCGATTCATAAGAGATTTGAGCGTTTTCAACAGGTTGTCCTAGTTTATTTAATAAGTAAGCAGTGATTCTAGCTTTGGTATCACCCCCATCAACATATATAACGTCTGTATCTCTTGAAATATTTATGGAATACGGCCAAATATCATCTTGAGTGTAAACACTAAATTTGGTAACAGCCTGCGTATTATCGCCATATTTAACAGTTACTGAAACCCCTTCAAAAGTAGCAGTGGATACAATATCAACAGCACCATCGCCAACACCATCGGTATAGACAACACGTATCGTACCATCGTCCCCTGTTGTGCCTTCACTTAAGTCAAAAGAGCCATAAGATGTATTCTCTTTTTTGGCTGAAAAATATACTGTTTTATTTTTTACAACATTCCCATCTTTATCCGTTAGCTTCGCTTCTATCATAGTCGAGATCACTTCTCCTACCAAATCCTCTCCAACCTGACTTTCTTCCGAAAAGGAAGATAAAGTTGAGCCCATAAAAGCTTTGCTACTTATGGTTAATGTATATTTCGCATCATCTTCAACGACTCGATCATCACAACTAAAAAATGGCAGACTCACCGCCATGATAATCAAAAAAGAGTACTGTTTTATTTTATTAAGTATCGTCATATTATTCCTCAATCTCATTTTGTTTATCAATATTATGTTTTTGCATCGTTTCATTTTCAAAAAATTGCATATCTTCTGATTTAATGATATTAGTATAATTATCTTCCACAATATGTGGCGTTATTTGAATAATAAGCTCAGTTTTTCGTTCTACCGTATTATGAGATGTAAATAATTTTTTTCCTAACCACGGGATTCTATGTAAAACCGGAAAACGGTATGTGGTCTTCTTTTTATCTCTACTTAATAATCCGCCTATGATAATAGATTCCCCATTCTTTACGCGAATCGTTGTGGATGATTTTCTGCTTTTTACGCGAGGAATATTTTTATCTGGACCAATAAATTCAAAAATAGATGAAACTTCAGGATCAACTTTTACTGTGATATATCCGTCCGTATTGACAGCGGGAAGTACTTGCAATTTGATTCCCACTTCTTCTTTTTGTACCTGAACTTGTCCGCCCACACCACCCGAACTCAAAATATAGGGGACGATATCTAATAAATCGATAGAAGCTTGCCGACCATTTAAAGTAGTGAGTCGTGAGTTCGCTAAAATTTCAGCTTTATTATCTCTCAATAGCAAATCAAGTGTTAGATTAAATGCCGTTAGCTGACGGCTAAAGTATCGAGGGACAATGGTCTGATCAGCCCAAGATTTCCAAGTTAATTTTTCAAAAGTATTTGTCGTTGGTAATGTGCCCGAAGTCGCAGCTCCTGGCACACCAGTGCTCGCACTTGTAGGCGTAGCATTTTCACTCAAAATGTTTGTGTAGGATGCCAATTTTGACCAATCAAGCCCCAACTGCTCTTCCGCATCTACAGAGACTTCAATCAAGCGTGTTTCAAGCATAATTTGTATGGCAGGAACATCAATTTGCACCAACATGTCTTCAATTTCTGCAATCCGTTTAGGAGAAGCATTGATAATCAATTTATTTCCTGACGTATCCACTTTAACTTGTTTTGTGATATCTTTCAACATGGATTGCACTTCTAATGCGTTTGCGTATTTCAGATTAAGAACATAAGACGAAATACCCACTTCTTCTTTAAGCTTTTTAGACTCAGCGACTAAAAATGAATTTCCAATCACTTCATAACTTAAACCCACGGCACGAACCACCAAATTAATGGCTTGTTCAATAGGCACATTATCCAGATGAATTGTAATTTTATCTTGTTGACTCACATTTGGATCAGTAACGATATTGTACCCACTTTCTTTCGCCAAAAGAGACAAAATCCCTGGCAAGTGTGCGTCTTCTGCATGCACCGTAATGAGAGTCGGGTTCTCAGCTTCGCGAGAGGCAACCGTTCCACTCGACGATTGCGCAAGGAGTCCTGCCAAAAATATCATACTTGCGATGAATATAAATTGTATCTTTTTCATTTTTTCCCTTATGATAAGTATTTTTTTAACTATTTATTTTACTTTCGTCTTTACTTCCTGGTTGTTGTCCTGGGACCACAAAATCTTTTAATTCTTTTGGAGTTGTTTCTTCCGATCCAGGCGCGGGGTAAGACATGGTTTTTCCTTCATTTTTGACGATTACTTGCGTTTGATCTATCCAGATCACATGCCCTAATTCATCAAAAGTATCTCCCGGACTAGCCGTAAATGATTTCCCTCTATAAGATAATTGCGTATAAAAACGATTCTCACTTTGATAAATCATGGATACACGAATTGCATTTTTATCACGCCTTAATCTTCGACCGGATCCATCTGTTAAAAAAAGAACATTGGTTATCCGCATGGGTGTATTTTCAATAGAAAAAATGTATTCCCCTCGTTCTTCTAAGCGCGTTTCTAAAAAACCAATCACGCTTTCTAAATCTTCGTCCGTTCCAAACTCAACCTGCGATGAACGAGATTGAACACGTCCCCATTTTTCATTCATAGGGTAAAGCTTGAATGCAATCACGACCAAGGATAATACACTCATCCAAGCAACCAGCATCCAGACAGTGCGGGTGCGTCCTGAACTTGTCATGAAACAACCTTTCCTTTCTTTTTGACTAATGTGATAGTCGATAATCCAATTTCAAAAACTTGATCTACTAAATCTTCTTCACGCACTTTTGACTTTACCCGTTCAATACCATTCTTTACGATAAAATCATCAACCGTGATTAATCTTGGTGATCGTTCCAATTCGGTTAAAAATTCGCCAAATTGATCAAAACTACATCGAATCATTAATTGATAAGGCGAACGATAATATCCTTTTTCTTTAACACGATTTTTCGGTTTAATACTTATAACTTGAATATTTAAAGATTCTAGTTTGTCCGTTAAGTTAGTCAAAAAAGGCATAGAGGCATCTTCTGCTAAAGAATCACGCAAAGATAAAGCTAAGTTTTCCTGAAAAAGCGTATAAACCCGATCCAATTTACTGGCTAAAATTTGTGCTGATATCAGATTCTCATTCAGTTCTTCTTGCTCTTCTTCAAGCATTTTGATATCTAGTGGTTTTTCACCTATCAACAAAGATGAAGCCATCCAAAAAGAAACAGATAAAAGGAGCATAAGCCCCAAAAGAATTATATTGCGTTTTTCTGCCATTATCCTGCCCTTTTTTTCTGTGTAGCACGCGTATATTTTGCCGGAGCTAAAACTTCAAATTTAATAATATCTTGCCCTCGAAAACTTAATCGATTATGCCCAACAAATTTGATACGCTTGTAATGAGAAGCAAACTCTTCATTCCGTTTTAATTTTCGAATATAATCATTGATAATTTCGAAATCTTTTCGATCCTCATAAACAGGAACAATTCCAGAAATACTTAATTTGTCGTGCTTAAATTTCAAGCCTGTTATCGCCATATCATTTGGTGTCATTTCTCCCAATAATTCCATATTTCTTGCCCACAAAAAACGATTCTGCTCCAAATCCGCAAAAGAAAGAATGTCATCCTTGGACAAGTTTTTTCCTTTGGCTCGCAATGCTTTTATCTCCTGCTTCACTTTAGCAATCTCTTGTTCTTTTTGTGAAATAATTCGATCATAACCACGCGATATGGTCCAAACGCGGATATTCGCTCCTAAAAATAAAATGATAAAAAGGGCAAATATTCCCCAACGAATCTGATCCTGAACGCGCTCCTGGCGAGATTCTTTACTTTCGGCTTGATTAAGGTTTATAACTATATATTTTTTCATGACAAGCCACCTCTCAAAGCCAAACCAATCGCAATTGTATATTGTGATGGGTTCGGTAAAGCTAAATCACCTGCCCCATCCATGGCCTCCAAAGGATTAAATACAGCTGTATCTACATTGAGCTTTGATTGAATAAAATCTACTAAGCCTGGTGTATTTGCACCACCGCCACTAAGTAAAATTTTCATAAAGAAACTTTGTCCCGTTGTTTTAGCGTAAAATCGAAGTGAACGACGAATATCTTCCACTAAGTTATCAAAAACCGTTCTTTCTGCTATTCCTAATGCTGACGTATCATCACCAGAAGATTGATTAAGCAAAGACGCGATTCCTTCTTTGGATAATAATTCTTGTGCGTCCATATAGGGGATTTCTTTCTTATCAGAAATGGCTTTGGTGAACAGGTGAGCGCCAATCGGAATATCTCTTGTGAAAAATTGCTGCTGATATCCCCAGACAACTATGCCTGTAGAGACTGCACCAATATCACACAAAACAACCAATCCATCTTCTGGCATTTCTTTCGCTTGAGTAAATGCGTTTGTCAGAGCAATCGGCTCAACATCAACCACACCCGGTTTAAATCCACATTCTTTCAATAAATCTAAATGATTACTCAACACTCCTTTTGTGCATGCCACCAAACCCACATCAATTTTATCAACTTCACGTGAGTTTTGACCAAAGATTTGAAAATCAATCACCGCATCGGTGCCATCCATGGGAATATGCTTTCTTGCTTCTAAAGTCATAGAAGAATGAAGCTCTTCCAAAGGCATGTCCAAAGTGGTGATTTGCTTCACGCTCACATGATGACCGCTAATACCAGTAACGATATTTTTGACTCGCTTTGGATTTATATTTTGCAAACGCATAAGTTCTTTAATCGCCATGGCCCACATAGTTTTATCAATTTTTTCTGGGTCATAAGCGCTATTTGCATCTGGAACCAATCGACTACCAGCATCCAAAATTTTAAAGCCTTCTTTTGTTTTATCTAAGGAAACCATCTTGATAGAATGCCTTCCAATATCTAAACCTAAAATCATTTTCGAATCAGTCTCTTTTTTTGTATGGTTAACGCGCCATGCCGTATGATGACAAACGCAATATGACATTTCCATTCCCATCTTCTTGACTGGGATAGTGTGGTGGGGGATTATCTCTAAGATTATAATCATAGTGATAATCTTTATCATAGCCAATGCCTGGAGATACATTGTACGGTCCTACTTGATTACGCTTCATATAACCACGTTTTGATTGAACAATAGCTCCCCAAACATAAACGGTACCTCGAATATCATCGTTCGAAGCCGCCCAAGGCCCTGACGATTCAGTGCGATATGGATTTCGATATCGCCCTTGCTCATCTCCTAAAGAATTATAGGGGTCTGATTCATTTGGTGCGCCATAAGCAGCTGTTGTGTTTTGCCAATAATGAGATAAAAAACCACCATGAATAGCCATAAAGGCACCATTAATTATAATATCCTGCCCAAACATTTTTCCTCTTGCACCATTAGGCTTTGTGTTGGCAATGATTACATTTCCTCCAGCAATCATGCCTAAAACATTATTTGTTCCTCCATCATCAGGCGTAAGGATTTCACCATTTTCGCCAGAATCTTCATATACAATATCATCAATCAGCCATATATTTCCCCAAACACGATCAATGACAGAAGGGTCATCATGGCGACGGTATTCGGTATAATCATCGGTTACAATCGTATATTTACCTTTTACTTCTCCCCTGACTAACACTTGTCCGCCTTTTACATACAAAACTTGAGGTTTGTCCGCATTAGGGAAAAATGTTTTTGGAAATACCACATAATCACTATTATAAACAGCATCAGCGCCACCCAAAGAAAAGATATCACCTTGTCTCCAATATTCTAAATCAAAATGCTGTAAACCATCTACACGACAATAATCGCCTTCCGCGTGACTGTGAAAATTGTGATACGCATTAAATTCTATGTCTGGATCTAAGCCCACACTCACATTTAAGTTTTTTAGAGCAACAGCTTCATCTTGTAAAAACCCTTCATCCAAGTTATCATAATTAAAACTCACAATTGGACACACAATATTTCCACTGAACGGAAAAGAACCGCTAATTTCAACAATCATTGTTTTCGTTCCAGATGCGTTTTGAATTTGTATTTGATCGCCTGAAGCCCACCCACTCAACAACGAAAAGACATCATCTCCAACGCCGGTTGTTGGACTAATGACTAACACTTCTGGGTCGCCATACCCTGCGCCATCCAAAAATACATTGCCCCATCCAAGACGCACATGCCCCGCATCAACATCAAAATTATTAATTCCATTTGTTGTTGCATCCCAGTGATAATCAAACTCATTCGGTGGGCCACCAACAGGTGGAATCAAATACCACCATTGAGTGAGATAATAACCATTGTCCGCAAAATGAATTTCAGACATTATTAAAGTATCTTTTTTAGAGGGAGAAAAGGTGATCTTACTATCAGCGGTAATAATATTTGAAGCATGGGATTTCGCATTGCTTGCTGAAGTTAAAGGAGGCCAATCAATTCGACTGATTGTATCTAAAATAGAATAGGTTTCTCCATCCTCATTTGTAAATTCAAAAACACTCGCATCACCACAAGCGCCCCAGGACCCAATACCGCCATCTCCATTTTCTACGGCATCATACGTAATCGTTATTTCTGCATTAGGATCAATTTCAGGACAACCATAATTGCTGAAATTAAAAGTACCGTTGGTATGCACTTTTCCTTCTAACTTATCACCTGCACCAAAATTAATGGTTCCGTTATTTAAATCTTCATTTGGCGGACCTGTGGGTAATTCTTCATTAGTAAAATACATAAAATCTTCGAAACCTTCAGGGACCATTATGGTGGAAACACTTTGAGTGACATCTATTTCATTTCCACTGGGCGTTTTATATCGCACTAATCCTTCACTAATCGCCATATAATATTTTCGGGTTGAGTTTTCCATCAAATCTGTTTTTAAATTAATATTACGATACTGCCCTAGCACATTCCCATTTTCATCTTTGCCAAAATCGCGACCTTCTTCAAACATGGTTGTATCCGCTGATTTAATACTAGGCAAGACGACTATACCGACTTCATTTAGACCCGCTTCAGCCAAATATTGTGCCTTAGCCTCAGCATAGCGATACCGCTCCATTGAGGCCACAGTAGAGCTATTTCTGAGATAGGCAATCGTAAAAGCCATACTTAAAAGCGTGAACAAAACAGCTAATGGCGCAACGGATCCTTTTTCGTATTGTCTAAATTTTTGCATTGATGTAGGCGCTTGACATAAATGTTTTTCTTAAAAAAGGAAATTCTTCTTTGACTGTTTTACCATCGGTATAAACGGAAGACTCCAAGGACAAAATTAAATTGACGTAGAGATAGGCATCAGAAAATTTATACAAATTGGGACGCGTATCTACATGACGACGGATATCAAATCTTGTCATCATTATACCTCTTTTGTTTTCACCACGATATTGCCCATTTTTTGGCAATCCAAGTGTCCCGGCCAAAGGAAACTCACCATTGAATTTTACGCCATCATCTGTTGATCCGGTAATAATCATATCTGGCGTTAGGTTTTCTTTATAATAAAATATTTTCAATCGAGAGAATCCCTCTAAATGATCTTCTTCAATTTTTTCTGCAGCGCTCAATTCTTTTTGAATCTCACGCATGATGATATTTCCATAATGACGAATATCTTGGCGAACCGCATCATGCTGATAATGGTAAAGAATATTTTTAAAACCAACACCCATTCCCAATGCGATGACACCTACAACCGTCATAACGGCGGTTAATTCCATAAGTGTTAAGCCTGAATTTGATTTTTTGAACATATTTTTCACTTAAAAAACCATCATAATTGTTTCCAATCTTCGCTTCCTTGCCGTCTGAGAAGATTGCTTACGCTTAGATAAAAAATTATCCCACCTAATCCAGGTTTCCAACTTGACTCGATTAATAGGAGTATTGCCAAATTCCGAAATATTATCTAAAACTGTTAGATCATAAAATAATTTAGCCTCAACTCTGTCTTCAGAATTTCGACTACCACGTAATAAGACTGTTTTACCTTCAGGATTTCCAATTCTTTCCGACGGGGATAAGCGTCCATCTGCAATCCTACCTTTCCAATATTCTGTAAAATTTAATAATTCTTCTGTGGCACGCTCCGATAATTCAATCGAACGTAGTTCCCCTTGTGCGTGTCCTGCTCCCATCATCATGCCCACCGAAGCAATGGAAATAATCATAAAAGCTGTCATCACTTCAATAAACGTAAATCCCCCATTTCTCTGTAAAACATTTTTCACTTAAAGAACACTCGACCTAAATAATTTTGGGTTATCTGCAATAGCCATGGCTGATTTTCGCTCAATTTTCCCTTGAGAAACAAGGCGTTGTAAATCTTGATCCAAACCTTGCATACCGTCCACGCCACCAGATTGAATGATAGACGGAATCTGATAAATACGATCCTCCCGAATCAAATTCCGAATCGCTGTAGATGCAATCATAACTTCACAAGCAGGGAGCCTGTCTTTTCCGTCTTTGGAAGGAAGAAGCTTTTGTGCGATTACCGCTTCTAAACTTTCTGAAAGCATTGAGCGAATCTGATCTTTTTGTCCAGGGGGAAAAATATCGATAATCCTATCAATCGCTTTTACCGCCGAAGAGGTATGAAGCGTTGAAAAAACCAAATGACCTGTTTCAGCCGCTGTTAATGCCAATGAAATAGTTTCCAAATCACGCATCTCACCGACTAGAATTACATCAGGGTCTTCTCGCAAAGCCGCACGGAGTGCGTTGGAAAAACTTTTGGTATTTGCGCCCAATTCTCGCTGATTAATTAAACTCTCCTTAGAACGATGATAATATTCCACAGGATCTTCAATCGTAATAATATGACAAGCTTTTGTCGAATTGATATGATCAATCATCGCAGCCAATGTGGTACTTTTTCCAGAGCCTGTTGGTCCCGTCAAGAGAACCAATCCTCGATCAATCTCTGATAAACTACGTAAAATAGGAGGAATACCTAAGTCGTCAAAATCTTTGACCACTTCAGGAATTGTTCTAAACACACCAGCTAATCCATTGATTTGGTTGAAAAAATTGACACGAAACCGACCTTTTCCTTCCAGTTTTGCGGAGAGATCAATTTCCTTATTTTCCATAAATATCTCAATTTGATCCTCATCCATCACCTGAGGAAGAATTGATTCCATCTCTGATTGACTTAATTTGTCCATATTTAATGGTTTCATGGTTCCGTTAATTCTCACCATGGGAACCGAACCTACGCTCAAGTGCAAGTCAGAAGCGCCACTATCTACGGAATAAGTCAATAAATCTTTAATCTTCATGACTATTTTATTCCTCGTCTTTTGTTCCGTAGCCCGAAAATCTGCCTGTTTCTCGATTAAAGATTACTTGATGCCCACCACCGCCAGCCATCTCTTCTGTGCTTGTAGCTGTAATGTTACCACCTTCATCACTTAATTGAAGTTCAAATTGCCATTTAGTTTTAGTCGAGCGTTTTAAATCCAACTGCCCTTTTCGTTCTAAATCTTCAATTGAAGTCGGCCATTCGCCACTGGTTTGGTAAAACATATCAGAAGAATTGGCAATACTACCAATCACGGAGCGCGCTTCAGAGGCACGTGCACTTTTTACATATTCTACATAAATCGGAACAGCCACCGCAGCTAAAATAGCCACAATCACAACCACAACCATAATCTCGATCATGGTAAATCCCGATTCATGATTTTTAAATTTTTTGAACATTATTTTCTCCTCTTTTTTAATTAGCCAGTTTGAATTGATTCTGCAAAATATTGACTCTCCATTCTGTAGGAAAGATACTTGCTAAATATCGTAGCGCATTTAGCCTTTGAAAGTAAGGATATTTTTGGAATTATTTAAGGAGAATTATTTTGTGAGTTTTTATCAATCTTTGGGCCATCATTTGATAGAAATATATCCCTGCGCCAATGACTTGTCCCTGATCATTTTTTCCATTCCACTGCAATTGATATTCTCCAACAGGATTCACTTGATTCACCAAAGTCCGCACAGGATGGCCTAGTAAATCGTAAACAATTAAAGAGACATGTGTTTTTTCAGCAAGAGAATAGCGAAATGTCGTTGAGGGGTTAAATGGATTAGGATAAGCCGAATGCAATCTTGTCTCTTCTGGGAGAATCAAACTTTCATCTGTTGCGAGTGGCTCAATAATTGTCAAATACACAGGCACCAGAACAGAATTTGTGCCCTCACTCAAAACGTTAA
>JABHGY010000141.1 GCA_018671775.1 Fidelibacterota bacterium
CGCATTATTATACCAGAAATGAACCATGGTCAGTATCGCCACGAAATCGAGCGTTTAGTGAATCGTGATATTGAGATAATAGGTGTTAACCGTGTAGACACTATTCTAATTACGCCAGAAGAAATTATTGGAGCATATCATGGAAAATAAAGCATTAGAAACTTATATCGCAGAAGACAATTTGCCTTATGAATTTTGCCCTGGTTGTAGTCACGGTAAAGTGCTTGGCGCCTTGAGTGATAGCTTAAAACAACAAAATCTTGATCCTTCTGAAGTTGTGATTGTCACCGATATTGGTTGTGTCGGGCTTTCAGATAAATATTTTGTAACCCATGCATTTCATGGACTTCATGGCCGTTCAATTACGTACGCATCTGGCATCAAAATGCAAAATCCTGATTTACACGTAATCGTTCTTATTGGTGATGGTGGATGTGGAATTGGAGGGCATCATCTACTCAATGCAGCACGATTAAATACTGATATTGCTGTATTAGTCCTCAATAATTTTAACTTTGGGATGACGGGCGGACAGCATTCCGTCACAACGCCTTTCGATAGTATTACGGCCACGACTGCTCACGGCAGCACCGATGCGCCAATGGATATTGCGGGAACGGCAAAAGTAAATGGAGGCGGATTTGTCGCCCGCGCTACGGCCTTCGATAAAGATTTGCCCAGCTTAATTTCAAAATCTATGAAACATGGTGGATTTTCACTCATTGATATTTGGGAATTATGCACAGCTTATTATGTTCCACGGAATGACTTTGGCAAAAAAGAAATGATGGTTTATATGAATGGTATGAAAATGGAATCGGGGGTTTTACAAGAAACAGAACGTCCCAGTTTTCAAAAAAGCTATCAACAGATTCAAAAACAAGCGAGCCAAGAAAAGCCCATGACTGGATTGGAATTGGAAACGATATTTTCTTCCAAATTAGATAAACCCATTCGGGTTGTTTTAGCTGGCGCTGCTGGACAAAAAGTTGTTTCAGCCGGAAATCTATTGGCCTCCGCTGCAACATTATCTGGATTATGGGTCAGTCGAAGAGCCGATTTCCCTATCACAATTCAAACAGGCTTTTCTGTAGTGGAGATTGTCATCAGTCCAGACCCTGTTCTATATTCTGGTATTGTAGAGCCAGATGTGGTTGCCATTATTGCACAAGAAGGAAAATCAAAAGTTGCTCGTCTTACAAAAGCGATGAAAAAAACCTCCGTTATTTACTTTTCAGATGGATTGGACGAAATTGAGACTCAGGCAAAAGTGCTACCCCTAGCCTTCCCAGAAAGCGCTAAAAAAGATGTGAGGAAAAACATATCTGCTTTAACAGCCGGGTTCATTGCAAAGGAATTAAACATATTCCCATTTGAAGCTTTAAAAGAGGCAAGCAAAAAGATTCAGAAACCTAAAATATCCGAAATCAATCTATCCGTTTTTGCTCACTTTGAATAAAAAGTGAGGACTTAGTCCTTTGTCCCTATTGTAGTTTTTTTGCGCCAGTAATAAGTCCAGCACAAATAATGGATTTGATAATACCACCTAAAATGAAAGGATAAAATCCAATCATCATCGCTTCGCTAAATCCAATCCTGAAAATACTCAAATATAAAACGCCAGCCATCAAAATAATTAGCGTGCCAAGCAGACAGTAAATTGCACTGAATCCCATATTTTTATTGAAACCATTTTCGCTTATGTAGCCCATAAAAAAAGAAGCTATTACAAATCCCCAGAGATAACCGGCTGTGGGGCCAATCAAAATATGAGATCCAGCTTTCATACTGGCAAAAACAGGAAGACCTAAAGCACCTTCCATTAAATATAACAAAACAGCCATAGCACCACGACGAGAGCCGAGCATGCTCCCCACCAATAAAACGGCGAGAGTTTGTCCCGTAATCGGGACAGGACTAAAGGGCAAGGGAATGGAAATTTGAGCAAAGAGAACAATGAGTAATGAGCCCAACACGATGGACAAAATGCTTGCGGATTGATGACTCATGTCAAACATCCCGACTTTCTTGAGTGAGATTGTTTTTGTTTTCATAAGCAAAATTTAAGGATGAATTTTGATATTATATCTTTCTTTTTGTTCGTATCTCTATAAACCAAATAATTAAATCAAACCATGATCTGCGAAGGAATAAACATCATTTCCCGCAATAATCAAATGATCATGGATAGAAATATCAATTGAAGCGGTAGCTTCTTTTAATTTTTTAGTGATGGTCAAATCGTCTTTGCTCGGATTTGGATTTCCACTGGGATGATTATGAACAAAAACCAAAGCAGCCGCATCATTCTCTAAAGCACGCTTGATGACCTCTCGCGGATATACAGCTGAAGTGTTGAGTGTCCCCTTAAATAATTCTTCCATTTTAAGAATTTGATTTCTACCATTTAAATAAATAACCATAAAAACTTCATGATTTTTATCTCTTAAATTATGCTTCAAATAAGTCAATACATCATCCGATGAACGGACAAAATCTTGATTAAGAATGCGATCAGACAAATATTTTCGGGATACGGCTTGAGAAAGCTTGAGTCCAAAAACATTTTTATCACCAATACCTTTAATCGCTTTCAAGTCTTTTATATCTGCTTCAAGGACGGCTTTCAAAGACCCAAATTGTTTTAAGGCTGATTTTGCTGGTTGTTTACAATCAGAGCGAGGCGTTCCTAAAGTGAGGAGAAGTTCAATGATTTCATAATCAAGAAATCCCTCTAATCCGTTTTTTAAAAATTTCTCACGCAGACGTTGGCGGTGACCTTCATGACTCGAAGTATTCATGTGTTTAATGCGCTAAAGTGTTTGAGTATGAATGTATTCGCAAATTTGAAAAATATAAAATTTAACATGTAAGCATTATTTTTACTTTTTAAGTGAAATCAGTTTATCTTTGAATTCACGGAGTTCACGCACATTACTTGCTTCAATTTCTCCCGATTCCCATTTTAAATTGAAATCTGTTTCAGAATCAGAACCTCCCTGTTTTTGATATAAGGGATATAAATCAGCCTCATCTCTTGGCTTTCCTTTATGGAGTGTGGCTGTAAGTTGGTAAGCAATATCTTCTACAATATCATCAATGACCCTATCAGGAAGCTGCTTTTCAAGTAATCCTTTTTCAATTTTAGAAAAACGCATACCATGAACTACATAATCTTGATAAGCCTCCCAAGCAAAAGGTGCTTTTTCTTTTACATAATGTGCCATCGCATCAGAAAAAACACGAATCTCATATTGGGCATGACCATCAGATCGTAAACCTATAAAATGAAGCAAGTTATGTAAATCATTTTTCCAATACCATTCGGTGTAAATATTCACAGGCAAAAGAGATCGGGCTAATTCTCGAGCCACACCCGCTTCATTTAATTCTTGATACATGGCAAAACTCCGCTCAGAATTTTCCTTAAAATAGTCCAAGACTTTTTGTTTTAACTCTGCAGGGACTTCCCCAGATCTGCCTTGTTTATTTAGGGCGGATTGAAATTGAATATGTTCTGTCTCCGGATAATAAAATTCATCCCGCGCCTCAGAGTATCGCAGAGAATATTCATTGATATTTGCGGTACGATGGCGCACCCACTGTCGTGCAACAAAAATTGGCATTTTACAATGGAATTTAAATTCCACCATTTCAAAAGGAGTGGTGTGTCTATGGCGCATCAAATAACGGATAAGCCCTCGATCTTGTGATACTTTACTGGTCCCTTGTCCATAACTAACTCGCGCCGCTTGGACAATCGCATCATCACCGCCCATGGCGTCCACGAGACGGACAAATCCTTTATCTAAACATTTAATTGCATCTTCTGGTCTTTGGGTCATTTTTCTCTCACTTTTAATAAATTAATTTACAAAGAATCGGTTGAATGTCTTTTTCGAATTTTATTTCTTTTTCAAGATTTCAAAGGTTTTATCTACTGCCTCTTTTTCTCCGGCAATCAATCCTGGCGTTATCAACGTATTTTTTTGATTATATTGCCTTTGATTTCCGTTCAAATCAATTAATTTTCCACCAGCTTCATTCACAATGCAATTCCCAGCACAAATATCCCATTCATTTTTTGGACGAAGAGAGGCGAAAATATCTGCTTGTCCAGCAGCGGTGAGGCCTAATTTGTAGGCGACAGACCCAATCGGTTTTAATTCGCCAAAGGTCCCATCATAAGGCGCCCATAATCCGCGACGTGTTTCCGAACGGCTATTCAAAATTACCATTTCATTAAGGTTCTCTTTTGTAATGCAATGGATAGGTTTATCGTTCAAAAAAGCACCTTCATCTTTAGAGGCGATAAATATTTCTTTTGTAACCGGATTAAAAAGAACGCCAACAATGGGAAAACCATTCTCAACAAGGGCCACGCTCACAACAAAATTTGGTACACCCTCAATAAATTCTTTTGTTCCATCTAAAGGATCTACAACCCAAACATATTTTTTAGAAAGTCGCTCAGGTGAATCTACTGTTTCTTCTGACAGCCAACCATAGTCAGGCCGTGCTACTAATAATGATTCCTTCAAATAAGCATCGGCCGCATGATCCGCTGTGGTAACGGGATTGTGGTATCCTTTTTCCTGAATCTCATAATCTGCTTTATAATAATTCATTATTAGAGAGCCGGCTTCTTTGGCTGCATTAATTGCAATATTTAGGTTTGAATTCATAACACGGAAGTTAGTTTAAAAATGAAAGGGGCAAAAACGTGAAATCGGTCAATCTTTTTTAAAAATGATCATCTTTTCTCTGTCTTTTCTTGGGGATATGGATAAAGTAGGCCACTCTTCTTTTTCAATTCCCCAACCAGAATTAAAGAGAGATTTAACTTCATCAATACTTGTGGCCCACGGAGGACCGCCTTCTTCCATTGTTTTATCTAAAGGAAACCAAAGTCCAATTAACTGACCGCCAGGTTTTAAAATTGATTGTACCACATCTGCATAATCATTTCTTCGACTCGGATCAATAGCACAAAAACACGTTTGTTCAATAACATAGTCAAAGGTATTTGCGTATTTCTGTTTTAAAGAAAAAATATCATCTTGGATTGCTTGAATATGAACATC